>DDYO01000134.1:0-40275 GCA_002348045.1 Anaerolineales bacterium UBA2232
TAGGATTCGCGATCGCAGTGCATACAGATCCTCAAATCCTCCTTGTGGATGAAGTACTGGCCGTCGGCGACGCTTCTTTCCAGCGCAAGTGCCTGGAAAGGATTGAACAAATGCGCAGCGATGGAACGACGGTGCTGCTGGTCTCCCACAATCTGGGACAGGTCCAGCAACTCTGCAACCGTCTGGCGTGGCTAAATGGGGGCAAGCTGGAGGATTTTGGTCCAACGGCGCGGGTGATCGAGCAATACGTAGACACGGTGGCAGACCAGGCGGGCATCGGACTGGCGGCGCGCAACGTCAGAACCAAGGCTGATAGCAATGTGGGCAAACTGCGCATCCTGGACGTAATCATGGTCGGAGACAAGCCGCGCTGGACATTTCGTACCAGCGATGCGGTGCGTGTGCACATTCATTACGAGGCGCTGCAAAGGATCGAGAACCCCGTTTTCAGCATCCTGATTCATCGTTCCGACGGGCTGTACATCTCCAGTACCAATACGTACAGCATCGATCCAACACGAATTGGCCCTATTGAGGGGCAGGGAGAATTGGTCGTCGAGATCAGCAGCTTGGATCTCTACGAGGGGGACTATGCGCTGTCCGTGGGGGCCTATGTCGAGCCTGACCCCCCGTACTGGACATCACCGGCCGAGTTCCAGGACAAGGCCTATCGGTTCCAAGTCTATTCGGCCAAAGGAGCTCATGGGATACTGGCGTTGCCGGCGCGATGGGTTCACAAACCGATGGACATGACAGGGAGTGACTAGCGCGTTGGAAGACTTGGAGGGACGCTTTTACCGCTACCTTGAGGCTTCGCAGCAGACTGACCCGGAATGGAATCGCTCAGTCCTCGAATACTATGCACCCATGTTCGACCACTGCACGCAGGTCCTGGACGTGGGGTGTGGTGAAGGGCAATTCCTCCAATTGCTGCAGACTCGCGGCGTTCGCGGAGTAGGGGTTGACTGCGACTCCTGGATGATCGAACGGTGCAATGAACAGGGCCTGGAGGTCGTTCAGGATGATGCCTTCCACTATTTGCCACGTCACAAGGCAGCTTTCGACGGCATCTTCTGCAGCAATCTCCTTGAGCACCTCTGCTCGGCTGATGCCGTGCGTTTCCTCGCCCTCTGCCTCGAGGCCCTGCGGCCGGGAGGGCTGATCGTCCTGACTACTCCCAATACTGCCAGTGTCGTGGTGCAGCTGCACGAGTTCTGGCGTGACGCCACCCACGTGCGGCCCTACTCCCGGTCGCTGGTCGAGTTCCTATTGGATTCGGTGGGATTCGATGCAGTCCGCTCAGGTGTCAACCCGGCAACATCCTGGAGTCCGCCGGCAGAAATGCAGAACCTGCCTTTGGTGCTGGATCATCTCCGTTTATCCATCCGAGCGAATGAGGATGAGTTGGCCTCCGCGTTGGAGGCACCAGTGGATGCGCCGTCAGGATTCCCGAAGGGGCTGATTGTCCGGCTCAGGCGGGCTCTGGCGCGCTTGATGGTTCAGAGAGTCTTGTTCGAAGAGTTCGATGCTATGCGACTGGGCCTGACTGCGCTGGGGAAGAATGTGACGGTCACTGCCGCGGCGGTTCAGCAAATCGGGCAATCGTTGTACCATACGTACCTTGAGCTCTTGGCGGCGCCGCGAGAGGTCTGGGTCAGCGGCACAAGACCGACCGATCTCACCCAAGAGGCGCGATGAGAGTCGCTTTTTTCACCCCCTACCTTCCGTACCCCCTTGATACCGGCGGCAGGATTCGCAGCTATCATCTGGTGCGAGCATTGGCTTCCCGATTTGAGGTGGATCTATTCACCGTACATCACGGCAACGACGGACCGTCTCCCTCGGAAGTTGCTCATCTAGAGGCGTTCTGCCGGCGTGTTGTATCCTATCCGATATACAAAGCCTGGAGCAGGTGGGCTCGCCTGACCGTCCTCTTGGGGCCGCTGCCACGGTCCGTGGATTACTTTTGCTCTCCCGAGGCCCTGAGGCAAGCGGAGCTCGATCTACAAGAAGGGAAATATGATCTGGTCATTGCCGACGAGATTTGTATGACCCCCTTCGCTGAGCTGGCGCGAACCCAACCTCGCCTGGTCCTACGCCAGAAGGTGGATCACCTTCATTACCGCGACATGGCACAGATGAGACCTTGGGGTATCGAGAAGTGGTTGGACCTGATCGAATCTGTCAAGCTGGCACGATATGAACGGGCCAAGATGCCCCAGTTTCACGGTTACCTCGCATGCTCGGTGGAGGACGCCGGGGTCATTGGTCGAGATGCGCCAGATGTGCCCGCTCTGGTGATACCGAATGGGGCTGACCTCAGTGCCTTCGTTCCTCCCGAATGTCCAGCTCGTCAAGAGAAGGGGCTGCTGTTCGTGGGTTCGATGAACTACTATCCCAACGTTGATGCCATCCTGTACTTCTTTGACAAGATGTACCCTGCGATCCGGCAGGTGATCCCTGAGATTCAAGTGCAGGTGGTGGGACACTCTCCAGCCCCGGAGGTGCTTCAGTTGACCTCCCATCCTGGGGTCAGAGTGACCGGTACGGTTCCCGACGTCCGCCCCTACTACTGCGAGGCCGCGGTATTCCTCGTGCCCCTGCGCTTGGGTCGGGGCACGAGGCTCAAGATCATCGAGGCCATGGCCATGGGAGTGCCCGTCGTGTCCACCAGCATTGGCGCCGAGGGCCTGGATGTCCACGATGGTGAGGATATTCTGATCGCCAATGAACCCGAACAGTTTGTGGAAGCCGTGCTGCGGCTGTTGTCAGATTCTGTTCTATGGAGCCGCCTTGCCGAGGGCGGGAGGACCCTTGCGCAGCGATATGATTGGACTGAGTTGACCGATCCCTTTGCTGACTTGGCCCTACAGGTCGTGGCTCAATTGCACCCTCTGCCTGAAAGCTGACCACATGCGCATTGCTTGGCTGATCAATCTCTATCCGCCCTACATCGTCGGTGGGAACGAGATGCTGGCGCGGGACCTTGTGAACGCCCTGACGGCGCGTGGGCACGAGGTCCACGTACTCACGGCGCGAGGCCGCGATCTGCCAAGCCAGGCAACGATCCATTCGGTCCTCAACTACAGCCTCGATGACAAAGCCGAGTTGTTTCTGGGGGGTACTTTGCCCACCGTGAGTCAGCTCTTTCGGCGCCATGTGTTTGACCCGGATACCTACCGTCATACGTTCCGAGTGGTGCGGCAGATCAAGCCGGACCTGATTGTCGTGGACAACCAGTACATGGCTTCAGCTGCAGGGCTGTTGGCAGTGCGGGGCGCCGGGTGTCCTGTTGTGGCGCAGGTGGCGGACAAATGGCTTCGGTATTTGCTGTGGGATCTCACGCTGCTGCTACGTCCGGCCAAGCGCTGGCAGAAGGCTGTGCTCAGCATGTACGTAAAACTGGTTCAGCCAATCCTTCGCTCACGAGCGTTGCCCGACCACATGATCTCTATCTCCAACTTTATCAAGAGGTACTATGTCGAGGCAGGATTTCCCCAGCAACGTGTACATGCTATGTATCTGGGCGTGGATACCAGCCTGTATCAGGCTCGTCTGATCCCTCATCAGGGAGAGAACTCCCTGGACGTGATCTTTGCGGGGCAACTGTGGGAGGGCAAAGGTCCTCAGGTTCTAGTCGCGGCATTGGGCCTCCTGCGCCGCCAACACCCGGAGCTTGACCTCCGCCTGCGGATCATTGGCACCGGTACAGAGGCTTTTCAGAACTACCTGAAGGAAGAGATACTCAGCCAGGGCGTGCAGGACCGGGCGTTGCTGGACGGATTTATCCCCACGTCCAAGCTGGCCGAAAGCTTGCGACAGGGCGATATCTTTGTCTTCCCTTCCACGTGGGAAGAACCGTTCTCTATCACCCTGGTTGCCGCGATGGCCAGCGGAATACCAGTCATTGCCACGCGCACAGGCGGCACTCCTGAAGCCCTGCGCGATGGTGTTGAGGGCATGTTGGTTCCGCCGAACGATGCAGCGGCTCTGGCCGGGGCGATACTGCGTCTGGCGCGCGACCCGAACTTGCGCCAGAGCCTTTCTGACGCAGCTGTGACGCGTGCCGTAGCTCAGTGGAGTTTCGATGCCTATGTGGACAGGCTAGAGCAGCAATATCAGCAGATTGTGAGCACAAAGCAATGAAAACAGCATTGGTGACGGGCGGAAATGGGTTTATTGGCGCGCACCTCGTAGATGCGTTGGTCCAGGCTGGCTATCAGGTCCGGGTGCTTGACCTGTTTGGCCGCCGTTATGGTACATTGCCCCGAGAGGTGGAGCATATTCAGGGCGATATGAGCACGGACTATGCCGTGCGCGAGTCATTGGCTGGCATGGATATCGTGTTTCACCTGGCGTGGACCAGCATCCATGAGGTGGCGACTCGTGATCCCCAATCTGATATCGAGACCAACCTGATGCCATCGGTGCGATTGATCAATGCCTGTTATCAGTCGGATGTGCAAAAGGTGGTCTTCCTCTCCTCTGGTGGAACGGTCTACGGTGCTGGCAAGTACCTGCCCATTGACGAGGGGCACCCGACCGATCCGATTAGCGCGTATGGGATCACCAAGTTGGCGGTCGAGAAGTACCTTCAGATGTACCATCATCTGTACGGCCTGCGATATGTGATCCTGCGACCATCCGTGCCGTATGGACCCGGCCAGGACCCCAGGCGGCGCCAGGGTGCCATCAGCACTTTCCTCAGTCGCGTGGCACAGGGAGAACCCATCGAAATCTGGGGTGATGGGTCTGTGGTGCGCGATTATTTCTACATTGACGATCTCGTGACGGCCATTGTCGCGGCCGCGACCGCGGAGCTTACCGGTGTGCCGGTGTTCAACATTGGCGGAGGACGGGGATACTCCCTCGACGATTTGGTGGCGATCATGGAGCGGGTCATCGGCCGAAAGGCCAGCGTGGAATACCAGCCTGGTCGTCCCTTCGATGTGCCGGCTCTAGTGCTGGATACGGCGCGTGCTGAGGAGGTGCTCAAGTGGTCCCCGCAGGTGGATCTGCCCGTGGGCATAGAGCGCACATGGGAATGGATCCGAAAACTAGGCAGCTCCACGCCGCAGCTCGTGACCAGATAGGGACTCGGCATGCGCATTGCCCTGGTGGTCCACAAGTTCCCGCCGGCGAGTGTGGGTGGGACGGAAGTATATACCCTCAACCTGGCCCGAGAGCTGTCCCGGCGAGGGCATCGAGTTCATGTGTTTTATCGCCACGATACGGAGGCGCCCGGCGGCTTGTCTGGTTGGGAGGACCGCGAAGGCTTTCGTGCATTTCGCGCCGGCCGTCCTCTGAGCGGGCTGCGAGGGCCTCTGGCTCAATTCCTAGACACGTTCTTCAATCCTGACCTGGAGGCTGCTTTCCAGAGCTTCCTGGAGGAAGCTAGACCAGAGGTGGTGCATTTTCAGCACCTCATGCTCCTTTCTTATCGGTTAATGGGAATGGTTAGGCGCAGAGGTATCCCCGTTCTGTTGACCCTGCATGACTACTGGTATCTGTGCGCCAACTCGCAGCTTATCTGGCCCGACGGAGTCGTTTGCACAGGCAAGGCTCTGGGCCTCAACTGCGCCCGGTGTACGCTCGCTCGCAGTGGGCTGCCGTTCTGGCAAGCAGCGCGTCCTTTTGCGGCTCCGCTGCTGCAGCTTCGGGACCGTTTGGTGCGCCAGGCCGCGCTCCAAGCCGGGCGATGGGTAGCGCCCTCACGTTTTCTGATCGACCAGTACGTACGGGCTGGATTCCCGGCCGACGCTCTCAGTTTCCTGGAGAACGGCCTGGACGTCGCCCGGATTCGGAGCTATGCGCGCGAGGAGAGCGTGGACGGCCGTATTCGCTTCACTTTCCTGGGATCGCTGGCATGGCAGAAGGGTGTGCACGTCCTCGTCGAAGCCTTCCGAGGCGTACCGCCTGACCGGGCTCTTCTGCGGGTCTATGGGGACCCCAGTGTTTTTCCAGAATACGCCGAGTCCCTGCTGCGGCTTGCCGATCCCAGCAACACCACTCTCCTGGGACCGGTACCGAATTGGGAAGTTGGCCGGGTTCTGGCCAACACCGATGTGCTGGTAGTGCCGTCGGTGTGGTACGAGAACTCGCCGCTCGTGGTTCAGGAGGCCTTTGCTGCTGGGGTACCCGTCCTTGCCGCTGATATAGGTGCACTGACCGAAAAGGTCGAACATGGAGTCAGCGGCTGGCTATGCGCGCCGGGCAACGTTCAGGAGTGGCGCCGGGCCGTCCTGAGGGCCATCGAACAGGCCGGCAACCTGTATGGGGGCACTCCCGAACCGTTGACCATCGAGGCTCACGTAGAGGCCTTGCTGAACACGTATTCGTCGCTGTCTCCAGTCCTGCAGTCCCTGTGAACCTGAGGCGTTGGGAATGTTCTTTTGTTGCCGCCTCCCATTCCTTTGCTGTAGACTGCCTGTCCCCAGAGGATAGTGAGTGAACACGGGTGCCTAATGTGAACAGACCCTCTGCCCCGCTCTTGGAAACCGTATGGGCTGCATTGTCAGCAGCTATCACGACCTGGAGCCTATTGGGAGTTGCCCTGGCGCAGGCGGGGCTTTATCGCGTCGAGCTGGTGACGCTGTCTGCGTTGGTTGGGATCGTCGTGGGCTGGGGATTCGTGCGGTGGAAGGCTTCGGCTATCGGGTTTCAGGAAGGCGAGAATCACCGGGCAGGTGGGGCGGGCGGGATTCTGATGGCTCACCGTGACGCCATCATTGTCGTTCTGATCGCTGTGTTGGGCACAGTGCTTTTCTTCTGGCCGGCGGAGCATCTGGTTCAGTTAGGAGATTCCAGCATCTACCCCAACACAGCGGCTGGGCTGCTGCGTACTGGAGGGCTGGAGTTCCCGTACAATGCCTTGCGGGGCCTGAGTGATGAGCAGAAGCGTCTGTTCTACGTGCCAGCTGATGAGCAACTGCCCGATGTGCGCTTGCAGTCCTACCACGGACTCGTCTATGGGGCCTACTACATGCTTGACCCAGTAGGGGATACATTGGTGTCCTCTCGCCCACCACTGCTGACGGTCTGGATGGCTGCTTTTGCACTGCTGTTCGGTACCACTGGCATGGGATATGTGGTACCTCTGTTCGGCGTGATGGGCCTGGTAACCATCTACTGGATTGGGCGGCATACCTTTGGACGCTGGTCTGGCTTACTGGCCGGTTTGTGGTTGGCGTTCAGCTTTCCGCAACTGCATTTCTCGCGTACATCCTACGCCGAGGTCATGGGCCAGTTCTTTGTGTGGACCTTTCTCTATGGCTTGATAGCCTATGTGGGGACCGGGTGGCGGCCCTGGATTCTACTCGGCGTGGCAGCATGGACTGCTGCCTTTGCTGCACGGATTGACGCCCTCCTGGCACTGCCTGCGTTGGCTGTGTTTGTCTTGATCCTGGTGAGGCGACGCGACAAGGGTGCCTTAGCCCTAGCAGCGGTGGCCATTGCGACGGCGCTGGGATTGACGTTCTGGACGGTCAATTGGCCTTACCTGGGTGCTACTACCGAGATCCTCCTGGGCGGATGGCCCGCAGACCTCCAAACGCTCCCGCTGGCGGCAGGGCTAGGGGGTGGGCTGGGTGTCTTCCTGGGGATTGGAGGGCTCGCCTGGATTTGGCCGCGGATCCCGTGGTCGAAATGGGCGCCGATACTGCGCGGCATCGTGGTAGTGGGTGCGGTACTGGGGCTGGCGTATTCTCTCTATGTCCGACCACTGTTTCCTGAGTATATTCTCTTGAATGAGGAACCGTTTGCCACGCACAGTGAGGAGCTCGTGGCTATGGCTGCCAGGTACATCAGCCCACTGATGCTCTGGCTGGCGGTGGCGGGCATCGTCACGATCTTTCTGCAGGATGAGATACCGCTACGGCAGACACTGTTCCTCGCCGTGGTGATCCCCTTTGTTCTCGCGTTTTTTTCCAAGTACACCACAGCGAGCGTGTATCCGGTAGCTCTGCGACGGTGGGTACCCGAGGTTTTCCCGGGATTGTGTTTGCTGGCGGCGTACGCGGTACAGGGGATATCCGGTCGCAGGCAGTGGCAATTTGTGGCATGGATCATGGCTGCTGCCGCGTCCGTCTGGCTCCTTTCGACGTCAGTGCCATACTGGTCGTATCGCGAGGCCCAAGGAACGACCGCGCTGGTAGATGAGCTAGCTGCCCGCCTTCCGGCCGACGGTGTGGTGCTCTTTGAGCCTGTGCAAGGAGAGGCTGTAGTAGGCTGGTTTGCCGCACCGTTGTGGTCGCTCCATCGGCGCGAGGCGCTTCTCATCAACGCAGGGCCTATCGATGCCCAGGGTCTTCATTCAGCACTGGAATACTGGGAGCGCATGAAGCGTCCCGTTTACCTGGTTGTGCAACATGACCCGGCCACCTGGTGGCCGACTGCCTTCTGTGGGACCCGCGAGCATGAGCTTGTATGGGATTCGAGCATTATCGGTCAGTCGCGCCAGTTTCCGCCCTATGTCTGGCGCTTTCGCTTCACCTTCTCGATCTATCGTTGGCTGGCAGAAGATATCTACTGTGAGGAGAGAGCAGAATGAAAACTCGTAGACTTGTGTTGATTGGTGTTGGTAACATCGGGAAGCGGCTTTTGCAGATGCTGACGGACAAGCAAAAGACCTTGGAAGAGCAATATGGTGTGCGCCTACAACTGGTGGGCGTGGCCGACTCGGGCGGCGCCGTGTTCCACGATCAAGGTCTGGACTGCGCCGAGCTACTGAACTGCAAGCTGGGCGGTAAGAGCGTATCCACGTGCCCAGGTCATGGGCTGCCGGGGGTCTCTGGGCTTGAACTGCTGCAGAGAGACCGCGCAGATTTGCTGGTTGAATTGTCTCCAACGAACTTGAAACATGGCGAACCCGGTTTGTCATTGATCACGTGGGCCCTCTCCAATGGGGTTGACGTAGTTACGGCGAACAAGGGACCGATGGTCCTGGCCTACCAGCATCTGACCGAACTGGCGCGCGAGCAACAAAGGTCGCTGATGTTCAGCGCTACGGTTACTGGTGGACTTCCTACCCTTAACCTTGGCCGCAGGGATTTGGTGGGCGCGCGGATTGATCGTGTCGAGGGTATATTCAATACGACCACGAACTATATTCTGTGCCGTATGGACAAGGCCGGATTGTCCCTTGCCGACGCACTTACAGAAGCCCAGAAAGCTGGCGTGGCTGAGGCCGATCCCACCTTGGATATTGATGGTTGGGATGCCGCCAATAAGCTGGTGATTGTCGCCAACGCGGTACTACACATGCCCGCAACCCTCCAGGATGTTTGCGTCCAAGGTATCCGTGGCCTGGATCGCTCGGACCTGATCAAAGCTCGGGATCGTGGGCGCGTGGTCAAGCTTCTGGTAACCGCGGAACTTCAGCAGGAAGGGGGATACGCTCTGTCGGTGAGGCCAACCGAGTTGCTGCTATCCCACCCGATGGCGAGTCTAACTGAGTGGCAAATGGGCGTGGTGTTCACCACTGACATTATGGGTGTCATCACCGCGGTTATCGATGATGAAGGGCCCACCGCCACCACTGGTGCGGTACTGCGTGATGTGCTCAACACCGCATTGCAGAGATAGTGAAAGGACTTTAGACCTGTGAGTGGGGATGAGTCCATGATCGTTGCGCTGGGTGATCTACTGCTGGACATCTCGGTTCATGTCGAGCAGCCGGTTCTGCACGCGACTGACTGTTTTGTGCGGGGCTCCCTCTCTCCTGGAGGTTCTGCGGCGAATTTTGCGGTTTGGGTGGCACGATTGGGCCGCAAGTCGGGGCTGATGGCCAAAGTGGGTCGCGACATACTCGGGGAGATGCTGCAGCAGGACCTGGCCCGAGAACACGTGCAGGGCGTCATTGTCGGTCCCGAAACGACGGGATTCATCGTCATCACGGTGGATGCTCAAGGGGAGCGCACAATGCTGGCAGCACGGGGTGCAACGGCAACCCTCTCCCCGGATGAGTTGGACTGGAGCCTCCTTGACCGCGCCGAGTGGCTGCACATCAGTGCGTATTCGTTCCTGGATGGCATCTCACGCAGCGCAGCGCTGGCGGCCATGCGTCGCGCCAAACAGCAAGGGATCGGTGTGTCCTTGGACCCTTCAGCCTACGGTTTCCTGCAGGAGGTGGGGGCCTCCGCCTTCTGGGGATGGGTAGAGGGGTATGTCGACGTGCTCCTCCCAAACCTGGATGAGGGCCGTGTGCTCACCGGCGAACAGGACCCTGAAGAGATTCTCCGCACCCTGTTGGCGCATGTTCCGATGGTTGCCCTGAAACTGGGTCCGGAAGGTGCCGTAGGAGGGGTCGCAGGCGCGATCACGCATCATCCGGGATATCACGTCTCAGCGGTGGACACCACAGGAGCTGGAGACGCCTTCGCGGCAGCTTTTATGGTAAGCTGGTTGGCGAACCACGACATGGCGGCAGCATTGCAGGAGGGCAACCGATTGGCCGCTGCAGTTGTGCAGGTGCCGGGCGCGCGTTTTAGGGCAGACCTACCCGATCCTTGACCTCGGCAAGGGTATCCTGGGCCAACATCCTTGCCCTGCTAGCGCCGTCGTTCAAGATCTGCCACACCGCTTCGGGATTCTGGGCGATCTCGGCGCGTCGTTGACGGAATAGCTCAAAAGCTTGGATGAGATCTGCGGCAAACCGCCGCTTGTGTTCCACACAGCCGATCTTGGCGTTGCGGCAGTCCGCGTCGATTTGGGCAATACCGGCCGGGTCGGTGGAAAGGATCTTGTGCAGAGCATGCACATTGCAGATGTCGGGATTCCCGGGATCGGACTTGAGGCGACGAGCAGGGTCAGTAACCATGGTCATCACCCGTGACCGAATCTCGTCGGGGCCCGCGGCAAGCTCCAGATGATTGTCCAGTGATTTGCTCATCTTGTTTGTAGCATCCAGGCCCATGATGCGCGGGGTTTCCGTGAGTTTTGCCTGAGGCTCAATCAGGGTTGGCCCAAACTGGGTATTAAACCGCCGCACGATCTCCCGTGTAAACTCAAGGTGAGCCAACTGATCCTCTCCGACGGGCACAGTATCCGCTTTGTACAGCGTAATGTCGGCAGCCATCAGTACCGGATAGCCTAGCAGTCCATAGTTCACGTTGTCCGGTTGCTGTCGCACCTTTTCCTTGAAAGTGGGCAGGCGCGTCAGCCATCCCATCGGGGTTACCATGGACAGTATCATGTGGAGCTCGGTCACCTGTGGTACGTGCGACTGAACAAAGATGATGCTACGCTCCGGGTCCATTCCGGAAGCCAACCAATCCAGGACCATCTCGTAGGTGTTCTGTCTTAGCAGATGAGTGTCGCGCAGTGTTGTGAGGGCATGCAGGTCGACCACGCAGTAAACGCAGTGATAGTCTTCCTGCAAGGCGACATAGTTCTTGATCGCTCCATAGTAATTGCCCAGATGTTGCCTTCCCGTTGGACGTGCCCCGGAAAAAACCCGCCCCTTCATGCTCCCCCTTTCTCGATTCCGGGTAAGTTTAGTCCAAACGTCAACAAAACAAAAACCCCCTCGGGTCCCGAGGGGGTTGGGAATGCCTTTCCAGATCCTAGAGCCGAAGAGCAAGCCTCAGCTTCACAGGGAGGGGAGAAGTGCTTTCCCTGCTAGTCTAGCGTGATAACATTGGCAGCCTGTGGACCCTTCTCGCTGTCCTCGATGGAGAATTCCACCCGCTGACCCTGATCCAGGTTACGGAAACCGTCACCTGTGATGGCCGAGAAGTGCACAAATACGTCCTCGGACCCACCATCGGGCTGGATGAACCCGTAGCCCTTTTGTCGGCTAAACCACTTTACCGTACCCTGACTCCGCTCCGACATTCTCTTACGAACCCCCTTCCTTACTCAATGGCATTTGCGAAACTCCCGGCAGGAGCCGAGATGCCGTATGTCGGTGTTGAGCGGTCAATCGCTGGCAGGTAGATAGGACAAAGCCGCCAAGGTCAGCCTAAACTGACCTCCGCGGCACAGACCTACGCAATCCTTGACGACGGACCCTGCTCGAACACTCTGATATGGTACCGTGCTTCGGGGATTTTGTCAAATCTCGGCGAAATGTTGAAAACGTGGACAAAACCGGCGGTTTGGGGTAGAATCCTGCGCCGGGTGAGGACGGCAAGTCGTGGCATGGCATCCCTGACAAGAGGAGGACGTGTTGTCTGAGCTCACAGAGTTGTACGACCAAATCCGAGCCTGTCGTGGATGCAGCTTGGCAGAGGGCCGGCTCAATACTGTACCGGGTGAGGGGCCAGAGGATGCGACCATCATGATGATCGGGGAGGCTCCGGGGTTCCATGAGAACCGGGTGGGGCGCCCCTTCGTGGGTGCTGCGGGCAGCTTTCTTGAGGAACTGCTGGCATCTATCAACATGAGACGCGAGGACGTGTACATCTGCAACGTGATCAAGTGCAGGCCTCCGAACAACCGTGATCCTTTGCCCAACGAGATCGAAGCATGTGCGCCTTACCTGGACCGGCAGATTGAGCTCGTCAAGCCGCGGCTGATTGTCACACTTGGCAGGCATTCCATGGCCAAGTTCCTCCCACGAACCATGATCTCCAAAGTCCATGGCCAAGCCAAGATGGTTGGTCAGTGGCTCGTTCTGCCGTTATTTCATCCGGCGGCAGCTTTGCACCAGCCCAAGTATCGAGCTGACATTGAGAAGGATATCCTCCGCATCCCGCAGGTCCTGGCCCAGATGGATGGCGTTGAGGTTGCTGAGCCCGATCAGCGTGGCGAGCAGCTGACGCTGTTCTAGTGGTTCCGTGGAAACCCATCGTCAGCGTGGTTACCAATGATGGAGGCCGCGATTGTCAGATAAGCTCAGGCTGATCCCGCTGGGTGGCCTAGGCCAGATTGGCAAGAACATGATGGTCGTGGAATACGGCGGGAGCCTGCTGGTGATCGATGCCGGCCTTATGTTTCCCGAGAACGATATGCTGGGTGTCGATATTGTCATACCCGACATGGGCTACATCCTTGCTCGGAAGGACCGCATCACAGCGATTATTGCCACTCATGGTCATGAAGATCACATTGGTGCCTTGCCATACCTTCTGGCGCAGGTGAAGGTACCAGTCTATGCTACTCGGCTAACCCTGGGATTGATCCAGGTAAAGCTGCGCGAGAACCACGTGAACGGGACCGACTTTTGCGAGATCATTCCCGGTGAAGCCGTGTCTCTGGGTCCCTTCCGGATAGAGCCCTTCCGCGTGAGCCACAGCATTCCTGATGGCATCGGCCTGGCCATTGAGACGCCCGCGGGACTCCTGGTACACAGCGGTGATTTCAAGTTCGATCATAGCCCGGTTGATGGGTGGCCCACTGACTATGCCAAACTGACGGAGTTGGGCCGGCGTGGAGTGCTGGTTCTGCTTTCCGATAGCACGAACGCCGAGACAGCCGGCTACACTCCCTCGGAGACGGGGATCACCCAGGCTTTCAATGACATATTCTCCCAAGCCGAAGGCCGCGTGATTGTGGCCACATTTGCCTCGAACATTTCGCGTATCCAGCAAGCCATTGAGGTGGCGCACCAGCATGGCCGTAGGGTGGCTATCGCTGGGCGGAGCATGAGCAACAACGTGCGCATGGCCGTTGAACTGGGATACCTGAGGATTCCGGAACATGCGCTTGTAGCCACTGATGCGATCCGGGAAATGCCGGCCAATCAGGTGGCCATCGTGTGCACCGGCAGCCAGGGTGAAGCTACTTCCGCCCTGGTGCGTATGGCCCGCAATGATTATGCTCCGATTAGCCTGATTCCCGGGGACACGGTCGTAGTCTCCTCGACACCGATCCCGGGCAACGAAGAGATGATCAATCGGACGCTGAACAACCTGTTCCGATTGGGGGCGAACGTCTATTACGACGAACTCTTGGATGTGCACGTGTCCGGCCATGCAAGCCAAGAAGAACTCAAAATGATGCTCAGCATCATCCGACCCAGATTCTTTGTTCCCATCCATGGCGAGTACCGCCACTTGGTACTGCATGCCCGCCTGGCTGAACAGATGGGCGTACCCAAACAGAACATCTTTGTCCTGGAGACCGGCCACGTTCTTGAGCTCGGATCTAGCTCGGCACAGGTTGTCGAACGTGTTGCCGAGGAGGACGTCTTAGTAGATGGCCTCGGCGTAGGCGACATGGGAGGGTCAGTGCTTCAGGATCGGCGGTTGCTCTCGCGCAACGGATTCCTGGTGGTCTCGTTGGTGATCAAGCGAGGCACGTGCCAACTGCTTTGCGGTCCTCAGGTGTTCTCCCGAGGGCTCGTGTACGACCGCGAGGCGGAAGACCTCTTGGAAGGGGCCCGGTGTGAGGTATTACGTGTTATCAGTGAGCCGCAGAACCACAAGGACCTGCCCGAAGAGATTCGACAGGCATTGAGCCGCTTCATCTACCGCCAGACTCGTCGGCGGCCACTGGTAGCCGCCATGGTCACGGAGCTGTAGGCCATGAGCGGTCAGAAGCGAAGCAGACGAAAGCCGCAACCACAGTCAAAGGCCGTTTCTTGGCCGGTTTGGCTTCGGTCTGTGGGCGTGGCCTTGCTGATGGTGTCAGCAGTGACGCTGTTGAGCCTGCTATCGTTCACCCACAGTACCCTCACAGGATCCTGGCTCCAAGGCCTGCGACTGGCCTTTGGTTGGGGAGCGTTTCTTGCCCCATTGGGATTGGGAGCCTTCGGCCTTTGGCTATTCCTGCGCGGCTTTGGACGCGCTCCCGATGTTCCGACTAGGATCGTGGGAGGAATTCTCCTCGCGTTCACTGCTGGTCTGAGCCTGCTGCACTACTTTGCACTGGAACCTGATGTCGTCGCTGCGAGTGGGAAGGGCGGCGGGTACCTCGGCTGGTACATCAGCCGAGCATTGATCGATGGATTGGGGGACTTGGGAGCCTTCCTTGTTCTGCTAACGCTGATGGGGATGTCGATCATTACCCTGATCGATATTCCCCTGGCTGACATTTGGGTGCGATTGCGCGGTGGGTGGAACCGGGTAGCAGAGTGGTATCGTGTGCGCTCTTTGAGCCGGCGGGTGACGGATCCTCCCCGAGATGACAGCCTGGCGGCGACCCTAATGAGCAAGATCGGTGAACAGGAAAGGAGGCGCCAAGACCCAGTCGCGCCACCTGCTTCTGTTCCACAAGCGGGTGCTCTCGCTTTACCTGGCGGAAGCGAGAGTGCCCGGCAGCAGTGGAAACTGCCTTCGGTGGAAGGGATACTGGAACGGGGGATCGAGCAGGAGCTGAGCGAAGCTGAAATCCGTGCCAAGGTTCGTATCATCGAGGAGACCCTGTCCAGTTTCGGCGTACCAGCCAAAGTCGTCGAAGTGAATCAAGGACCGACGGTCACCCAATTTGGCCTCGAGCCAGGATTCATGGAGCGAAAGGATGCTGCGGGAAAGAGCCAGCGGGTCAAAGTTAAAGTCAACCGGATCAGCGGGCTGGCAGATGACCTGTCCTTGGCCCTGGCCGCGAATCCCATCCGTATCGAAGCTCCGGTTCCTGGTCGTTCATTGGTTGGCATCGAGGTTCCGAACACCAGCATTGCCATGGTCAGCCTTGAATCGGTCATCGAGTCGGACGCCTTCCGGCGGCTAGGTGCTCCGCTGGGTATTGCGCTGGGTCAAGATGTGGCAGGTCAGCCCATCGTCGCTGATCTGGCACAAATGCCTCACCTCTTGATCGCCGGTGCCACAGGATCAGGCAAGTCCGTGTGCATCAATGTGATCACGGCGTGCTTGCTGTTGAACAATACGCCTGACGACCTGCGCCTGGTCATGATTGACCCGAAGATGGTTGAGTTGATCAGCTACAACGGAATCCCACACCTTCTCGTTCCCGTTGTCATCGAGGTCGAGCGAGTCGTGACGACTCTGAAGTGGGTCACTGGCGAGATGGATCGCCGCTATCGCATCTTTTCCAAAATGGGAGCTCGGAATCTAGAGTCCTACAATGGAATGGTAATGGCCCGAGGCGAGAAGAAGCTGCCGTACATTGTGGTGCTGATTGACGAGCTGGCGGATCTCATGATGGTTTCTCCGGATGAAGTGGAAAGATCCATCTGTCGAATCGCTCAGCTCGCTCGTGCCACAGGCATTCACCTGGTGATTGCCACGCAGCGACCCTCTGTGAATGTGGTCACGGGTTTGATCAAGGCCAATTTTCCTGCCAGAATCAGCTTTGCGGTTACTTCCCAGGTGGACTCGCGCGTCGTTCTCGATACTGGCGGTGCGGAAAAGCTGCTGGGCCGTGGCGACATGCTCTACATGGCGTCTGATTCGAGTAAACTCGTGCGCCTGCAGGGATGCTACATCACCGACAAAGAGCTCGAGAGGCTGGTTAGCTACTGGCATAGCTTTGAGGGTGCTGGTCCGCTTCCGGCTGGGGCTCCCCTGATCCAGCAACCCCTCTGGAAGGACATGCTGGTTAGGGAGCAGGAGGCTGGCACCAGGGATGACCTCTTGGATCAGGCGATCGCCCTGGTGCGTGAGCAGCAGAGGGCTTCCATTTCTCTGCTGCAGCGTCGCTTGCGCATAGGGTACTCACGCGCCGCCCGCCTGATTGATGTGATGGAAGAAATGAAGATAATCGGTCCGGAGGAGGGTGCGGCGCGAGCTCGCCAAGTGCTTCCCGATCCACAGCCGCCTAGTGAGGCGCGCCCTCAGTAGGAAGGTTCATTGAACCGGCCCAACCAACCTCTAGCCCAAGCTTATCCCAGACCTGTGGAGCGATCGCATCTGGACCTTGGCTCCTGGCATCAGTATCAGGGTTCGGGAACCAACGACTGTGGTGCGTATTGCGTTGCGATGGTGGCCAATGCCCTTGGCGGCCTCCAGGAGTTCGAAGGAAGCAGGGTCGCCAGAAGTATGGAACGGTTGCCCTGGGTGGACAAGGTAGGCGCCCACTTTGCGTTGTACAAGGTTCCAGGCTGGGCCTCTTTTCCATGGGGAATATCGGCATGCTTGCGCTCTCTCGGATTGCCTGCGCGGCTGGTCTGGCCGAGCAGCAGGGAACGACTGGTGCGGGGTCTGCGCGATGAGACGGTCAACATCGTGATTGTGGGTGATTTGCTTTGCTTCAAAGGGATGATGTACAAAGGCTGGGCCCACGCCAAAGTCTTGTACGGTTATCAGCCGCCGGCCCCCACTGGGAGTACACTGACCCCTGTGCTGCGCCCGGGTTGGTACTTTGTCGATCCGGCGGTTCCGCCAGATTCATCCGGCGAGCTCCCGGCCGGCCTCTCATGGCAGGACGAGGAGGGATTTTCACGTCAGTGGGGGAACCTCTTGCGCTGCAGCATCGAGATTCGGAAGGGGTCATGTTGAGCCAGGAGCTTGGCGGTGCCAGCATGGAGCTGTTGCGAGAAGAAGCCAGGCGACTGGGACTGCATCTGACGAGCGCCCACTTGCAGGCCTTTGAAGTCTACTGCCAAGAACTAGAGCTATGGAACCGCAAGTTTAACCTGACTACGGTAACTCGATGCGAGGACGTGCAGATCAGACACTTTCTTGATTCCCTGACCTGCCTTCTGGCCATTCCCGCCCCGGGCAAGGTGACCGGTGATCCGCTGCCGGACGTTGTGCCGCTGTCCAGCCGAGATGAGCCGCTGTTGTGCATCGATGTGGGAAGTGGCGCCGGATTCCCTGGGATACCGGTCAAGATTCTCCGCCCTGCCCTGAACCTTGTGCTTCTGGAATCTGTTCACAAGAAGGTGAATTTCCTCCGGCACATTCTAGATCGATTGGGCTTGACCCGCACTGAGGTGCTGTGGGCCAGAGCAGAAGATGTTGGGCAGGATGCCCACCATCGGGAGCGATACGACCTCGTCTTGGCCAGGGCAGTGGCCGATCTGACTGTGTTGGCTGAGTACTGCTTGCCCCTCTGCCGAAAAGGAGGGCGCTGGATTGCTCAGAAAGGCGCCGATATCGGATCAGAGCTGGACCAAGCCCAACCGGCAATCACTCTGCTGGGCGGACAGCTCTGTGAAGTCAAGACCCTGCCGCTGCCGGGCATGCGAGAGCTCCGCTCGCTTGTCGTGGTGGATAAGGTAGCACAGACTCCGCAAAAGTATCCGAGGCGGCCAGGCGTGCCCAAGAAGCAACCACTTACGGCTGAGTAAAAGGCTCCAGACATCCACCCCGAACGACCCAGAGGGCGGCACGGTTAAGGAACTCGGGAGGATAGTTGGACAGGTCGTTGGTCGTCATCAACACTTGCTGCGCAGTATGGATGGCCGCAAGCAGGAAGTTGCGTCGCCCTCCGTCTAGCTCCGAGAGCACGTCGTCCAAGAGCAGGACGGGTCTATCCCCCTTCTGCACCGTGACCCACTCTACTTCCGCCAGTTTGAGCGACAGAGCCGTGGTGCGCTGCTGACCGCGGGATCCGTAAACGGTCATGTCTATGCCGTTGGATAGGAAGCCCATGTCGTCGCGATGAGGGCCAACGAGCGACATGCCCTGTTCCACCTCTCTTCCTTGGCTTTCCTGGAGCCGTTGGGAAAAGGCCGTAGCTAACTGCGCCTGCCGCTCTGGCAGAGGAAGAGCGGAGGCGGGTGCTTCGGCCGTCAACCCCAGTTGCCAGGCGGCCACAGGGGCTTTACTGCTCAGGATGCTGCAGCGGTACTCGATGACCAGTCGTTCCTGATCGCCCGTGAGCTGTGTGTGGATTCGCTCCGCCAGCATTCCCAGATGCTGAATCGCCTGTTCGCGACGAGCAGAGACGTACGCGCCGTGCTTCACTAGCCGCTCGTTCCAGAACGCGAGCTGTGACTCGTCGTGTGACCTACCGCGCAGCGCCTTGAGCAGGTGATTGCGTTGCGTTAGAACGCGACCATAGCGTTGCAGCTCCCGGTTGTAGTGCGGATCTACCTGGCAAATGGTGTCGTCCAGGTAGTTGCGGCGCAATTGTGGCGAAGAAGCCACGATCTCAATGTCCTGCGGCAGGAAAAGGACCACATTCACCGCCCCCACCGCATCGATGGCCCGGGTGTTCACTCCGTTGATGCGGATGGACTTGCGCCAGGTGGTGGCATCGGTGGAGGCTGCCTCGGGCATATTCTGCAGCAAGGCAAGCTCGACCTGCATGGACTCCTGCCCCCGACAGACCCGCGCCACGAGTTTCACAAAGGGCAGGTCGTCCTCCAGGGCCAGCCAGTTGACCAACTCGCGGTCGGCGTTTGTGCGAGCGGACTTGGTCCTGGACAGGTAGAAGAGAGCGTCCAGAAGGTTCGTTTTTCCCTGGGCGTTCTCACCCGTTAGAATGGCAATGCCTGGCGGTAGGTCCAGGGCGAGGCGGGAATAGTTCCTGAAGTTGGTGAGGTTCAAGTGTTGAATGTACATGTGCCTTCCGTTAAGATTATACTGTAACGAGGCTGGGTTCTCAAGCAGAGAGTAGGTCGCTTAGGCATAGGAGAAAGTGGTGTATAATGGCGCCATCGCAGTTGGAGGGTGCTCTTGCCGTGGCTGCCTGAGAACCCATCAGCTGTAGGCCCCAGAAATCACGGGTTGTGACTGCTCTTGCCATTTGCTGGATTTCAAAGGAGAAGACATGAAAGTGCTGGTTACTGGAGGCGCTGGCTTCATAGGCTCGCACGTCGTTGATGCGCTCGTGCAGGCAGGACACGACGTCTGTATCGTGGATGACCTGAGCTCTGGTAGGCGGGAGAACGTGAACCCGGCAGCCAGGCTCTACACGACGGACCTGCGCGCTCCGGAGCTGGAGGATGTGTTTGCTGCAGAAAAGCCGGAGATAGTGGACCACCATGCCGCGCGGGCCAGTGTACGCGAGTCGATGGAGCAGCCGATCCTCTACGCAGACGTGAACGTGCTGGGGTCGTTGAACCTTCTGGAGTGCTGCCGCCGGAACGGCGTTGCCAAGCTGGTGTATATCTCGACCGGCGGGGCTGTATATGGAGATCCTCGCCATTTGCCCGCGGACGAAAACCACCCCATCAACCCCCTCGATCCCTATGGGGCTAGCAAGGCTTGTTTTGAGCATTACCTTCCTCTGTATCGTACGCACTATGGCCTGGACTTTACAATCCTGCGGTACGCGAACGTATACGGTCCACGACAGGATCCATTGGGCGAGGCTGGCGTGGTGTCCATCTTCACCGGGCAGATGCTCCGCGGGCAGCAGGCGGTCATTAATGGCAGTGGTGAGCAGGAGCGAGACTTTGTATACGTTGGGGATGTCGCGAGGGCCAATCTAGAGGCTCTGGTCAAGGGTAGCGGCGAAATCTATAACATCGGCACTGGAGTTGGGGCCTCCATCAATGAGATCTTTGATCGGCTCAGCAGAATCACCGGATATGGCAGGACCGCAGTCCATGGGCCGCCTAAGGTGGGGGAGGTTTTCAAGACTTTCCTAAATGTGGAAAAGGCCAGTCGTGGGCTGGGCTGGCAACCAAGCATCACTTTGGACGAGGGATTGAGGCAGACGGTGGAGTACTTTCGGACGCGGCTTTAGGCTGCGCGGTACTCCATCCCGTGCTGGTCTATAACGTCTGTCGCTAGCGATCTGAATAGGGGCTACATGCGCGTTGGTGTGAATGCCTTCTTCCTCCAGCAGCACACTACCGGAAGCGGTCAGTATACGGCTCAACTCCTGCGCGCGTTGAGGCGGATCAATTCGAACTTGCAGACCATCCTCTACTCCACCGGGCAAAGTGATGCCGGGCAGGACAATGACTGGATGGTTCAGCAAACACCGGCGCCATTTCCTCGGTTAGGTCCGAACTGGCAAAAGCTGTGGTTCGAACAGGTAGCTTTTCCTCGGGCTTGTCGGTCCGCCGGGGTTGACATTGCCCATGTGCCTTACTTTGCCTCACCTATCGCATCGTCGATACCAGTGGTGGTCACGGTTCATGACTTGATTCCGGTTCTATTGCCGGCCTATCGGGGCTCCTTGCCGGTACGGTTGTATACGCGACTGGTGAGCGCAGCCGCCCGACGGGCGAGCTGGATCATCACGGATTCGCACTGCTCGAAACAGGATATCGTCCAACACCTGCGAGTGGCTCCTGAACGGGTGCAGGTCATATACCTGGCAGCGGATGAGCTGTGTCGCCCCGTGCGCGACCCCGACGCGTTGGCGGCTATCCGACACAGGTACGGTCTGCCGCAGCAGTACATTCTCTATCTGGGTGGCTTTGACCAGCGCAAGAATCTCAGAGGACTGCTATTGGCCTTTGACCGGGCCCAAGGATTGCTGGGAGCAGATTGCCCCAAGCTGGTCATTGCCGGGAGTTTGCCCGACGAAGATTCGGCACTATTCCCCGATCCACGGAGAATTGCCGGGGAACTTGGACTGCAGGGGAAGGTCGTATTTGCCGGCTGGGTTAGCGAAGCAGACAAGCCTGCCCTGTACAGCGGAGCACTGTTCTTTGCATTCCTATCGCTCTACGAGGGTTTTGGCCTGATGGCCCTGGAGGCGATGTCATGCGGCGTCCCTGTGCTTGCTTCCAGCACCTCTAGCCTGCCCGAGATTGTTGGTACGGGAGGACTGCTGGTGAGGCCGGACGACCCAGACCAGGTTGCCCAGAGCATGGCAGAGCTACTGCGACGGCCGGGTCTTCGTGAGCAGTTAGCGGAGAAGGCGCTGCTGCGCGCAGGCGACTTTAGCTGGCAGCGGACGGCTGAACAGACCATGGAGGTGTACCACAGGACAGCACTGCGGTGATTCCGGTTGACCGCGTCCGTCAGCAGTTTCTGAGAATCGGGCATTTGCGCTATGATTGCGTCCTACGTCACCGCATTCCACACAGTGGGGCGGTCCTGAGGGAGTTGGAGATACCTTTGCAGTTGGCGCATGGTCACAACACATCGGTTTTGCGGCCGATTCTTTGCGGGCTGGCAGTCGTGACCATTTTGCTGACCGCGTGTGCCGTGCCCCTGGGTGGGCTGACTCCTCCCGCGCAGCCTCTGGAGCCCCTTGGACCGCCCAGCACACCCACCCTCTCCCCCAGGCTTCTCACACCGGTTGCTACTCCTGCCAAGACGCAAGGTTCCAGTTACGCCACGGCTGAGCTCGGCCTGCCGCGATTGCAGCCAACCTGTGAGGCTACCCCTCAGTGGGGTCTCGGGGATGTTTGGGCTAACGAGGAGGTACGGACTCGGTTGGGTTGCCCACGAGCGGATCAGGCTGGAGTTGCCGGCGCCAAGCTGGAGTTTCAGAATGGCGTAATGCTATCTCGTCCTGGCGAAGGGCTCATCTATGTGCTGTTTGAGGGCGGGCCAGATGGCAAGTGGGGTGCCTTCGCTGACGTGTTTGATCCCTCTGAACCGTCCACCGACCCGTCCATTGTGGATCCAACACCATCAGTTGGCTCACAGGCGTTGTTGACGCAGCCGTCAGGACGTTTTGGCAAGCTCTGGCGGATGAACCCTTCTGTGCGCAGCGAGCTTGGTTGGGCCCTGGTAGCTCCAGGACATGGCGAAGCGGCCGCTGGGATCCCCTTCCAGGGAGCCGCTCAGGACTTTGAGCATGGCGTTCTCTTCTGGGACACAGTTGTCTGCTTCGTCCTGCGAACGGATGACATGTCCTGGACTGCGTACTAGAGGCGCCTGGCCTTGACCACCACGCCAGAGTTCGCGGTCCGTCGTGGCCACTTTGATGCCAAGGCCATCTTGTACGGCCTATCATTAGGCCTCTTCGCCGGTCGTGTGCTTCTGGAGGGCGCACTGCAGATACCGCCCGGGGCACGGTGGATGGCGGTGACCCTGCTGTGCATCGTGGGCGGCGTGCTATTCACCGCGGTCGGCTCCCGGCGCTGGCGTCTCTCTCCTCTGCTGTTGCTCCTCATCTATACCCTCTGGCCTCGGCTGAGCCCGGAGTTAGCTTGGACCAGTGTCGTGGTTTCGGTTGTCGCCCTAGTCCACTGCAACGTTCCTGTGCGTCGCGCCTGGGTATGGGACATTCCGGTTCTGCTGCTCAGCCTGGGGCTCTACGCAAAAACGCTGGCGCCGACGGTATTGCCGGCTGATAGTGGTGAGTTCCAGTTCGTGAGCTATGTGTTGGGCATTGCGCATCCCCCCGGCTATCCCCTGTACACAATGCTCGGAAAGCTCTTTACTCTTCTGCCCTTTGGAGACGTGGCCTACCGCGTGAACCTCTTTGCGGCGGTGACCAGTGCTCTTACTTTGGTGGTGGTCAGTCGGACCGTCAGGCATAGCACACAGTCGCCCCTGGCAGGGTGGCTGGCTGCGGCATTCCTGGGGGCGGCGCCGACATTCTGGTCCCAGGGCACAACGGCGAACATCCGCAGCCTCACCGCGCTGTTTACTGCTGTGCAGGTCTTTTCCTGCCTGGAGTACGCCCGCACCAGGGAAGTGCGTTATCTTGACTTGTTGACTGTGGCGGTGGGCCTTGGAGTGACACATCACAGTTCCAACGTGCCCCTGTTGCTCCCATATGCGCTGTTTGTTCTAGGTTGCGATCCAACCCTGATCCGCCGACCCCTTGCTTGGCGGAGGCCGCTGGCCCTCTTTGCTCTGAGCTTGACCGTCCTGCTATATCTGCCTGTGCGTAGTGCCCTCGGAGCTCCGTTCGATCCACAGCCGATCCGCACGTTCGCAGGTTTCCTGGAGCATGTACTGGCCCTGGGATTCCGAGGCGACATGTTCTATTATGTACAGCCCGACGCCCTGTTATCCAGGGCTGCAGTACTGCTGAATATTCTGAGGATCGAGTTTGGCATCCCACTGCTTGGGTTGATGGCTGCCGGGGCGGTGTTGGCACTGCGGCGTCAACGCCCAATCCTTCTGGTCTGTGGCGGCGTGTTTGTCGTCAATGCTGTGCTGGCGATGACATACCGCGCTCCTCAAACCGTGGAGTACCTGATGCCGGGCTATGTTGCCCTGGCGTGTCTGGGCGCGGCCGGGGTGTGGGCACTTGGACAGCTTCCTTGGGCTCTGGAGTGGAGGACCATCGCCCTAGCAGCGGTTCTGGTGCTTCCTCTGTCCATGCTGCAGCAATCGTACTCGAGCTTCCGCCAGTTAAGCCAAGACCGCTCGGCGCGCGAGTATGCCGAGACTATCCTCCAACAGGCGCCAGCGGGAGCCCAGGTATTGTCCAACTGGCACCATGCTACCGTATTCTGGTACCTTCAGTACGTGGAAAAGCTGCGCCCTGACGTGGAGGTGACCTACGTGTTCCCCGAAGGGTCGACGCCGAACAGCGACGTTTGGCTGCGGCGCGTGGCCGACAGCTACCCCCAGCGCGAGACGATCCTCACCAACTACTACCCGGAGTTTGCCTCCGCACCCTATGTCCTGCAGCCGTTTGCGGGGGCGTTCTTGGTGACGACACCTGCACTCGCCGCGCGTCCTGCCGCAGCGCATCGCATGGCCGTCAGCTTTGACGATCTCATCCAGTTCGTGGGTTACGAGCTGGATCAGCGAGAGGTTTCTCCTACGGACGCCTTGAGGCTTCGGATGTACTGGCAGCCGATCATCCCACTGCAGCGCGATTATTCGTTCTTCGTCCACCTGGTGAACGAGAGTGGTGCAATCCTTGGTCAGGGCGACATCCACCAGCCAGCAGCACAGTACGCTCCCGGCCAAGTCGCGCTAAACGAGTATGAGATCCCGTTGTTGCCGACGGCACATCCTGGCAAGTACCGCCTTATTGCGGGCGTGTACTTCTCTCTGAGCGAAGGGGGTTGGCAAAGGCTCAAGACCGCTCAGGGTGACGACTCAATCGTCGTTGCGGAGGTTAGCGTGCAGCCGCTGTCGACTGCTCCCGTAACCTCCCATTCGGGGTTGTGGCCGTCGGACAGTGGCTATACCTTGCTGGGCGTAGATTATGACCACAGCGTACCGGGACAACTCCGCGTATATCTCCACTGGCGCAGTGAAAGCAGCGTCCGGCTCCCGTGCCAAGTGGCCTTGACCTCGTCGCAGGGTGTTCGGGTTCAGTCGCCGCTGCCTCAGCTTCCCAACGGTGCGTACCTGACCACGGTGTACGACCTGCCTGGTGGCCAGCACGGCCTCACGGTGGAACTGGCGCCAGGAGAAACGGGCGGGCCGTATGCCTGGCGTGGGCCCTGGTGGATGGCAACTGGCAACCGCCTGCCGCTGCCCGACCCAGCGCCTCACGAACGTTACGTGCCCCTCGGTGGAGAGATGGTATTGGTGCGCGCTCAGTACCCTGCCAGTGTCGGATTAGGTGAACTACTGAAGACAACCATGACCCTGGTCGGCGCCAGGCCGATATGGCGCGACTATTCGGTCTCAGTGAGCTTGCGAGCGGAGTCTGGTGAATGGCAGACGCAACATGACGGCACACCAGCCATGGGCGCCATCCCGACGCTCAAATGGATCCAGGGGACGCTAGTGCAAGATGAGCATTCTCTGCCGCCAGCGGTTGGGGCCGTGGGCCGCGGTATGCTGCGCCTCACCGTGTACGATGCGTTCACGATCCGGCCCCTTCCTGTGTTGGACGAACGGCTGGCGCGCGCGGGCCAGGGCACGCAGATTGACCTGGGCACGGTCGAGGTCAGGTCCCCGTGATTTGACAGGGACAGGGCAATGCCCTATACTCCTGCATCGGGAACCGGGGATGTAGCTCAATTGGGAGAGCGCCTCAATCGCACTGANNGTCAGGGGTTCGAGTCCCCTCATCTCCACTGTCCCTGCACACCCCATACGGTACATGCGTTGAACAGGAGTAGTAAGCCATCCCTCACAGAGAGCCGGGCACAAGACCAGGTGTGAGCCCGACGGTGGCGCCCAGAGGGAGCGCCTGTAAGGCTGAACTCGCCTGCGAGCTTCTGCAGTCAAATTCCTGCCCTGCCAGGGATGGTAGCTGCAGACGGGTGGCGGCCGTTAGCGCGTCTGAGAGGATAGAGTCTTTCCTGGGGATGTAGCTCAATTGGGAGAGCGCCTCAATGGCATTGAGGAGGTCAGGGGTTCGAATCCCCTCATCTCCATCTGATCCCCCGCTGGAGGCCAGTAGCGCATCGTAGGCGCAGGCCTCCGCAAAGCGGGCTCTATCAATCAGGGTGGTACCGCGAAGAGCATTTCGCCCCTGGGCGAAATGCTCGTTTGTTTTCTCCGGTCGAGCGTTCCAGGGAGGTGCTCATGAAGAGCCGAAAGTACAATGCGCCCGTAATTGAGGCAAAGTGGAAAAAGCGTTGGGAAGCCGATCGGCTTTACCATGCGTCTGAAGAGGATGCTCGGGAAAAGTACTACTTCTTGACCATGCTACCCTACACATCCGGCGACCTCCATATCGGGCACTGGTATGCAATGGCACCCTCGGACACCAAGGCGCGCTACATGCGCATGCGGGGCTATAACGTCATGTTTCCCATTGGCTTTGACGCCTTTGGCCTCCCCGCTGAGAACGCTGCTATCAAGCACAATATCCACCCTCACCAGTGGACGATGGACAACATCGTGCACATGCGCGGACAACTGCGCAGCATGGGGGCCATGTGGGACTGGGACCGCGAAGCTGTCAGCTGCGATCCCGCATACTACAAGTGGACCCAGTGGTTCTTCCTCAAGTTCTTTGAACAAGGACTAGCCTATCGGGCCATGGCTCCTGTAGACTGGTGCCCTGGATGCAACACCGTGCTGGCTCGGGAGCAGGTCTGGGGAGATGATCGCCACTGCGAACGTTGCGATCACCCGGTGATCAAGAAGGACCTGGAGCAGTGGTTCTTTCGCATCACAAAATACGCCGACGAGCTGTTAGATTTCTCCACGATCCAGTGGCCTGAACGCGTGATGACCATGCAGCGGAACTGGATTGGTCGTAGTGAGGGCGTAGAGTTTCACCTGGGCCTGCAAGGCTCCCAGCGGACCATCCCCGTTTTCACTACCCGCCCCGATACCGTGTTCGGGATGACCTTTGCGGTCCTATCACCAGAGCATCCCATGGTGGCAGAGCTTACCGCTCCCGATCGTCGCCATGAGGTTGAGGAATATCAGTTACAGGCGCGCAGGCTGTCGGAGGTGGATCGCCTGTCCACCGAGAGACAGCGAGATGGAGTCTTTGTCGGCTCGTACGCGATCAACCCGATGAACGGCGCTCCGGTCCCCCTGTATGTCGCCGACTATGTGCTGATGACCTATGGTACGGGTGCCATCATGGGTGTTCCCGGGCATGATGAGCGGGATTTCGACTTTGCGAGACGCTATCAGCTGCCCATTCCTGTAGTGATCGCGCCACCCGAGTGGGATGGGCAGCCTATGGCAGTTGCATACGTGGGCGAAGGGACGATGGTCAACTCAGGGCGCTTTGATGGGATGTCCAGCCAACAGGGTTGGCAAGCCATCGCTGATGAGATGGAACAAAAAGGGATTGGCAGCAGGAAGGTGCACTATCGGCTGCGAGATTGGCTGATTTCGCGCCAGCGCTACTGGGGTGCACCGATACCCATGGTCTACTGCGATCAGTGCGGTATCCTGCCCGTGCCTGAAGACCAGTTGCCCGTGCTGCTGCCAGAAGATGCCAAGTTCTTGCCAACCGGCGAATCGCCTCTCAAGTATCACGAGGGATTCGTTAACACGACCTGCCCCCAGTGCGGGGGACCTGCCAAGCGCGAGACCGATACCATGGATACCTTCATGTGTTCTTCTTGGTACCACATGCGCTACACGAGTCCGGGCTATGACCAAGGTCCCGTTGATCCAGCCCGAGCCAAATACTGGCTGCCCGTGGACCAATACACTGGCGGCATCGAACACGCCACGATGCATCTGCTATATACCCGCTTCTTTACCAAGGCTTGCCGCGATATTGGCATCTTGGACCATGACGAACCGATGCTGCGCCTCTTTAACCAGGGTATGATCCTGGGTGAAGACAACGAGAAGATGAGCAAATCGCGGGGCAACGTCGTCAATCCTGACGATTATGTGCAAACCCTCGGGGCTGATACTACCCGCACCTATCTCATGTTTATCGGGCCCTGGGAGGCCGGAGGACCCTGGAACAGCCGTGGAATCGAAGGCGTCTACCGCTTTATGCAGCGCGTCTGGGATCTGGTCACCGTCAAGCCTCACGTCGCCGATGGTCAGCCCAGCGGCGAGGATGTCGCTACCCTGCGTCGCATCACCCACAAGACGATTCGCAAAGTGACCGAGGACCTGGAGGGGTTTCACTTTAACACGGCAGTGGCGGCCATGATGGAATTGAGTGGCTATCTGGTGAGGGCCAAACGGACGGCAGTGGTCAATTCTACGGCGTGGGGTGAGGCGTTGCGCACTCTGGCGCTATTGCTGGCCCCCTTTGCACCGCACCTGGCCGAGGAGATCTGGGAACGCCTGGGCGAGCCCTACAGCGTGCACCAACAGCGATGGCCTGTGTGGGACGAAGGCGCAGCAGCAGATCAGATAATCACGCTGGTGCTGCAGGTTAATGGCAAAGTGCGCGACCGCCTGACCGTTCCGGTTGGATTGAGCGAGGAACAGGCGAATGAATTGGCCAGCGCTAACGCGAACGTCCAACGGCATGTAGAGGGTCGGCAGGTCATCAAGGTTGTCTTTGTGCCAGACAAGTTGGTCAACATCGTCGTGCGTTAGGCTCTTGGTTATTAGAGTCCATACGCTGTTTGGGCCCTGCTAGGGGCTGCTCCCTCATCGTGGGGCAGCCCCTGTTTTGTTCTTCCTAACGCGTTCCCCATGACTGGAGATTGAGCTGGATGGGATACCACCAATCCAGTCGGTGGCGCCGCACGACTTCGGGGAAGAATGTATACCAGCGGCCGTGTATGGGCGTAACGCTGGGCATCAGAGTGGCGGTGGCTGGAGCTGTTATGCTAGGTGTGGGCGAGATGCGGGGCGTTGCGCTGGGAATGACGGTTGGGGTAATGGTGCGTGTAGGTGTCGCAGGGCTCGTCTGGGTGGCAGTGGCGGTCGGCACTATCGGAGCGTGAATAATGGTGAGGCGAGGCCGGTACGCCGTGGACGTGTGCTCCGAGCTCGCGAACCTGTATGTCACCGATGCTGTGGCCGTTCGCCTGAGCAGGATGCCATAGTTGCTCTGCGTTCCCGCTGCCCAGCTCTGCACGATGGTGGTGATGTCAAACGTGTACGTCGCGTTGTCTGAGTTAAGTTGCCTCTGGTCAATGAGCACCGTGTCGCTGTCCAAAGACGATTTCGCTCCTGGCTGGACCCACGGTTGGTTGCGGCTGGCGTTGAGCCATGTGGCCTCGCTATCCACCCACGGACGTTTCATGGCGTACGCTCCCACCGAGCAGGGGAGGATAGCGCTGCGGTAGATGGTGCGCAACTCCAACGATGCCTGTATGATGTGTCGGTTGCTCAGCGAATCGGGGAGTTCGAAGCGAATGAGGGAAACATAGTTCCCGTCACCGCGTACGTTGAGCGGGGACGTGCTGTACTGCATATCTGAATAGTCGGCGGTGATGTAGGTATCACTCACACCCGCGTACCCGTCCACGCCCTGCCGCAGCACCAGCGGGGGTACAGTAGCCGTTGGGGTGGGCGTGGGTCCCGTTGGTGTGGCTGTTGGTGTCAGGGTAGGTGATGATGTCGGTGTGGTGGTTGCAGTCTGGGTCGCCGTTGGGGTTGGCTGCGTGGGCGTCACGGTGGGGGTGCTGGTAGGTGTCGGTGTTGGTGGGGCCATGACATCACTGTACTCAATCTCCAGGATTGGGCTGTATTTGGCATCCCTGGCTTCGGCACTGTCAAAGTAGTAGATGGGCACGCCCGGGACGTCCGTTCGCAGTGCGAGGCCATAGTTCTGGCTGGGATCCATGGCCCACTCCCGTACGACGGACGTGATATCCCAGGCGTACCAGACGTTCACGAGGGAGATTCCGACTTCATCTAACTTGGAAGGATCCACATCGCTGGCTTCGGAAGCTCCCGGTGCTGTCCAGGGTTGACCAGTGCTGGCGTTGTACCATGTGGCCTCCGCCGCATTCCAGGGACGGAGCATACGGTGAACGGCAACCGTGCAGGGCACCGTGGCGCTGCGGGATTCGACATGCATTTTGAGGGTGGCCCGGTAGATCACGCGGCCCAGCAACGCATCGGGCAACTCGAAGCGCAGCAGAGGCACGTAACGGCCATCGCCTTTGACGGCCAGCCTGTAGTGGTCGCCCCGCGTTGCTGGCTCGTTGACCGAGATGTACGTGTCGCTGGCGCCGTTATACCCATCGCGTCCCTGCTGCAAGGCCATCGTCAGTACCGGCCCCACGGGCGTAGGCGTAGGGGTAGGTCTTGGGACGATCTCCCGGGAAAACGCCTGCAGCACTTGTCTGGTATTGTCGTCCTGCACCAGCGCCACCAGGCCAAGGTTCGCCAGTTTCCAGTCTTGCGAGACCGCCACTGTGCCTGAAAACACCTGCCCAGCGTAATTGGTGATGGTGATCAGTTGCTGCAACGCCACATCACGCATGACGTACCGGGCCTGTTGTGCGTTGGCTCCACTGCCAAAGCTCACCGGGTCTTCGTAGACGAAACACCGCAATCGCAAGTTGCCGAAAGCAGCGTCTGTCACCGCCTGGACGGTTGTCGTCCAGTCAATCTGGTCTCGCCCAGTAGTGCGGTTCTTGGAGATGGTGGTGCTCAGAGAGATCCCCACAGGGCTTTGTTGTGCCCTCTCGTACTCAATGACGCCGCGGAAATGCTGGTAGGCACGCTGGTCATAGGGTCTGGTGTATGCTGTGGATAGTGGGTCTCCACCGTCGAAGAAGATCAGGGGCAGCCAGTACGAGTTGCGATAGGCATAGGCTCGGGAGACGGCCGCGTCATTGCCAATGGGATCGCTGGCAGGGAAATACTGAAGCGCTGCGATTGCTGATGGCCCCTGTTCTTCAACGAGGCGTGCTATCGCGTTTTCTGCTCCTTGACGCAGTGAATACTGAACTGTACTGAACCACTCGGCCAGCACAGTGCGTGGTAGCAACCCTGGCGGTGTGGGACTGGGGACTGGCGCCACATAGCTGCTCGTGGCCAGCGCGATGCCCTGTCCCTGTCCGTTGATGGTCAACCAGTCTTCACGGGGGCTGCGGAATGGCATGGGTGGGGTCAGCACCTGCCCGTTGCCATCAAGAAGGGCATAGTAGAGCTGGGTTCCAGGTTCGTTGCTCCAAGTGAGGATGACCTGCCCCTGCGCGGTGGCGAGCACCGACACCTTCTCGTTCAACGCACTCCAGGGATTCTCCAGACGGACTGGCAGTGTGACAGCTCCCGAACTTGAGTTGACGAGCGAAAAGGCTACCTGGTGATCCTGGATCCAGCCCACAAAGACCTGTCCATTCGGCAGAACCGTGGCGGCAATGCCGCTGTTCTGCGCACCGCTACCATTGGTGAGATTCTGTGGTGAGTTCAGCAACTGCCCCCCACTGCTCAGTATTGCGTATTGGATGTCAGGAGGTTGCTCCCAGAGCAAAAGAACCCTTCCCAGGGACAAGGTCACCAATCGGGGCTGGAAGAGCCCCAGGTTAGTGCCTATCAAAGTATCTGTGAGCAGCGGGCCGGGCGCCAGCACCGGATTCCCCGTTGTATCCACAACGGCTCGGTACAGGTCTTGGTATCGTCCGCCATCGGATCGTTCCCTCTGCCAAACGATCACAAAGCGCCCATCGTCGGTGGCAGCCACAGCGGGCTCCAGGTGGCGGCTCGTGCCCGCGCGCGGCTCACTGGGGCAGAACGCCTCGCCCGTGCCCGCCAGCCAGCCTGGCTGACGCACGCTTGAGCCTGAGCTGGAGCGGATAGCGTAATAGATGTTCTCGGCAGCGCATCCAGAGGAGCCCTGGAGAAACTGCCGCGTCCAAACGACGGCGACGTTCCCGTTGGCGGCTACCGCCAGAATAGGCGCTATGTCGCGGGTGGCGACAGAGTTGCGGGTGTGATCGGTCAATTGGGTGACCGCCGCGCCGCTCCCCAGTGGAGAGATAGTGGCAAAGGCTATGTCACTCGCTGCCGCCCCGCGCTGATTGAGGTAGTCACGGGTCCAAATGCTGACCCAGCCGCCGCCCGGGGCTGATACTATGGCCGGTGGTGACTGCTCCTTATGGTCCCAGGTGAACTGCGCGGTATTGGTGCCATCCGGATGGTAGAACGCGGCAAAGACCTCACCGTCTAACGCGCCGTAAGGATCCCACCCCTCAGCGTAAGACTGGACAAAAGCTGGAGGCACGGCCGCAAGGAGAGTGGCTGTACGCGTGTACGAGGGGTCCGACTTGGACGTCAGGCTCACCGTGATCGGCTGCCAGTATCCGATCTCCGACCCAGCAGGCATTTGCGAACGCACGGTCAGGCTGATCGCTTGGCCGGCTGCCAGCTCACCAGTGTCGGGGGCGCCATCGTTATCCGTGTCTGGAAGCGGCGTTGTGCCGTCAGACTGGTACACCCCTGCCGCTCCCGGAGGGATCGTGGTGACCTGAAAAGTGTCCTTGGACATGTCGCTCTGGTTCTGCACCTGGAGAGTCCACCAAAGGACCTCGCCAGGTGCAGCCAGCTTTCCCTGTTCCGCGGGGTACACCATGGCGCGCGCCGCACCCGAGGGCCTCCGAAACAGGATTGCTTTGCCCTGGTGCAATCCGGTCTGATTATACAGGACCAGCAAACCATCCTGACCGGTGGAGTTCTGGATACCCACAGTGCAGCTGGCGAGCTCACCAGTGATGCGATCGTACTGGAAACGAACATCGCCGTTTTCGTGCAAGATGAGCTCAAAGGTCAACAAGCTGGAGCCGTCCCGGCGTGAGACCTCCCACCATTCCACAACGAATTGGCGATTGGGTGCCTTTCCAATCGTCTGGTAGTATACTTTACCCTGGTTCTGATCCGAGCAACTCACGCACAAGTCATCCCAGAACGGGGCAATGAGGGCCGTGGGGGCAAAGGTAGAGGGTAGTCTCGTGTTCTGATAAGCCAGGTTGGGGCCGTCGAGAGTCACAAAGCCGTTCGTGCTGATGAAGCACGACGTGTACTCGTGCTCGTACCACCGAAACTGGAAACCGATGGGGATTGCGCCTGAGGCTGCATCATCGCCCCGCAAGGTGGACAGAATGCCCGTGGCCCGCGCATCGACCCATCCAAACGCTACCGTGTCGTCCCAAGTGTAGCCGAAATCGTCCGGGCCTCCCGATGCCGCAGCGAAGGCGCGATGACTGGCGGAAGGGGGTAAGGCCCGTGAAGGGATTGTAGCAGCTATCATCATCGAACAGAGAACCAGTAGAATCACGAGCCAGAAGGCGATGTGCTTCATGCTGACGATTCTGCCTTTCGTGATGAGGCTCTCAGATAGAGCACTGAGTGTGCCAGTTGACGCTACTTATGATAAACTCTGTCCGTCACAACAGCAAATGCTGATTGCCCTCGAGCTGGGTATGTAATGCCGCTTGCTGCTGAATTGACGCAACAGACTGTCAATCTATAATAGCAGTGCGGCCAAGAATCCGCTGGAGCTGAGCTACCTGACCCATCGGATTAGATGACAGCGTGATGGCGTGCCGTGGACCCCGTCCGGCTAGTCTGTGCCAGGCGGAGTGGTTCCGGCTCGGATCTCGTTCCCCAAGAAAGGAGCATGGGCGACAATGATGCGAAAGGGTCTCTTGTGTGCTTCCCTGACTTGTGTGCTGTGTGTCCTGCTGACCGTAGCCGTCACAGGCCAATCGGTCAACGATGATCCCGTGGAGATTTCCTTTGCGGAGACATTCACCACCACTCTCTATCATGACGCGGTGTCCTCGACAGCAATTTGGGACACTGCGGCTGGCCAATTACGCCTTCCTGCTCCACTTCCGCAGGAGGAGGGCGTCGCCGGCCAAATGTATGCGTCTGCCTTCGGCCACTCGGCAGTCTATGTGCCGGAGCGGGACCGGGTCTACATCGTCGGGGGTACCGGTGGCGTGATAGGGGTCCAGGAGTATGCTCCTGGCCTCACCACCACTTTCCGGTCGCTGGTGCAGCTACCGTACCGCCTGCGTGGTGCCTCGGTCTTCCATGCTCCTGCACGCCATCGCGTCTACGTCCTGGGCGGGGAACAGAAACTGATCTTTGCTTTGGACTGGGAACGTATGGTGAGTGAGACGTTAACCGTTCAGTTGCCGGAATCGCTGTCCTATGCGGCTGTGGCCTATGTGCCGGAGCAGGACAAGGCATACCTATTCGGTGGGATTGGGGCCAATGGGGCATCTCGCAACGCAATTCTGGAGTACGATCTGCAGGCCGGCACCGTAATCACACTGCCAGTAACGCTGTCCACTCCTGCGAACAGGAGTTCGGCAGTCTACGATCCGCAAGGGGGTGCTGTGTACATCTTCGGGGGGCAGAGTTTTGGCTTCCCCCTCAGCGGCATTCTCAAGTTCGATGTGGTCGAACACACCTTGCTTACCGTCGGAGCGCTCCCTGTGGCCTGTAGCGGTTTCGGCGCTGTCTATGTACCAGAACAGCGACTGGCCCTTCTGTTTGGCGGGATGGACGCAACCCAGCCCCTGAGTCAGACTGTGGCATTCGACGCCACAACCGAGTCGGCGACCCTGCTTCCGGTTTTACTGCCGCTCCCTCGCAGCAACACCGCTGCGGCCTATGATACTTTGCGTCAGACCGTCTATGTATTTGGTGGTCAGTACGTATTCTTTACCCTGGGCGACATTCTGGCGTTTGATGCGGAGACCCATGGGCTGCAGGAGATTACCGCCAATGTAGGTGGCCGTGGCGGGGCATCGGCGGTGCATGTGCAGAGCACCCAGCGGACCTATGTCTTCGGTGGAGTCGATTCTTCAGGCTCAGCGATGAATACCATTGTGGCCTTTGACGAGAGGTCGTTGACGACCCGCCTTCTCACTGCAACAATGCCTATCTCGATAACTGATACCTGTGCAGTATACGATGGGAGCACCCGTCGGGCCTATGTGTTTGGCGGCGCGACGTTGCTCGCTGCGCCACAATACTCCTCCAGCATCCTGCGCTTCGAGGCAGATACAGAAAGGCTTTCGGTCCAGGGGGCAGTCCTTCCTGAGCCTCGCGCCGGCTTGGCTGCCGCCTATGCTGAAGACGAGCGGACGGTCTATCTTTTTGGTGGCGTGGGTAGCGAAGGATGCACCGACCAGATACTGGCTTATCATGTGACCGATGACCATCTCGCTGTGCTCCCCCATCGACTGCCGGCGCCAGTCGCGTATGCGGCCGCAGTGTACGATGATGTTGCCCGCAAGGTATACCTGTTTGGTGGCTGGGACCCGGCAACACTAATGCGCTACCTGAATCAGATCGTTGTCTTTGACGTCGAGAGCGAGACGGCGTCGGTGTTGCCGGTCAAGCTCCCCTTCATGCGGGCCAACGTCGCTGCGGTGTCCATTCCTGGAGAGCGAGCGGCATATGTGATCGGCGGCACCTACGGAGCTGCCCGGCACTTTGGCGATGTCCTGCGGTTTGACATGCTGCGGGGCACGATTCAGCGGGTACCCAACATGACCCTGGCCGTGGCGCGACACTCGGCAGCTGCTGTCTATGTCCCCGGTCAGTTGACCGCCTATTTGTTTGGTGGGATAGGCCCCTCAGATCGGCCACTGGCCGATATCACGGTGCTGCGTATGGCCTACCCTTTGACGGCGACGGCCCAGTCGTTGCAGATCAATGCTTCGGGTAAATCCGTGGCCTATGCAACCCTCGGAGCCCAGCAACTACTGCGTGGCGGTCAGGCCGACTACTTTGTGTCCAACAATGGGGGGGCAACGTGGGCAGGCGTGCAACTCGGGGTCAGGCACGATTTTGGCGCTTTGGGCAGCGATCTTCGCTGGCGAGTCCTGCTGGGAGGCGATGGCTCGACCACTCCATACGTGAATGGGCTGCAGATCCTGTACGGGCAAGTTGACCTTTACTCACTATCGCTGCCGCTCGTCCTGCGGTAGCAGCCGAGCCGGCAACTGCAGGCGTCAGCCGTTGCCGGCAAGATCCAGACGGTCGGGGATTGGCCTACGATCAAGACCGAATATTCAGCTTCCGCCCTGCGACTCTGCAGGGCGGAAGCTGCTCAGTAGTTGGGCATTGGCAGGCGGTCGGTGGCGCTATTGCGGCGGCTGTCCTGATAAGCCTTCGCTCTCGGCCTTTGGCCTTGTGCTGGCCGCCGAATGCCTGGCTAGGGAAATGACCGGTTGCAAGGCGGCGCGGACGAGGGCACGGCGACCAGGGCTGAACGCGATCCATGATGCGATCTGTGGGCTCCAGCGGTAGTACACGTCAACCACCCACCTGCCCATAGCTGAATTCACCAGGGTTTGGTCGCGGAGGCTGCGCAGTGTGTACAGATCTTTCTGCATCGGCGAGCCGTAGGTCGCTGCCGCCGCGGCGCACGTTGTGCTGACTCCGGCCAGAAGCACGATGACCTCGGGGCTCTGTGGATCGTTGGTCATCAGGGTGAGTCTCCCGCGGTCCATGGCAGCCCCGGTTGGTTCGTACTGAAGGGTGAGCAATTGAGATTCGGAGGGTCGCAGTAGCAGGGTCTCGTGGTCGATGACCGAGAAAACATCCCGGTCACTGTGCATCCGTACGACCTGGAGGATTTCTGTGCCCGTGTTCTTGACCGTTAGTTGGCGGCGAGATGACTGGCCCAAGGGCACTGATCCAAAGTCAACCCTGTCTGGTTCGATGACTATGTGCGGGCCGGGGACCGATGTGGGTTCGGACACACCTTGCATGTCCACGGGAAGGATGGGCCACCGAGGATCGTTGGATTGGATGGCCAGGACGGCCCTCTGTTGCCCATTCGCTCCCTGAGGGTCCGGCTCGAAGCGCAAGTCTAACGTTTCCGATTCGTCGGGTAGTAACTGGAACATCGTGTTCCCCAGGATATGGAACGAGCGGAGCGCCTCCGGCGGCACGCCGCGGTCTACCGAGATCCCACTTACCTCCAGCAAAGGCCCACCTATGTTGCGGACTGTGAGGGAGAGCTGAGAACTGCTGCCGACAGCTACCGATCCAAAATCCAGACGGTCGGGCTCGGTGGAGATCTTGGGAACATCGGCAGTATGGCCTACGAGGGCAACCGCTACCTCCGGTTGCGCCGAGTCGTCACTCACGATGGTGAGCGTTCCCTGCTGCGGGCCGGCAGACACAGGCGCAAGCTGCAGAATGACCTCACGTTGCGTCCCAGGTTCGAGGCCGAAGCGAGTGGGTGCAGAGACGGCGAATGCCGGTTGGTCGCTGTGCAGGTCTGACACCAACAGCTCGCCACTGCCCACATTGCGCAGGGTGAGGATGCGCTGGGAGGACTGGCCCAGGGCGACGGTTCCAAAGTCAAGGGTCAGGGGTTCGACGGCCAGCCGCGGAACGCCAAGAGCCGCTCCGGACACCACAACTACCCAAGCGGGCTGGTTATGATCGCTGCATTTGATGGTCAAGGTCGTTTCGTGAGCCCCTGGGGTCTCTGGTCCAAACGAAACGGTGACGCTTTGAGATCCGCCTGGAGCCAGGGTGAAAGAGGTGTCGCCAGACAGGTCGAACGAACCGCCCGCCAGCTCGATGGCAAAGACGGTGAGATCGGCGGTGCCGGCGTTGTGTACCGTGAGGGTACGCTGGGCCGCTTGGCCGAGGGTTACGGTTCCAAAGTCGATCTGGGTCGGTTCGATGTTGATGTCCGATAGGCCTATGACGGAAGCGCTCAGGGTAACCGCAACGGCGGCATTCCCTTCAGCATTGGATTGGATCGTAAGGGTAGCATCGAACAAGCCCATGGCGTCAGCATTGAAGGCGACCGTGAGGACTTTAGTTGCTCGCGGGGCAAGGGCAAAGATGGTAGCTCCCGATACCGAAAACGCCGGGTTATCACACTCGATGGCAGACACGAGGAGGTCAGCGGAACCAGGGTTGCGCAGGGCGACCGAGCGCTGAACGAGCTGACCAAGGGGGATAGTGCCCCACTCCAGATGTGTAGGCTCCACCGTGATCAGGGGAATGCCGATGGCGTTGGCCAACAAGCCGATGGTGAGAGTCGGACGATCGGGATCATCGCACTCGATCTCCAGGTCCACGGCCTTTGACCCCGGTGACGAGGGGGCGAAGATCACCGTCAGCCCATGCTCGGCGGAGGGAGACAACTGGAATGATGTCGGTCCTTCTACATAAAAGGATGGATCGTCGCACTGTATCGCTGACACGGTCAAGTCGGCAGTACCAGCATTGCGAACAGTGAGACTCATCTGGGCCAGTGTCCCCACCACAACGCTTCCAAAGTCCAGATCCGCGACGTCCACGTCAATGGACGGGATACCGACGCACGCTGCCCTCAACACCACCGTCCATAGGGGACGATCAGGATCGTTGGAACGGATGGTGAGTGTTGCTTGCTGGGCGCCTGGTGCGGTGGGCTGATAGTGGATGCCCACCGTTCGCAGGGCGTCTGGGCCCAGCATGAAGGACATTTCCCCGTCCAGCTCAAATTCACCTGTCGACACTTCGATCTCCAGGATGACCAAATCGGCGTTGCCCACGTTGCGGACCACCAGAGCCCGTTCAGCCGACTGTCCCAGCGGGATGGTGCCAAAGTCGAGGGTGTTGGGTTCTACGGATATCTCTGGAACGCCCACACCGGTACCTTGCAGGCTCACCTCAAACGATGACTGATCGGGATCATCTGAATGGATGGTCAGCGTGGCCTGATGTGCGTCAGCCTCGGTTGGCGCGTAAGCGATAGACAAGGCGTGGGAAGCCCCAGGGGCCAGGTCGAGGAGTGGGTTCCCGCCAATAGAGAAGGGGCCGGGCGGGTAGTCTATCCCTGAGATGGCCAGGCTAGCGGTGCCCAGGTTGCTCAAGGTGAGGATGCGCCGCTCCGATTGCCCCAGGGCTACGGTGCCAAAGTCGATGGCCTTGGGTTCCACGTCGAGGAGTGGCAGGCCAATGGCGATTCCGAACATTGTCACCGACCACTCCGGTTGATCGCCATCGCTGGAATGGATCGTCAAGGTCCCTTGGTTTGCACCGAGGACGTCTGGGGCAAAGGCAATGGTAAGGTTGCGTTCCTCGCTCGGAGAAAGGGTGAAGGCTGTATCCCCAGAGAAGCGGAAGGGCCCGGTTGGGATTTGGATGTGGGAAACGGTGAGATCAGCCGAGCCCACGTTTCGCACGGTAAGGATGCGTTGTGCCGCCTGCCCGAGGAGAACAGAGCCAAAGTCAATCTGCGCTGGTTCCACGCGGATGTCAGAGGTCCCAACCGCGGTTGCCCCGAGGGCGATTGCCAGAATCGGCTGTTCCTGAGCATTCGAATGGATGAACAGGCTGGCTGTGAACAGACCTGCGGTGGGCGGCGTGAACGAGACGAGGATATTTCTGGTCGTCTGCGGAGCGAGGGCAAAGACCGCGGGTCCAGACACCGCGAATGCCGTGTTGTCACACACGACATCGGAAACCAAAAGATCGGCAGAGCCAGGATTGCGCAGCGTAAGGGTGCGCTCTACGGACTGCCCCAGGCTGATGCTTCCCCAATCGAGCTGAGCTGGCTCTGCCGCAATCTGAGGCACTCCCAGCGAGCTGCCCTGAAGCGGAATGGCCAGGGCTGGGCGGGTGGAATCATTAGAATGAATGGTAAGCACGCTTTGGTGCAGGCCTGACCGTGACGGCGTGAACGATATGTTTAGCTCATGGGATTCCCCTCGGCCCAGGCGGAACGACTCCTCACCCGTCAGGGCGAAAGGCCCGGCCGACACGTCCATGCTGGACACAAGCAGATCGGCTGAGCCCGTGTTCCGCACGGTTAGGGCGGCGGAGGTCGATTGGCCAACGGTAATGGTGTCAAAGTCCAGCCTTTCGGGCTCGATGGAAATGCTGGGCGCTCCGACCGCAGACGCTCGCAGTTCCACACTGATGGAGGGCTGGCCAATGGCGTTGGAGCGGATGACCAGTCCGGCTTGAATCAGTGCTATGACTGTCGGAGTGAAGCGGACGGTAACCGGTTGGGAGGTCCCTGGAGCAAGCTGGAACGCTGGCTCCCCTTCCAGCGTGAAGCTGTCCTCCGATAGGTCCATTCCAGCAACAGCCAATTCCGCGGATCCGGGGTTGTGTACGGTTACGTCCCCTGTGGCAGACTGACCAAGAATTACCGTTCCCAAGTCCAAGCTCGCCGGCTCCACGGCAATCCTGGCGACAGCGGTCGCCGTTCCGCTCAACGGTACCTCTAAGGCGCCCTGGAGGGGATCGCTGGATCGGATGCTCAGGGTGGTCAGTTGCGGGCCCGCACTGGTAGGTGTGAAGGTGACCCTCACGCTGCGCGAGGCTCCCGGAGGCAGTGAAAAGGGACCTTCCCCTGTACACGCGAATGGTCCAACGGGCAAATCCAATCCGT
>DDYO01000134.1:40296-82270 GCA_002348045.1 Anaerolineales bacterium UBA2232
ATGTTGACCGCACCGAATTCGAGGGATGCTGGCTCCACGGTTATCTTGGACACCGTGGTGCCGGTCCCACTGAGGGAAACGATCAGGCTTGGCTGTGCAGTGTCATTGGAGTCAATGGTCAGGGAAGCGCTGTGTGCCCCAGCTTGTAGCGGCGCATACGTAATGGGGATATCGCGAGAGCCGGCAGGTGCCAACGTGAAGGTTATGTCCCCGGTGATGCTAAAGGTCCCTTCCGGGAGATTGATCCCGGAGACCAAGAGGTCGGCAGAGCCGGTGTTCCGCACCGACAAAGTTCGCTGCTCAGTGGCTCCCAAGTTGACTGGACCAAAGTCCAGCTGTGTTGGAACAACATCGATGCGCGGTACACCGGTGGCCCGGGCTGCAATCGCCACTTCCCACACTGGCTGATCGGAGTCGCTGGACTCAATCGTGACCGCCGTTTGGTATGAGCCAGGTTGATCTGAGAAGAACTCAATTGTGACCAGCTGCTCGGTTGCAGGGGCCAACACGAAAGCTGTCGCGCCTGGCAGTCTGAAGGGCCCCACCGGCAACTGGATGGCGGAGACGCTGAGATCTGCGCTGCCCACGTTGCGCACGGTGAACGTACGTTGAGCGGCCTGCCCGAGGATGACAGTACCAAAATCAACCTGGCTCGGTTCGACGCGAATGTCTGATACCCCTGCAACCGTGGCACTCAACGGCACGGTGACAATCGGCTGATCCTGCGCGTTGGAGTGGATGGCAAGCACCGATTGGAACGAGCCAGGTGTATCAGACTTCAAAGATACGGTCAGAGTCCTGGTGGACTGCGGAGCCAGAGCGAAAACTGTCGCGCCAGTCACAGAAAATGCCGGGCTGTCGCACTGAAGGTTGGAAACGAGAAGCTCCGAGGAGCCCGGATTGCGGAGGGTTAGGGAACGCTCAATTGGCTGGCCAATGGTAACGGTGCCCCAGTCGAGCTGGCCGGGATCTATGCTGATTTGAGCAATGCCCATGGCCGAGCCGACGAGTGGCACCGGCAGCGATGGTTGGTCCGGGTCATCAGAGCGAACGAGCAAACTGGACTGATCCTGGCCCGGTACCATCGGCGCATACGCTATCATCAGCTCTCGGAAAGTGGCAGGCGCCAATTCAAAGGTCATCTCCCCGCTCACGGAGAACGGCCCGTCAGGCAGTTCGGCGATGGATACCGATAGTTGCCCACTACCTGTGTTACGTATGACGATCGAGCGCTGGGCAGTTTGACCCAGGAGGACTGCTCCAAAATCCACCTGAGTAGGGTCAACCTCCAAGCGAGCCACGCCCAGCGCCTCTGCCTGCAACGGTATCGACAGGGAGGGGTGGTCTGCGTCGTTGGAGTGGACGGTGACCGACGACTGCTTGATACCGATTGCCGTTGGAGCGAACGTCAATCCGAGGCTTTGCGCTCCTGCGGGCTGTAGTTGAAAGGACGTCTCACCCTGCAGGGAGAACTCGCCAATGGGCAGGGCGATCGCGGAGACGACGAGTTCAGCGCTTCCCGCATTGCGCACGGTGAGGGTCCGCTGGATAGATTGCCCAATGGGAACGCTGCCGAAGGATACCGTGGTGGGCTCGACTGCAACCTGAGGCAGTGCAACAGCAACGCCGCTCAGCGGTACCGCCAGATTAGCCCGGTCCACATCGTTGGATCGGATGGTCAGCGCTGCCGAAGCTGTCCCCACCTGACTGGGCGCGAAATGTATGGCAACCTGGCGGGAGCCTGCTGGTGCGAGCGTGAATGATGTGTCGCCGCTCAGCAGAAACGGACCGGGCGCGAGATCCAAGCCGGCCACAGACAGGTCTGCCGTGCCAATGTTGCGTATAGTTATGGCGAGCTGGGCCGAGTGTTCCAACGCTACCGAGCCAAAGTCCAGCCGGTCGGGCTCGACGGTGATATGCGGGATCGGAGTGCCGTTCCCGTACAGCGCCACGCTAACCATTGGTTGACTGGCGTCGTTGGACTCCAGGGAGAGGGTGCCCTCGACAAGTCCCACCGCGACTGGCGAGAAATGTACCGTGAGGCTCTCGGATGTACCTGGCGCCAGCGCGAAGGAAGGAGTGTCAGGGGTCGAAAACACCGCCCGGTCGCAACGAACACTAGTGACCATGAGGGTTAGGGATCCGTTGTTCCTGACGGTGATGCTTCTTTGAGTGGACTGGCCGATTGCCGTTCCGCCGAAATCCAAGGACAGGGGGTCGACCACGATCTGAGGCATCCCGAGACCCGCACCGATAAGATCGAGGTTCACCGTGCCGCGGTTGGGATCATTGGACTCTATGGTGAGAGTAGCCTGCTGGGTGCCGACTGCCACCGGCGCAAATCGGNNGAAGGACGCCCCGGCTGGCACCTGGCGACAACTGGAAGCCGGTCTCACCACTAACCGAGAAAGCCCCAGGATCAGTGCGCACATCGGACACTACCAGGTCCGCGCTTCCCGAGTTGCTAACTGTCACTTGGAGCTGCGCAGACTGGCCGAGAAGGACGTTACCAAAGTCGAGAATGGCTGGCTCGACACCGATGCTGGGAACCCCTGTGGCGACTCCGGTCAGTGGCACCGACAAAGAGGGCTGATCTGGGTCGTTGGAACGGATGGCGATGCTGGCTTGCTGCGGACCAGTGGTGACTGGGGCGAATGCAACTGACAGGCTCCGCGAAGTACCTGCGGGCAGGCGAAAGACGGTCTCTCCACTGATCGAGAATGGCCCCGCAGCCAGCTCAATGGCGGTCACGCTGAGCTCGGCGTTGCCAGTGTTCCGCACGGTGATAGTTTGGCTTGTCGTTGTTCGTACTGCAACCGAGCCAAAGTCCAATTGTGCCGGCTCTGCCACAATGTTAGGCGCCGGCGCGGCAGCCTCCCCTACCCCCACGGCGGCACAAGCGTTTTGTACGGCTGCGTACTTGGCTGTATCTGCTGGGAACAACTCCTGACAGGCCTGAAGGAATGCCCGGCGGGCATCCACAAAACCTGAGGCGCCCTGCAGGTGATGTTTCAGTGCTCGGTACCATATGCTGGCCGCTGCCTCCCTGCCTACCGGTGCTACGGAGATGCCATAGTGCGTCCCTCCTTCGCACATCAGATGGCCAGCTTTGTTCATAATGCCGCTGTTTACATGGACACGGTAGCTCTGAGTGCCGCTGGTCACATACTTGCTATAGTGATCGGGCTGCCCATAGCGAGCCGGATCGGCCATGTCGCGAAGGGCGTCATTGGGTGTGTTGGGCGTGTAGCAATCCTCGCCGAGGAACCAGTCTCGCCCTTCGACCAGCGCACCGAAAAAGTCCGAGTAGCTCTCGTTCAGAGCCCCTGATTCGTCTCGGTAATCCAGCCCACGGGGCCTACCATCAGACCAAGTGATGGCAAAGTAGGTCACGGCGTGTTGCCATTCATGGGCCACCACGTCGAGGGCATGGGCAAAGGGCCCGAATCGCACGCCGTCGCCATTGCCGTAGACGATCTGTACCAGGCTAGGCAGAAACGCAGCATTGTTCTGGTCGCAGGTAAAGCCGTTGTTGACCCCGCTGTGCACGGTGGAAACCATGCACCCGCCACGGCCGTCAAAGCTGTCCAGACCGAATTTTGCAAAGTAGTAGTCATAGACGGCTCCAGCGTTCCGATGGGCGCTTTGGGAGATGTCGTCTACCGGTTTACCTGGCACGGGGCCGCTTTCGCTGAGCCAGAGCGTGCCGGGCAAAAGCCGGCAGTTGTTCGTTGAAAACGTCTCGCGATTGCGAGCGGTCTGGGTGTTGTCGTAGCTGAGCAGGATGGAGCCGTCGTGAGCATCGACAAAGTACACCCAATCCTGCAGATCAATGCGCCAGACCAGAAGCGCCCTGTCTACCAAGCTGCCACCCAAGGTCCGGTCATTGGCGATCAACAGGCGATGGGTGATGGGGGCCAAGTTCTTGTCATCGGCGTCCAGGTGAGCAAGGGCGCGCTGAATGGCATCTTCAGCCGACAGGGTTGGATTGGTCGAAATGTCAAAGTGGGGGCGATAGCGCCCCAGCACCTGGGTGATCTGACTCTGAGCGTCGACCGCGACGCTTAGTTCGCCATCTAGAACTTCGACACCCTCATAGATCTGGTAGAGGTGGACCGTGGTTCCCCGATCGTCGCTGATAACACGGCTGCGGGGAAACTCGGCGCGAGGGTCCTTGAGTTGGTAAAGGGCCCGGTACTGGGTGAGAAAGGCGAGGGCTGACTCTGGAGCCTGCTCCGCAATGGGTTTGGTGGCGCTAGGTAGGACCGGCCGGGAGAGAATGCCGTGGATGAACCTGGGAGTGCCGGTATCCTCATCCCATTCGATTTCCAGGTTGGGGTCCAGTCTCCGCAACTCCTCGAGGGCGGCAAGCTGGTCTGAGTCTGGCTTGACCATTTTCCTCGCTCCTTCTCAGCCTCGGATGACCCATTATACCAGTGATTACCACAAAAATCCAGGCTTGCTGATTTGTGGCTGACGTTGGCGTGCGGTATCATCTCCCTGTGGATATCCTCACGGTGAGCCGCGTCACACGGCATATCAAAGAACTTTTGGCAGATGACCCGGTATCGCAGGATGTGTGGGTGGAGGGAGAGGTCTCTAACCATGTCAGGTCTGCTGCTGGGCACGTGTATTTCACCCTGAAGGACTCTCAGGCGCAGATCCGCTGCGTGCTTTGGCGTTCGCAGGTTGCTCAGCAGCGCCATTTGCCCCAGGATGGGGAGTCGGTTATTGTCCACGGTTACATCTCGGTCTACGAAGTCCAAGGGTCATACCAGCTCTATGCAGACGACATCCAGCCGCTTGGCATCGGTGCTCTCTTCGCTCAGTTTGAGGTTCTGAAGGCTGCACTGGAACGCGAGGGCTTTTTTGCTGCGGAGCGCAAGCGACCATTGCCTGCCTTTCCTTGCCGTATTGGGGTGGTGACCTCCTCGAAAGGCGCGGCGGTTCGGGACATTCTCCAGGTTCTTGCCAGACGGTATCCACTGGCTGAGGTCATCGTGGCTCCCACGCTGGTGCAAGGAGCAGAGGCTCCTCCCCAGATCGTTGCGGCCATCGAGGCGCTGAATGAGCACGGGAATGTCGATGTGATAATCGTCGCCCGCGGTGGGGGGGCGCCAGAGGAACTCTGGGCCTTTAACGATGAGCGGGTGGCACGGGCGATCTTTGCGTCAACGGTCCCGATTATCACCGGCGTGGGCCATGAGACCGATTACACGATCGCTGACTATGTTGCGGACTTGCGCGCACCAACCCCGTCAGCTGCGGCTGAACTGGCTGTGCCAGATCAGGCGGCCCTGCGCGCGTATGTTCAGCAGACGATCCAGAGGATGGAACAGGGTGTTGGCCTGAACCTCAAAGGACAGCGCAACCGGGTAGGCTATGCCCTGTCGCGATTGTCAAGGGCGCATCCGGGTGCGATGATCAACCGATATCGCCAGACTCTGGATGAGAGACACAGCCGTATCATCAGTATCCAGGGTCACCGACTGGCACTGATGAGGGAGCAGTTGCGGGGCACAAGCCTTCGGCTGCGTGCCCTGAACCCCAAGCTGATTCTGGAGCGCGGCTACGCGGTGGTCTCGCGCCAGGACACCGGAGAGGTCGTGAAACGCACAGGACAGGCCCCCTCTGGAACGCGCCTGGGAATCCAGGTGAGCGATGGAGTTTTGAGTGGAGTGGTAGAATGAAGGAGAAAACGGGTGCAGGACATCGACAAGCTCGGCTTTGAGCAGGCTTTTCAGCAATTGGAGGAGGTAATCCGAGGGTTAGAGCAAGGTGACCTTCCGTTGGACGAGGCATTGAGCCTGTACGAACGTGGCATGCTGCTGGCACGCCTGTGTGCAGACAAGCTTGATGCTGCGGAGCAGCAAGTGAGCCGTTTGGCTGGTGCGGTTGATGACCATGCTACGCTTGCGCCGTTTTCTCCGGAGGACTGACATGGAAGCGGGGGATCTCTTCCGCAACCAGACACTTCTGGCGGTTGCTGTCTCATGGCTCGTTGCTCAGACCCTAAAACCCATACTCTATCGGCTCACCAAGCGCCAATGGGACTGGCGTTGGCTCATGAGTGCGGGCGGAATGCCCAGCTCCCACTCAGCGGCGGTTGCTTCTCTGGCTGTGGCGGTCGGCTTGCGAGAAGGGCTGGAGTCCTCTGCATTCGCTATCACCCTGGTGGTCGCCTCAGTGGTGATGTATGATGCCGCAGGAGTCCGGCGTGCGGCTAGCATCCAGGCACGGATTCTGAATCAGATGTTGGAAGAGCTCTTTGCGGGTCATCCCATCGCCCACGAACGCCTGCGTGAACTGCTGGGCCATACGCCAATTGAAGTGCTTGTCGGCGCTGGACTGGGCGTTGGGATCGGGTATCTCATAGCGCGCTGAGATAAGTTGCCGCGAGTGGTCTACTGAAGGTTGAAAAGCACCTCCAATGGAGGAGGAAAGGGGAAACGGTCAATGGCGAATGACAAGCTATCCTTCATCGACGAGCAGGTCGCAGGTCTGAAAGAGCAGAATCTGTTCATCAGCATCCGCACCATTGAGAGTCCTCAAGGCGGATGGCTGACCGTTGACGGGCAGCGGGTCCTGAATTTTAGCTCCAACAACTACCTCGGGTTTGCCAACGATCCTCGCTTGAAAGCCGCCGCCAAAGATGCAATTGACCGGTTTGGTGTTGGGCCCGCCGCGGTGCGTTCCATAGCGGGAACCCTGAGCCTACATCTGGACTTTGAGAGGCGGGTTGCCGCGTTCAAAGGCGTAGAAGATGCGCTACATGTACAGTCGGGCTTCTGCGCGAACCAGGCGGCAATCGCTCCGCTGATGGGCAAGGAGGACGTGATCTTCTCCGACCGGCTCAATCACGCGTCCATCATTGATGGTTGTCGATTATCTTCGGCCAAAGTCATCGTCTACGAACACTGTGACCCCGCCGATGCTGAGCGCGTGATCCGCGAGAACCTCGAAAACTACCGCCGGGGAATGCTCATCACGGATGGCGTGTTCAGCATGGATGGAGATATCGCGCCCCTGGACAAGCTCTACGAAATCGCCGAGCGTTTTGGCCTGATCACTATGGTGGATGACGCTCATGGCGAAGGTGTGTTGGGTAGGAGCGGTCGGGGCATTGTCGACCACTTTGGCCTTCGCGGCAAGTTTGATCTGGAGATTGGCACGCTCTCCAAGGCTTTTGGCGTAGTTGGTGGGGTTATCGCCGGCAAGCATAGGATCGTAAACTACCTGCGCCAGAGGGGCAGGCCTTTCCTATTCTCCAGTGCTGCAACCGCGGCTGACACGGCTGCGTGCATCGCAGCGCTGGATGTCTTGGAGTCATCGGCGGACCTGGTGGAAAAGTTGTGGGAGAACACCCGCTACTTTAAGGTAGAGATGAAGCGGCTGGGCTTCAACCTGGGCCGGAGTGTCACGCCCATTACGCCAGTGATGTTAGGTGAGGCGGCTGTGGCCAAAGAGTTCTCTGATCGTCTGTTCGCCAACGGCGTTTTTGCCATGGCCATCGGCTATCCCACGGTGGCTAAAGGTGAGGCGCGCATCCGGGTCATGATCTCGGCAGCGCACAGTCGCCTGGATTTGGATCATGGCCTTGAGGCCTTTGCCAGAGTGGGGAAGGAACTCGGGGTTATCCCCAACTAGCATCGGGGTTCATACAGAGAGCCCGCCTCGAGGCGGGCTCTTGTTTTGTGCCAGGTCTGGCCCATTCGCCTCTAAGCGAATGCCTTGGCCAGACGCACGTACGGCGTAAAGTCCACGCCCAGCAGGGGCCGGGCATATGCAAGGAATGCCTCGGTAGGATAGTTGCCTTCGGCGTTCATGTACTCGCGTGGAAGCTTGTGTTCATGGTTGGCGACATCCTCCAGGTCGGCCAGCCCCAAAGAACAGTGATACTCTGGGCCCGGGTCCCGAACCAGAGTGATCAAACCTTGGTCTCGTCCGGCAAGGGCCTCCTTCACTGCTTGTTGACCAACCCGATAGGCCTCATCAAGGTCAAGGGGTGAGGCGGCGAGCATAAATGACCGCTGCAAATAGTTGGGCTTGTCTACGCGAGCCTGGAATCCCAGCTTGTCGCTGATGACCGCTGACAGAAACTCGGTGACGCCTCCCTTGCGGCGATGGCCAAATGCGTCTACATCGGCAGGTGCGTAGGCTTCGCCCATCGCCTTACCCGGGGCTTCTTCGGCACCTTCGCTGACGGCGATCACGGCGTAGCCGTACTCATCATAGCACCGCTGAATGTCCGTCAGCAGGCGCTCAATGGCTACGGGGTACTCTGGCACGTATACCAGGTGCGGTGGGTCGCCCGGTTCTTCACGGGCGAGTGCGGCCGCGGCAGTAAGCCAGCCAGCATTGCGACCCATAATCTCGATCAGTTTGATGGGGCTTTCAGCCGCCATGGATTCGGTATCACGTCCTGAATCCCTGACGCCGAGGGCCACGAATCGCGCCGCGCTGGGGTACCCGGGGCAGTGGTCGGTGACGGCAAGATCGTTATCCACGGTCTTGGGCACCGCAATGACGTGCAGTTCATAACCGGCTTCTGCCGCCATTTTGTGCAGCCGCAGGCTTGTGTCAGCCGAATCGTTGCCGCCGATGTAGTGCACGTAGCGGATATTGCGGCTGCGAATCACGTCCAAGATGCGCTCATAGTCAGTGGGTTTGACCTTGTAGCGGGCGGTGCCCAGCGCGGCGCCAGGGGTATGGCGCAAGCCCTCAACCACTCCCAATGGCTGACGGCGGAGATCATAGAACTGGTCGGCTAGCAACCCCCTGATGCCACGGTGCATTCCAAGGATTTCGCCGATCTCATCGTGTCCCATCGCCTCCTGGATTACTCCAGCGAGGCTGCTGTTGATCACGCACGTCGGCCCGCCTGACTGACCAATGGCAAGGTTACCTTTTGTGCCCATCTTCATACCTCGGATGTATTAGAGATCTACCTTGTCGCTAGGTAGGTAAGGATACTTGAGAAAGATCAGCTTGGCTGGTACGTTCCCGCTGTTGACAATCCTGTGGGGTTCAGGGGCTTCCAGTCTCATGGCGTCACCCGGCAGGAGGTCATGCTGGGCATCATCGACAAACAAACTCAGCTGGCCCTCAACCAGATAGAAGGTTTCTTCAACCTGTTGGTGATAGTGACCTGCAAGGCATTCCCCCGGTAGCATGACAATCACGCCCCAATCCAAGTTGGGACCACGAAACAGGTATTTGACACCGCTCTGGCCGCTTCGGAACGGAATCTCCGACTCCCGAACTTTTTGCATGATGGGCCTCCCTGGAAACTAAAGCGCTTTTTCGAGGATACTGACCAGATCCTCGGGGGTAAGGGGTTTTGGATTGCTCCTGGAGTTGGACGACTTGGCAGCGGCAGCCGCCATTTCCGGAAAATCCTCGCGTTTTGCCATCGCACCCAGGCGACTGGGGATGCCAATCTGCTCCATGAGGGTGCGTACCGCCCGCACTCCCTCATTAGCTGCATCCAGGGGCGCGAGACCCCGTACGTCTAGCCCCAACAACTGGGCGACGGCGCCGTATTTGTCGGGCGCATAGGGAACGTTGAACTCCATGACATACGGCAGGAGCAGTCCACAAACTATGCCATGGGAAAGGTGATAGCGGTAACCCAGTGGTTGGGCGATGCCGTGCACTCCGCCGAGCCCGGAGTTGGGCAGTGACATACCAGCGAGAAGGCTTCCATAGAGCATATCCGCTCTGGCGTTGATGTCCGAACCGTTCTGAAAGGCGACGCGCAGGCTGCGTCCAACGAGCCGAATGCCTTCGGCGGCAAGTCCATCAGTGGGAGGCTGTGCGCCCAAACTGACGTAGCACTCGATGGCTTGACACAAGGCATCTGCGCCGCTTGCCGCCGTAACCGCCGGTGGCATGGTGAGGCTGAGCTCGGGATCCATTATGGCGGTCACGGCGAACCAGAACGGGCTGCGGATGCTCAACTTGATCCCTTTGATGGGATCAGTGAGCACGGCGTTGTGGGTAACCTCAGCACCGGTGCCTGCAGTAGTGGGAACGCTGATGAAGGGGAGTCCTGGAGAGGTGATCGGCCGCCCGCCCTGATACTCCTGGGCTGATCCTTCCTGGGTGTAAAGCCCTGCGGTGGCCTTGGCCACGTCCATAGCGCTTCCTCCACCGATGCCGACGACAACCTGGGCCTGTCCTCGACGGGCGATGTCGCGGGCTTCCTCGACCATATCCAGGGTGGGCTCAGCCCCAGCGCCATCGTAGACCATTGTGTCCAGATGGACAGCGTTCAGGAGACCAAGGGTCCGATCCAAGAGCCCCGAGCGTCGCACAGAGCCAGGGCCGCACACTAGTAGTACCTTTTGGCCATGGGCCTGCACAATCTCGGGAAGGGTGGCAAAGCAACCAATGCCCGTTACGATTTTGGTGGGTATATAGAACTGCGCCATGTCGCCTGTCCTTTCGCGAAGCGGTGTGTGTGACACGAGTGCCTCATTCTAGCACTCTTGGTGTCCAAACACAAGGTACGGATACAGTGACACCATGGTGCTGAGCCTAAGGACGCGTTGAACTTGACTAGAAGCGATAATTGTGCTAGACTTGCCAATCGCATGGCAGAAAGCTGTGCTGAGCCGGCGCGGGCGCGAGCCCCCCTGTACAACAGCGAGGTGGAGACGACATTAGCAGTAGAGAGAACCGCGTCAACGAGGCAATTGCGGCTAGTGAAGTGCGGCTGATCGATGAGCAGGGCCAGCAGTTGGGAGTTTTCCCAATCCGCGAGGCCCTGCGCATGGCGCAAGAGCGCGATACGGACCTTGTCGAGGTAGCACCTGGGGCGAAGCCACCGGTATGTCGGTTTTTGAACTATGGCAAGTTCCTATACGAGCGTACCAAGAAAGAGCGTTTGGCACGCAAGAATCAACGCATCGTGGACATCAAGGAAATCTGGATGCACCCCAAGATCGGTGCCCATGATGTGGCGTTTAAGATCAGGCGTTCCCGCGAGTTCCTCGGCGATGAGGCGAAGGTTCGGTTAAGGGTTAGGTTCAGGGGTCGAGAGGCGAGCCGCCCTGATCTCGGTCGGCAATTGCTGGACCGGGTAGTGGCGGAGTTGCTGGATGTTGCCGTTGTCGAGCAGTCGCCGACCATTGAAGAGGGAGCGCGCAGCATGTACGTGCTGTTGGCGCCCAAGCCTGGCGTTTCGAAGCGAGAGAGTGCTCCGGCACCGGCTGAAGCCGCGGTGCCGGTCGAATAGCAACACGATTGACGGCTGTGGGAGGTAGTGTTCCGTGCCAAAGATAAAGACGCACAAGTCCACTGCTAAACGGATCATGGTGACCGGCAGTGGCAAGCTCATGAGAATGAAAGGACACCGGAGCCACCTGCGCCGCAATCGGGCCAAGCGTGCTAGACGGTTGTTCGATCGCAAGCTCGAGGTTATCGGAGCTGGTGAAGTTGCTCGAATAAGCAAGCTCGTACCCTACCTGGGCTGATGAAGCCAGGTACCTGGGGAAAGGGGTTTTGGATTGCCTAGGGTGAAACGGGGCGTTCCCGCCCATCAGAGACACGTCAAAGTACTCAAGTTCACCAAGGGCCAGAGGGGTAGTAAGCATTTGCTCTACCGGCGGGCCAATGAGGCTCGACTCAAGTCCTTGTGGTACACGTATCGGGATCGGCGTCGTCGTAAGGGCGACTTTCGTGAGCTATGGATCGTGCGCATTAATGCTGCCGCTCGTCTCTGTGGCACCACCTATCACGATCTGATTGCTGGCCTGTCCAAGGCACAGGTCAAGGTCGATCGCAAGATATTGGCAGATCTGGCAGTATCCGATAGTACGGCGTTTGCGCAGTTGGTGGATGTGGCCAAGCAAGCCCTTACTGCCTGAGGCGCCAGCACTGGAGAGTCCGGAGCTGGATCTTGGCGAAACGATTACCAGCACAGCGAATGACCTCGTCAAGTACGTTCGTTCCCTCCACCGGCGTGAGGTTAGGGAAGAGCAGCGGACGTTTTTTGTAGAGGGACTGCGGACAGTAGATGAAGCACTAGAAGCGGGCTACGAGCCCGCTTCTATCTTTTTTACCGAATCAGCCTCCAGGCTCAAGCGGGCCGACATTCTTCTGCAGCAAGCGCGTTCCCGTAGTATTGCGGTTCGCATGGTGAGCGAGTCTGTGATGTCGGCGATGTCTGACACTGTGACCCCCTCAGGCCTGCTGGCGGTGCTGCGGATGCCACAGCAGGCCGAGATGGCTTCATACAGTTTCGTGCTGATCCTAGACCAATTACGCGACCCTGGTAACATGGGCACCATCTGCCGTTCTGCACTGGCCGCTGGCGTGGAGCTTTTGATTACGACGGAACACACGGTGGATGTCTACAGCCCCAAAGTAATCCGTGCCGGCATGGGTGCGCACTTTCACTTGCTCATGTCTCTGGATCAGCCATGGTCAGCGATCGGCCAGATCACCCGCGGCCTGCGCGTGCTGCTGGCAGATGCGGGTCCGGAAGGCCAGCCCTACTGGATGGTGAACTGGCAGGAACCTACGGCACTGATCATCGGCGGAGAAGCGGCAGGCGCAAGTCCCGAAGCGAAGGCGATGGCTTTGGCAAGGGTGGGCATTCCAATGCACAGAGGCGTCGAGTCTCTCAATGCCAGTGTGGCCGCCAGCGTACTGCTCTTTGAGGCAGCGCGCCAGCGAGCCTTGAGGAGCACTGGCCCTTAATCGACGTGGTGCAATATATAGTCCTTCAGCATCTCCAGCGCAGCCCGCACTGAGCATTCTCGGTTGCGCCGCCTGTCTCCAGCCCACAGATACTCCCGACACAGGTTCACGTCGTGAGCAGCGAGAGCGACAAATACCATCCCCACTGGCTTTTGCGGAGTACCCCCCGAGGGCCCGGCAATTCCAGTTACGGCCAGGCTTACGTCGGCGTTCAGCAGCGTGCGCACGCCTGCGGCCATCAGACGAGCAGTGTGCTCGCTGACGGCGCCGTGAAGGCGGAGGACGGCCGGAGGCAAGTCCAAAAGCCTCTGTTTGGCAGAGTTGGAGTAGGTAATGACGCCTCCCTCGAAGTAGACAGACGATCCAGGTATGTCGGTGATGCAGGCCGCCAGGAGACCACCTGTGCAGGATTCGGCGACTGCCAAGGTCAGTCGGCTTCTCAGGAGCAGATCGCCTATCGTGAGGGAAAGTCGAGACGTTCCCCCCATCATTCCTCCTCCAAATGGATTCCGAGCGACCCGACTTGAAGGATCGCGGTGGATTCCGAAAGCAAAAGTGCAGCCGCGAGCCGGGTAGCCAGCTGGACAAAGCCAACGCAATCGGTGCGGAGATCAGGACGATCGAACCCCTGGGGATTCAGGACTCGGCAGGAATCGCTCCCCGATGCGGCTACAAAACCAGCGTGGAGTGCCTGAGCGCGTTCATAGGCGATTTGCTTCAGCAAGTCATCCTCGTGCGTCCGGCCCAAGACCAGTCCTAAGGCGATGATCGCTCCACTCAGGGCGCCACAGGTAGCCTGACACCGTCCAATCCCGGCTCCGAAGGGAGTGGCTGCTCGGAGTACCCTCTCGCCTGCGCCCAGGTCGAGGGCGCGGTCGAGTGCCCAGAGCGTTGCTTCAGCGCAGTTAAACTGGGAAGTCAGGAAACGGTCACGGGCTAGGGAGACTGCAAGTTCGATGCGAGTGATCTCCTTATCCCCTTCTTCGGACACTAGTCCTCCTCCACGCAAGGATCTGCCACCCGTCAGAAGCGGCGGCTAGGGTCCAATGATAGTGCGCTTGAAGAGCTATGTCAACTCGGATCGCACACCAATAGATTGACGCCCCTCGCCCGTTGGCCTATACTGTATGAGAGACACTATGGACGAAAGCATCTTCTTTGACGAGGCAATCATATTCGTGCGATCGGGGAAGGGAGGCAACGGGTGCGTTGCCTTCCGCCGCGAGAAGTACGTGCCCTTCGGTGGGCCAAGCGGTGGCAGTGGCGGGGCTGGCGGATCGGTCTACGTAGTGGCCGATCGGCACTTGAATACCCTGATGCAGTTCCGCAGGAAACAGCACTTGCGGGCGGAGGCTGGAGCCGCGGGATTGCCCAAGGACCAACAGGGCAAGCGAGGAACGGACCTCCTTGTGCGCGTGCCGCTGGGCACGGTTGTGCGAGATGCTCAGACAGGCGATGTGTTGGCGGACCTGGTGCAGGAAGGCCAGAGAGTCCTGGTAGCGCGAGGGGGGAGGGGCGGCCGTGGTAACGCGGTCTTTGCAACCTCAACCAATCAAGCCCCGCGCTGGGCGGAAAAGGGCGAGCCAGAGGAAGAGCGAACACTCCGGCTGGAGATGAGATTGATCGCAGATGTCGGCATCGTCGGAGTGCCCAATGCTGGCAAGTCGACCTTGCTGTCAGCTGTAAGTGCAGCCCGTCCCAAGATCGCGGATTATCCATTTACAACCCTCGTGCCGAACTTGGGGGTGGCTTTGGTCGATGATCACGCTCTTGTACTGGCCGACATCCCCGGTCTGATTGAGGGGGCGCATGACGGAGCGGGATTGGGGACCCGTTTTCTACGCCACATTGAACGAACGCGCCTGCTGATACATCTGCTCGATGGCGCTTCGCCCGAGCTTATCGATGACTATGACGTGATTAATGCGGAATTGAATCTCTTCAGCCCACGTCTGGCAGCCAAACCCCAAATCGTCGTCCTGAACAAGATGGATCTGCCGTCTGCACAAGAGATCTGGCCCAGGATACAGGCCGAGATGCAACAGCGGCAGCTGCCCGTTCTGGCCGTGTCGGCGGTTACCGGGCGGGGGGTGGTTGATCTCTTGCGCGCGGTATGGACGCACTTGCAGGCTCTGCCGGAAGAGCCGCTGTACGACACGGAAACGCCAGTGATTCGTCCAGTGGAGGATGAAGACGCCTTTGAAATCAGCCGGGATGAAGGACGTTTTCGCCTTCGTGGCCTGAGGGTGGAACGGATGGCGGCGATGACCGACTGGGAGAATGATGAAGGCATTGCTCGATTTCAGCGCATCCTCAAAGCGATGGGCATCCTGGATGCCCTGCGAGAGGCCGGAGTGAAGACTGGAGATACCGTTGTAGTGGGCAACCATGAAATGGAATGGCAGTAGCTTGAGCAGGATTGGGATACTCGGTGGCACCTTTGATCCGGTTCACTACGGCCATCTGGTCATCGCTGAGGATGCAAGGGCGTACCTGAATTTAGAGAGGGTGCTGTTCATTCCGGCCCTTCACCCACCTCACAAGACCCACAGGATCTACTCCAGCTTTGAGCACCGGGCCAACATGGTGAGATTGGCAATCGAGGGGAATGCTCAGTTCTCAACCTCCCTCATCGAAGCCGAGAGACCGGGTCTTTCCTACACCGTGGACACGCTGCGGCAACTGCATGTGGACCTGGGTGGAGACACCGATTTGTTCTTTATCGTGGGGATGGACTCATTGGTCAACCTGCCTCACTGGTATAAACCGGAGGAGCTTCTTTCTCTGTGTCGTTTGGTCGTTGCAGAACGGGCGGGCTACCAGGCTGATCTGGCGGCCCTGAATAGGTTATTGCCGAGCTTGGCTGAGAGACTGGAGCTGATCGATACCCCCGAGCTCTCGATCTCATCCTCTGACCTTCAGCGTCGGGTGTTCGCGGGAATGCCGATTCGCTATCAAGTGCCTCTGGCGGTTGAGGAGTACATCAGGCTTCACCAATTGTACCTGGAAACACCATCCTCGAATGCCGCTGATACTCCCTCCTCTAGACCAATCTGTGGCAGAGACAGGCAGTAAGGATAGTGCTACGCCTATGCCTGTCAACAGGCATGCTTTATCATCTCCCTCTGCGAGTGTCGTTTGCGCTGGCGCGCGAAACGGGCTTGGTAGGCGTGGAGCTGGTTCTTGGACCTGAGGCGCTGGTGCGGGGTCCCGAATACATCCGCACGTTGACTCAGCAGTATGACATGCCCGTAACTTCTGTTCATCCCCCCATCGTGCCGTATCCGGGGATGGGGAACACTCGATGGGTTCTGCCCCGCCTCGTGCAGTTTGCCGAACGCGTCGACGCCCCCCTGGTCGTGCTGCATACCCCCAAGGCGGTATCGGAGGAGTCCTCGAATTGGAGGGGCTTTGTCGAAGCCATCGAGCAGTTCACCGGTGGCGCAGAGCGAAGCGTCCGGGTCTCCCTGGAGAATGCGGGCTACTATCGGCCCTCTGACGAACGTTACCTGTTACACGATGCGCGGAGGTTGCGCGCCTTCGCAGACAGGTATGATTTGTGCCTGACTCTGGACACTGCTCACGCTGGGACTTCCAACAGGTCCCTGCTGGAGACGTATGACATTGTGAGTGAGCGAGTGATCAACATCCATGTCAGCGATCTGGTCGAGTCGACGGTGATACCTCGCCTGCAGTTTCTGGACACAGTGTTTCGCCATCATCAGATGCCAGGGCGAGGTCACCTGGCACTGAGCCAACTCGTGCGCCAGCTTCGGAAGAGGGACTACCGTGGGACGTGCACGTTGGAGATGAGCCCGGTGGCCGTGAAAGCGTGGAGCCTGGCGAACGTTCGCCAGGCTCTAGGTGAGAGCATCTCCTTTATCCGCGAAGCTGAGGCACTGCAGGTCGCGAACTAGGGTGAAAGCCGATCGAGGTCCCGCGGGAAGAGCGTAGTCTCTCGCAAGTTGCCCAGGCCAGCCAGCAGCATCACCAACCGCTCCAGACCGATCGCGCAGCCCCCGTGAGGAGGCATGCCGAACTTGAAAGCCTGCAGATAGCCGGAAATGTCGTCAGGGTTGATGTGCCACTGTCGGGCATTGTTCACCAGCTGATCATAGAGATGGATGCGCTGGCCTCCCGTCACAATCTCACATCCCCGGAAGAGCAGGTCAAACCCCTTGGTCACTGACGGATCCTGATCGTCAGGCATTGTGTAGAACGGACGCTTGGCCGTGGGATAGTGGGTGACAAAGAGGAACTCGGAGCCGAACTCCTTCTTGGCGAACTCGCAGAGCCACACCTCGTGCTGCGGCGACAGGTCAGGCTCCGAGCGGCAATCGTCCTTGTGTTGTTCGTAGATCATCTGCTGTGCGTCGCGCATACGCATGGAAGGAATCTCATCCCCTATTGATGGCAACTTGATTTTGAGCATGTCGAGCTCGTTGGGGCAAAAGATCGTCAACCGCTGGACAATGTGCCGAATGACCCCGGTGAGCACGGCCATCACATCACGGTGATCCTGAATAAAGCCCATCTCCATGTCCAGGCTCACGTACTCATTGGTATGACGCCCCGTGTTATGCTTCTCAGCTCGGAAAACAGGACCAACCTCAAAAACGCGCTCAAAGACGCCTACCATGATCTGTTTGTAGAACTGGGGACTTTGAGCAAGGTACGCTGGCCGGCCGAAATAGTCGATAGAGAAGACATTGGCGCCGCTCTCCGTAGCTGAGCCGACGATCTTGGGAGTCTGTATCTCGACAAAGCCTTGCTGGCTGAGGTACTCCCGGTAGCCTGCCATGGTCTGTGCTGAGATGCGAAACAGCCCGCGCTTCTGCAAGTTGCGCAGGCCCACTGGCGCGTTGGACAGAAAGACGTCGAGGCCCGCCTTGAGCTCTTTCTTGTTGATCTCGAAGGGGAGCACTTCGGTAACCGGGCTGATGACCGTGATGCGAGCATCGTGCAGCTCTGCCCCGTTGGGAGCTCGTGGCTCCGCTTCGACCTTGCCTTCAACTTCCAGCACCGACTCGAATTGCAGGGGGCGCAATTTGGCGATTTCGTCCGCATTGGAAACGACCGCCTGAAAGGTGCCGGCTCCATCTCGCAAGACGAGAAAGCCGAATTGACCCATATCGCGCCAGTTGTGCATCCAGCCCGCAAGTTTAACCGTTTCCCCTATTCGGCTTGCCGCCTCGTCCGTTCTGATCCTTTGCATGATTGCCTCCGCACAAAGAATAAAAAAAGACCCCGCCTGCCTAAAGGACGGGGCTTCTCCCGTGATGCCACCTTTATTCTCCCTTGCCTTGCAGCAAGGGACTCTGTGGGTCAATAACCCTGGCTCGATAACGGGAGCACCCGGTGCAGCCTACTCACCGGCCTTTCTGCTGCACGGCTCCAGAGCGTTCTTCGAGGGATCCTGAAGGCCACCTTTCACCTTGCGTGGCTCTCTGTACTCCAGAGTGGTCCTCTACTGACTCCTTCAACACCGTGCCGCACTTTACCACAAAAGCGGAGGACGGTCAACCCGCCAGAGTGAACACGCCCTGCTGCCTCAACCCGGAGCTACTAAGGGGCACCCAGCAACCCGACCTTCGGCCTTGGCAGCTCACAGAAACCCAAGCCCTAGGATGGCGCCATGCACTCAGTCATGGATGACTACCAGAGTACCGCGGCCGCTGCTATCCCAGATCTCTCGTGCGCCTGCAGGAAGCGTGGGCGTTGTCCACTCAAAGAGCCATTTGGCTTCGTCCAGGCGCATGTTCACGCAGCCGTGGCTCATGGGACGCCCAAAGTTGTTGTGCCAATACGCGCCATGTATGGAGTATCCTCCGTAGAAGTACTGCACGTGGGGCACGTTGGGCTGGACGTATCCCGGGCCAGTCATCGTCTGTGACACAAGTTTGTGAACGATACGAAAGCTGCCTTTGACAGTCGGTGTGCTGGGTGTGCCTGTGGATACCTGGGTGCGAAAAACGGCGATGTCTCCCTGGTATGCGGTCAAGGTTTGGGCAGAGAGGTCAACATCAATCCACTTTTCGCCGGACAGCGCGATGGTTGGCGGGGCGGCAGATGTGGGCGGCACTGCAGTGGGCATAGCGGTATAGGTGGGCATCGGCGTCACCGTGGGGGCGAGAGTTGCCGTATTTGTGGGTGTTGCGGTCTCGGTAGGCGTCGGTGTTGGCGTGTTGGTGACGGTAGGGGTTGCCGTTGGCGTATGGGTGGGCGTATGGGTTGGTGTGGGAGTTTGCGTGGCAATGAGGGTTCGGATTACATCCAGGTTGTTCAGGGCGCGCAACCCCACAAAGACGCTGCATGCCAGCAGGGTGATGAGCAGCAAAACGGATAACCACGGGTTGGGGGTCCTACGTCTGCGCCGCCTGGTCGGAGGCTGAGCCGTCGTGGGGAAGCGCTGCTCGGCCCACCGCAGGCCTTCCTGGGCCCGCAGGCTGTTGGGATTCTGCTGCAAGACCTGCTTCAGGTACGCTATGGCCTCACGGGGGTCCTTCGCGATTCCCGCCTGCCAGAGCAGCGCATCTTCATTACTCGGGTCCAGCCGTAGAACCTGGCCAAAGAAACGGTGCGCCGTTTCCCAGTCACCGGCCTCTGCCGCCGCGCGTCCAAGTTCAAGGAGACGGGCAATTTCCTGTCCGCTCACGGTCTTCTCCCTACGTTTCGCTGTGGTGATTATACCATGACCGTGGCCACAACGGGTAGCAGATTGGAGAGGCAACGCGTTTGTGCTATCATGTGATCAGGGAGTCAAGTTAGCGTCGCTACATTTAGCGAAGGAGGGACGCGATGAAGGCAGTCGTCATGGCAGGTGGCGCGGGGTCGCGTCTGCGGCCTCTGACCATCAATCGTCCCAAGCCCATGGTTCCTCTGGTGAACAAGCCCGTGATCGCTCACATCATGGACCTGCTGAAGCGTCATGGGATCACCGAAGTGATCGTGACGCTCCAGTACATGGCTGATGCGGTTCAGGACTATTTTGGTGATGGTTCGTCTCTTGGAATGGACATCAAGTACAGCATTGAGGAAGTGCCCCTGGGCACTGCCGGCAGTGTGAAGAATGCACAGCAGTATCTCGACGAGCCCTTTGTGGTGATCAGCGGCGATGCGGCAACTGACTTTGACCTCGGTGCGATTATCGCCCATCACAAAGCCAACAAGGCCGCAGCAACCATTACGCTATATCGCGTATCCAACCCCCTGGAGTACGGAGTCGTCATCATCGGTGAAGATGGCCGCATCAAGGAGTTTCTTGAAAAACCGAGTTGGGGCCAGGTGATCTCCGATACGGTGAACACCGGTATCTATGTTCTTGAGCCGGAGGTTCTTGATCTCTTCCAACCTGGGCAAGTGTTTGATTTCAGCAAAGATTTGTTCCCCCGATTAATGGCCAAGAGAGCTGCGTTGTACGGCTGCGTGTCCGAAGGCTACTGGTGTGACATTGGTAACATCCAGGAGTACATGCGGGCCTCGAATGACTTGCTAGAGGGCCGCATTCACGTTGATGCCTTGGGTCAGCAGATCGGAGGAGGGATCTGGTGCGGTGAGAATGTGGAGATCGCTCCCGACGCACAGCTCTACGGACCCATCTACCTGGGTACAGGGGCCAAGGTCAAAGGCGCTGTAATCATTCAGGGCCCGTCGGTTATTCGCCCCTACACGGTTGTTGACAACCGTGCCAGCATAGACCGCAGCATTGTCTGGCGGAATTCGTACATCGGAGAAGGCGTAGAACTTCGCGGGGCCATAGTTGGCCGGCAGTGCAACATCAAGAGCAAAGCGGTCATCTTCGAAGGCGCGGTCATTGGCGATCTCAGCACTATCGGAGAAGGGTCGATTATTCACCCCAATGTAAAGATTTGGCCCGACAAGGAGGTAGAGGCTGGCGCCACGGTAAAGTCCAGCATCATCTGGGGCTCGCAGGGACGGCGCGTGCTGTTTGGCCGCTATGGCGTCACCGGTCAAGTGAATGTGGACCTCACGCCCGAGTTTGCCACCAAATTAGGTGCCGCGTTTGGCGCCACATTGCCGAAAGGCTCCACCGTTACCATCAATCGCGATCTGCATCGCAGCCCACGCATGCTCAAGCGAGCGATCATCTCCGGCCTGCCTTCGGTGGGCGTGAACGTGCAGGACTTGCGCAGTGTCCCCATCCCCGTGGCCAGGCACATCACCCACAAGATTGGCGCCGCAGGTGGGGTCCACGTCCGCCTCTCGCCCCACGATGCCCGTGTGGTGGATATCAAATTCATGGATGGGCATGGTCTCAATCTGAGCAAGGATACGGAGCGGAACATCGAACGCACCTTTTTCCGCGAAGACTTTCGCCGGGTGTATTTTAGTGAGATTGGCGCCATCGAATACGCCCCGCACGTGATTGAGGGATACAGTGCCGACTTTTTGGGATGCCTCAATACTGAGGCGATTAAGGCGGCGCATTTCTCCATCGTCGTGGACTATGCCAATGCTCCTACCGCCATGGTGTTACCCCAGCTCCTCAGCCAGCTGGGGGTCAAAGTCGTCGAGCTCAATGCCGCGGTCGATGAGAGCCGGATGTCGATCCCCACTCAGGAGTTTCAAGAGTCGCTTGAACAGCTTGCGGCCATCTGCGGGGCGCTCCGGCCGAACTTTGGCGTGCGGCTGGACGTGGGGGGCGAGCGCATTTTCCTGGTGGATGACCAGGGAAAGATTCTGCCCTCTCAGGTGGCTTCAATTGCCATGGCTGCCCTGGCACTGCGCACCCAACCTGGTTGCACCGTCGCGATGCCGGTCACTGCCTCCCGCACGTTAGAGACTGTGGCGAACCAGTATGGGGGCCATGTGTTGCGCACCAAGGTGGATATGCATGCGGTAATGGCAGCCGCGACGGAGAATGGTGTTGCCATGGCGGCGGATGGCTTGGGCAGCTTTATCTTCCCCAAGATGCAGCCGGTTGTGGATGGCATGATGGCGGTAGCGCGTCTGCTGGAGTTTCTGGCCATGCACAAGGTGTCGTTGTCTGAGGTGATCAGCTCTCTTCCGCGGCAGTACATGTCTGTCCGTACCGTGTCTTGCCCCTGGGAGCAGAAGGGAACCGTAATGCGACTGCTCCACGAGCGGTACCGCGACCGCCGTGAACCGCAGATTGATGGAGTCAAGGTGCAGATCGGCGACGACTGGGTCCTCATCTTGCCTGATCCCGATTACCCCCTGTTCCGCATCTATGCCGAGTCAGATACCCATGTAGCGGCCGATGACCTGACGGGGAAGTACGCACGCATTCTCGAGAGCCTGATGGGCTAGCCAATGGAGGTGATTCTCTGGCGTTGGGGCGCCTTCTCCCTCTATGCCTACACTGCGTGGGTTGGCGCTGGTATCGCGGTCGCGACGGCCTTTGTCCTGATCGATGGCCGGAGGGCTGGGTATGACCCTCGCCGGCTGCTTGATGGGGTCCTCTGGGTGCTCGCTGGTGGCTTGGTGGGAGCGCGCGTCGCTTATGTCATACCCAACTGGGCAGACTATGCAACAAATCCCGCAGCGCTCTTTGGTCAATGGGGAGGCGGGCTGGTGTTCCAGGGCGGACTCGTCGCCGGTGCGGCTGCGCTGGGAGCCTTTGCCTTGTTTGAGAGGCTCCCTTTTCTTTCGACCGCGGACTTGGCGGCTCAGGGGATTTGCCTCGCGCAATGCTTGGGCTGGCTAGGGGCGTTGGTGCACGGCGCGAACTATGGCATGATCGTGCGTTCGCCTGTTAGCCTCTGGTTGCCTGACCTGTACGGAGTCTACGCCCCACGATTCCCGACGCAGGTTGTAGCTTCGTTGATGGCAGCAGCCCTTTTCGTGTTGCTGCGTTGGCTGAACCGACGCACCCCGCGGCCGGGCTCCTTGGCTGCGCTTTACCTGCTGGGCAATGGGGGAGGTCACTTCCTGCTGGAGTTTACCCGAGCCGATGAGGCAATCCTCCACATGGGTATCCTGCGCATCACCCAGGTTGGGGGACTCGCCCAGGTTGCGCTAGGCGCTGTGGCACTGCTTTACCTCTGCCAGTGCCGCGTCACACTCAAGAGTGAGGCATGAGTATGGATGACATCCGCATCGCCGTTGCCCAAATCAGCCCGATCCTGGGCGAGGTTCATCGCAATCTCGGAATGCACCTCGACATCATTCAGCGGGCGGTGCAGGACAAAATGCAGCTGGTTTGTTTTCCAGAACTGTCGCTGACGGGTTATGTGCTGAAGGACTTGGTGCCTCAAGTGGCGATAGGTGCGCGCGAAGATGACCCCGTGATGAAACAACTGCTGCAGGCAAGCTGCGATATCGATATCCTCTGCGGCTTTGTGGAGGAGGATGCGCGTCACCGTTACTATATCGCGGCGGCGTATCTTTCTCAGGGCACGATTCTTCACGTCCACCGTAAAGTATACCTGCCTACGTATACCATGTTCGAGGAAGGCCGCTACCTGGCCCATGGCGATTCTATCCGTGCGTTTGATACCCAGTTTGGACGTGTGGGCGTCCTGATATGTGAGGATTTCTGGCACATGAGCTCGGCCTATGCCCTCTGGCTGGACGGTGCGGACATGCTGCTGCTCACCTCGGCCAGCCCCGGGCGTGGACTCAGCCCCGACGCCGCGCTTGGCAGCTCGCGATCAGTGGAGCTGGTCAATCAAATGTATGCTACCTTCCTGACCAATTATGTTGTGCACTGCAACCGGGTGGGCTTTGAAGATGGGCTGAATTTTTGGGGTGGATCAACTGTCTTTGGCCCCGATGGATCCCTGGTGGTTCAGGCACCCTATTTCGAACCCATTCTGTTGCAGGCGACCCTTGACTGGAGGGCGCTGCGCCGAGTGCGGGTGCAGCTGCCTCTATTGCGCGACGAGCGTCCTGATCTGTTGCAGCGAGAGCTGGACCGCCTCCGCGGGACTGTCTCTTAGCCGTTGTTGAAACATGGTGTAGGGGGTACCTTGGATATCGTTGCCCGATTACAGCTCAATGTGGATGTGACGAGGCATGTCCTTGTAAGCTTCCTTCGGCAGGAAATGAACCGCTTTGGCTTTACCAGGGCGATCCTGGGGCTATCTGGCGGTTTGGATTCAGCCCTCTCCTGTTTCTTGGCTGCCGAAGCGCTGGGACCGGAGAATGTCCTGGCGCTACTTATGCCTTATCGCGCCAGCGCGCCCGAGAGCGCTGCGCACGCGCGTGAGGTGGTCAAAGTCACGGGGGTTGCGCACAAACTCATCGAGATCACGCCGGTGGTAGAGCCTTACCTCAACCTGTTCCCCGACATGAGCCCGGTGAGACGCGGCAATGTCATGGCCCGAACCCGGATGATCATCCTGTACGACCATTCGGTGTTGTGGAACGGTCTGGTAGTCGGCACCAGCAATAAAACCGAGCTGCTCCTGGGCTATGGAACCCTCTTTGGCGATATGGCCTCGGCCCTCAATCCAATCGGAGATCTGTACAAGACCCAGGTGAGGCAGATGGCGCGAGCGGTCGGGGTTCCCAAAGTCATCATCGAAAAAGCGCCTTCTGCTGACCTGTGGGCTGGTCAGACCGATGAGAAGGAGCTGGGCTTTACCTACGCGGAAGTGGACAAGCTGCTGTACCTGCTGGTGGACGAGCGCTACAGCCCCGACGAGGCCGTTGCTGCTGGCTTTGAGGAGCAATTTGTCGAGGCTGTGTTGCGAAGGGTACGCCAGTCGCAGTATAAGCGCGTGCCTCCCATCATCGCCAAGGTCAGTCGGCGCGATGTGGGTCACGACTTTTTGTATCCCCGCGATTGGGGCACGTAGAAGCCTCCCAGCCGCTGATGGGTGGCGTCTCTGCCCCGGGGTCTTCCTCGTGTCCGCCTGGACCCCGGATTAGTGCTGATTCCCTGTGGCGACTTGATAGCACGATTCTGTGCTCATGGCTATTCGCGTGGCGCCGCTGGACCTTTGCGTCGGGGGAACACGTCCGCCCCGGTGGGTTCGTCGTGCACGTACTGGATGAGGAAGTCCCTGGGCGACTTTGCACGCGCCACTGGCTTTGCTGGGTTCAAGCATTGGTAGAGCAGCGGTGGTGCTCATGCTGATCTGGTCAATTGGGCGCCTTTACGGCATCCGCGATCGATGAGGGACAGCCGAGGCTAGTCAGCCCATTGGTTCTGTGCTAAGATCAATGTACCCCAAGACAAAAGGAGTCACGTGCTGGCCCCTTCCCTCGAAGCCCAGCGAGCACTGAATCTGAAAACGCTCACGTGGCGCAGTTTTCTGGTAGGTTGGCGTATGCACCTGGTGCGCGCAGTGTGGCAGCCATTTGTGCTGAGCCTTGGCGCATCCATGTCCCTGGTCGGCCTGCTGGAGAGCATTGGAGGATGGTCCGGGATCGTGTCAACGGCCATGCTGCCACTGGGAGGGTTGTTATCCGATCGTCGCGGACGCAGAGGGTTTGTTATCCTGGCCAGCGTCCTGACCGTCGCCTCACTGGTCCTCTATGCGGTGGCTGGGTGGCTGCAGGATTGGAGATGGCTGCTTCCTGGAGTCCTTTTGGTGGGCGCAACAGCCATCTCGCGTCCGGCGCTGGACGCTCTCACCGCCGAGTCCGCTGTTGCGGGCGCCTACGGCCTGGCATATGGCCGTGTGATGACGTCCTTCGCCATGGCTGGCGTTGTAGCTCCGGCGCTGGGAGGCTGGCTGGCAGGGCGCTACGGTTTCGTTCTGGTGCTGCTTCTTGGCATTGCCCTTGAGTTGGTGGTCGGGCTCTTGGTAGTCGCGTCGCTGAAGGAGCTATGTCGGCAACATTCTCAAGAAGCGCTCCACCTCTCGGATGTGCTCGCAACTCTCAAGAGGCTGTTTGTTCCTCCGGTGCGTCTTAGGGCGTTCTATGCAGCCGTCACCATGGATATCATAGCGTTCGGCATTGGCTCGGCGATCCTTCCCGGCATGCTGCGCGAAACCTATCACTTTAGCACTTTGCAGCTGGGCATCTTGGGGAGCATCAGTTCGGTAACCTGGGCGGTGTCCCAAATGTACTTTGCTCACGTGGTGGACAAGCGAGGCTGCGTACGCATGCTCATCTTTTCCGAGATCCTTGGGGTGGTGCTCACAGGAGCGTGGTTGTTCTCGCGCAGTTTTGCAGCGTTTGCTGCGGTGGAAGTCTTGGCTGGGATCCTGCCAGCAACCTGGGTCCCGGCGTACATGGCATGGATCGCGAAAAGCGTTCCGGAGCAGGAGCGTGCGGAGGAGATGGGTCGGCTGGGGGCGTTCCGGGGCTTGTGGGGGTTTCCAGCCCCCTACATAGGGGGCCTTCTATACGACGCTTTTGGCATTCATCTGCCGATTCTGATAAACATGCTGGGAGCCGCAGTGGTCGTGGTCATGCTCTGGCTATTCGTTCGTGAGCCAGAAATGGCCGATCCTGATGTGCCTGTGACTGCCTCCCCCTGAAGGGGCCTGGCAGGTAGCGCTGCTATCAGCCTGCCACATTGCCAACAGGCCGCTTGACCATCTACCACCAGTGGCACGAGCGTGGTGGCAGTCCATCGGTCAGCTGATTCAGAACGACCTGTGCCGTTGCCTCCTCTGATGGGATAACCGGCCCAACTCCACCCGGTGAGCTGGAGAAAGAGCAAACACGGCGGTGTTTTGGAAGGCTCACGCACTGTGATATACTTTGCAACGCAAAGTATATCGATGAAACATCCCAACCGAGTCATAAGGAGAAAGTTTGGAACAACGCCCCCTGATTGAGCAAATCAGCCGCGTGGAACAGTTAATGCTTCGCGTGGGATGGCAGGAACAACGGTGGTTCGCCCAAGACTTGCGCCGGTTTGGCCTGACCGCCCCGCAGTTCTTTGTTCTGCGTTTTGTTGCTGCTTGCGGACAGCGATGTACGATGAGTACCCTCGCGGATGCAACCTTGCTGCGATGTGCGACCATGACGGGCATCGTGGGCAGGTTGGTGCGAATGGGACTGGTGACCCGCCAACGAGGTGAGGACGATCGTCGTAAGGTCTTGGTGGATCTCACTGCCTCAGGGCGGGAGGTGCTGCTGCAAGTGCAATCGAGTCGGCGCATGCGTCTCAGTGGGGTTCTGCATCGCCTGTCTCCGCGCGATGCGTCCGAGCTCCTGCGCCTCTTGGGTGTCTATCTCGAAGCCTTTAGTGCCCAGCACCGCACCGAGGAGCCGGGTGCACTCGAACCGTGGGGCCTTGCCCAGTTCTAGCTGCCTTATCCTTTTCGCCGTTGAGGAGTCTGCCTGATGGATGGATCGGCCAATGCCGCCCAAGCCTGGAGCGTTCACAAGCGCCTGCTGGCGGTCTATGGGGAACACCTGAACCGTCAGCGACCGGATCCCGTCAGTGAGCTCATCAATACGATTATCAGCCAGAACACCAATGACCGGCTGCGGGACCAAGCGTTTGACACCCTGAGACGACGATTTCCTACCTGGGAGCAAGTGAGGGATGCGCCGGTTGCCCAGGTTGCTGAGGCGATCAAGATTGCTGGGCTGGGTCAGAGCAAGGCCCCCCGAATTCAGGCGGCCCTGCGACGGATTGAGGCGGAGATTGGCGAGCTTCGCCTGGATTTTCTTCAGAACCTGGGGGTCCAGGAGGCGCGCCGGTGGCTGCTGACCATCAACGGTGTGGGCCCCAAGACCGCGGCGATTCTGTTGCTTTTCGCGCTGGATATGCCGGCTTTCCCGGTGGATACCCACATATGGCGAGTGAGCAAGCGCCTGGGGCTGATTCCGGCTCAAACCTCACGGGAAAAAGCGCATGAACTGCTGGAGGCCATGTTGCCACCGGACGTGTACTATCCGGCCCATCTCAACATGATCTACCATGGCCGCGAGGTATGCCAGGCACGAAAGCCTCGCTGCGAAGAGTGCGTGCTGCGCGAACTGTGTGACACTTATCAGGGGGCTATAGCTCCTCCGGTGTAAAGGCGACAACTTCATCAATGGCGGCTTTGTCCAACAGGAGCATCACCAAGCGGTCCACCCCAAGGGCTATGCCCGCTGCCGGGGGCATGTGCGTCAGCTCGTTCAAGAACTTGTCTGCCAAGGGATAAGGTGTGCGGCCAATGTGCCGGCGGCAGGCTTCCTCGCGTAGGAAACGCTCGCGTTGTTCATCCACATCCACCAACTCCGAGAAGGCATTGGCCAGTTCCAATCCGCCGATGTAGAGCTCAAACCGCTCTGCTACCGTAGGATCGTCCGCGCTGAGCCTGGCAAGGGCGCCTCGCTCGGCGGGGTAATCGCAGAGGAAAACTGGCCGATCGCTGATCAGGTGGGGCTCGACGTCGCTCACCAGGATTTCGTCAAAAACATCCTTTCGCAGGGCCTCCTCCATGGAGAGCCGAGAGTGACCGGCGAAGGCTTCACGCACCGTGATCCGGGGCCAGGGGGGAGTCAGGTCAATGATCTTGCCCTGGTAGCCAAGCCGCGTGCCTGCCCCGGTGGCACAGGCGAGGTGGGAGAGCAGCTCCTCACACATGGTCATGAGGTGGTGGTAATCCTGTCCGGTGCAGTACCATTCGAGGATGGTGAATTCTGGCAAGTGTTGCCTTCCCCGTTCGTCCTTGCGCCAGCAATGACTGACCTGGAACAGCCTTGGGTATCCGGCTGCCAGCAGGCGTTTCAGGCATAGCTCGGGGGAAGTGTGGAGGAACCAACCATCAGCAGGGATGGCCTCAATGTGCGTCTCGGGCGCAGGCGCTGGGATACGCTGGGGAGTCTCAACCTCAAGGTAATCACGATCGATAAAGAACTGCCGTAGCGACTGCAAAATCCTGGCCCTGGCTTGCAGTGCTGGATGACGCTGCACCAGGGCCCAATTGATGGTCAATGGCCAGCCCTCTCAGACCCGTGTGACATACTGGCCGGTGCGTGTATCGATCATCAGCGTATCGCCTTCCTTTACAAAGGTCGGCGCTCTCAACGTGTAGCCTGTCTCTACTTTGACCGGCTTGGAATCTCCACCCGAGGTATCGCCCTTGGCCCAGGGCTGCGCCTCGATCACCTTCAAGTTCACGAAACTGGGTACATTGACGCCAAGGGGCTTGTCCCGGAAAATCAGAATTTCAACGTCGAGGTTGTCAATCAGGTAGTTAATTGCATCTCCCAGCATTTCCTCGTCCAGGGTGAGCTGTTCAAACGTGCTGCTATCCATGAACGTGAACTGAGCACCGTCGCGGTAAAGGTACTGCACTTTGCGCGTTTCTAGACTAGCAACATCGAGGGACTCGCCTGATCGAAAGGTGCGTTCAACCACAGCGGCCGTCGTCAGGTTGCGCAACTTGGTTCGGTACAGCGCCTGGCCTTTGCCTGGTTTGACGAACTCAAAGCCGATGACGGTCCACGGGTCACCATCAAGGATGATGGTCAGTCCCTTCCTAAGATCAGAAACGCTTCCCATACGGTCCTCTCTTGCGCTAGGCTGCTGATGCCGGCTGGTCTGATATCAGCACATTGATCAGTGCGGGGAATATTATAGCAGGATTGGGGTTGTTCAGCAATCTGACGGCGACGGTGTAATCCCGGTTGATGCTTCATATGGCGGTTGCCTGCATAAGTCCAGGGCAGTGCCGGCTCAGCCTGACGGATCGGCCTGTGCCCCGATCCGCGATGCCTGATCTGGCGAAACGTGGTACAATTGGTGCTCGGTGGATCGAGATCCTTGTCACAAGAATTCTTATGTGAGGTTAGCTGATGGTCGCCTTTGCGATCGAGACCAGGGACATGGTGCGCACCTTTGGCGCCACCAGAGCAGTGGACGGCGTGTCGCTGCAGGTGCCCCAGGGGATCATCTTTGGTTTCCTGGGACCCAACGGAGCAGGTAAGACCACTACCCTACGCCTCCTATTGGGCCTACTGGAGCTGGATGGGGGCTCCGCCAGCGTGTTGGGCTACGATGTGGCCACGCAATCTGGCGCGATTCGCGAGCGAACAGGCGTGCTGCTGGAACACGATGGTCTCTATCTGCGATTGAGCGAGTATGATAATCTGGAGTACTACGGACGCATTTATCATCTGGATACTCCTGGGCGTCAGGCCCGCATCCAGGAGCTGCTGGAGCACCTGGGACTCTGGGATCGTCGTGGAGAGAATGTGTTCTCATTCTCCAAAGGCATGCGGCAGAAACTGGCCGTGGCGCGAGCTCTTCTTCACCGGCCCAGTGTGATCTTCTTGGATGAGCCGTCAGCGGGCCTTGATCCGGTGGCGGCCGTCGCATTGCGGAAAGATATCCGCGATCTGGCGAGCCGAGGAGGGGCGACGGTGTTCCTCACGACCCACAACCTGGCCGAGGCGGAAAAGGTCTGTGACCTGGTGGGGGTTATCCGCCGTGGTCAGTTGGTGGCCTGTGATACTCCAGACCAGCTTCGGAAAACCGCGCAGCATCCTGTTGTGCAGGTCTACGGCAATGGGTTTTCGGATCGCGCTCTGGCTGAGCTTGGCTCCCTTCCAAGCGTGAGGGGGGTGCAGACGTACCATGACCACGTGCAGATCGAGATGTCCCCTGGAGCTGAAAGCGCTCCTCTGGTTGCCCTACTCGTGCGGGCTGGAGTGAACGTTGAGGAGGTTCGCAAGGGGCAAGCTAGCCTCGAAGAGGCCTTTGTTACCTTGGTGCGAGAGGGAGAGGTGGAATCGTAACCATGAACGATGTTCTCACCATCGTCTGGAAGGAGCTCAAGGAACTCTGGAACGTACGCGCAAGTGGTCGAGGGCGGGCGCTGAACTATATTCCCATCCTGCTGGTGTTTGGTGTGCTTTTGCCCCTTCAACAGCGGGATCTGTGGGTTTACGGCCCGGTCGCGGGGGTCTTTATCATGATTCTGCCGGTCATCCTGGCCGGGGGCGTAGTGGCCGACAGTTTCGCAGGAGAACGGGAGCGGCATACCCTGGAGACGCTTCTGGCAAGCCGTCTATCGGACCGAGATATTTACCTGGGCAAGGTAGTAGCCTGCGTGGCCTATTGCTTGGCGCTGGCCTGGGTCTCGGCGCTGGTGAGCCTGGTTACCCTGAACGTCACTCGCGGTGCTGCGCCTCTTTTCTTCTTTGGCGCTGACGCTCTTGCTCTTTCCGTGATCGGCGGGGTGTTGCTCTGTGTGATGACGGCTGGAATCGGTGTGTTCGTGTCGCTTCGCGCCCCCACGGTACGTGCGGCGGCGCAGGTCTTTAGCCTCGCCACGGTCCTGATCTTTGTGGGAGGGCCTTTCCTGCTGCGAGCACTTCCGTCCAGTGCATGGTCCTGGATCAGCGGAACGCTGGATCAGACCGAACCTTTGATGCTAGGAGTCGCTGGGGCGGCCGCTATTCTCGTGGTGGACGTGCTCTTGCTGACAACAGGCATTGCCCGTTTCCAGCGAAGACGGCTGATCCTGGAGTAGCCGTGTAGATTGAGCCCGAATTGTGGTGAGCATCTGTCGACTGGGAAGGTCGCCAGGATCTCACGGCGCGTGGGACTGCGGGCGAGGGCGGTAACCGCACTGTGCCCAGAAAAGCTTCACTGCCTACCGCAGGACGGCGCCGCGATTCGCTTGTTCCACAGTGCGGCTGTACAGGGCGAGGAAGCCCGTCTGGATCACCGGAGGCCGCGGATGCCACTCGGCCAGGCGCCGGCCGATTTCCTCGTCCGATACGCGCAGGGTCAAAGTACGGTTCGGCATATCGATTTCGATCTCGTCTCCATCGCGCACGGAGGCAATGGGACCCCCCACGTAAGCTTCGGGGCTGACGTGCCCGATGCAGGGACCACGCGTCGCGCCTGAGTAGCGACCATCGGTGATCATCGCGACCGACTCTCCCAGTCCCATGCCAATCAGTAAGGCTGCCGGGATGGACATCTCCCGCATGCCAGGTCCTCCCCTTGGACCCTCGTTGCGAATGATCAGCACGTCTCCTGCCTGGACACCTCGGCTGTTTAGCAGCTCACGCACGGCCTCCTCGGACTCACAGACACGCGCTGGGCCCACATGATGGCGCATGGCTGGTGCAACAGCACTCTGCTTCACCACTGCACCGTCGGGGGCCAGGTTCCCGTGTAGAACGATGATTCCTCCCTCGGGACTCAGCGGGGCCTCCAGGGAATGGATAACGTCCCGGCGCTGTATTTGGGCCTGGGCAGCGATCTCGCCCAGCGTGCGACCGTCTACCGTGGGTACGTCGCCGGCCAGCAGGGGCTGCATTGCTTTCAACACGGCGGGAACGCCACCGGCTTCATGCAGGTCTACGACCGTCAGCGGTCCGGCTGGTCGGAACTTGGCGATCAGGGGTGTGGATCGGCTGAGCCGGTCAAAGGTGTCCAGATCGACAGGAGCGCCTATCTCCCTGGCAAGGGCAGGAATGTGCAACGTTGCGTTGGTGGAACCGCCAACCGCGAGACACACGCGGACTGCGTTTTCGAGGCTGGCCTGGCTGAGCATGGCGGTGGCGCGCTTTCCCTCGCGGACAAGCTGCATGAGGTGCGCGCCGCTGCGACGGCAGAGGTCTGCGCGCTCGGGAGCGACGGCTGGCAAGCTTGCACAGCCTGGAAGGGATAGGCCGAGGGCCTCAACGACCGTACACATGGTATTTGCGGTTCCCATAAAGCTGCAGGCCCCGGGTCCAGGGCACGCATTGCACTCGACCTCATAGAACTCTTCCTCGGACATCAGCCCAGCGGTGTAGCGACCCATGGCTTCCTTGACTTCATCAAGGATTACCTGTCGCTGACCGAGGCGCCCTGGGAGCATGGGTCCTCCGGTGACAAACACCGTCGGTACGTTGATGCGGGCTGCCGCCATGAGCATCCCTGGAACCACCTTATCACAGGTACACAACATCACCAGTCCGTCGAATTGGTGGGCACCGGCCATCAGCTCGACCGATGCGGCAATGACGTCCCGCAGGGGAAGTACATAGTGCATACCTTTTCCCTGGGCAATTCCATCGCAGGGTGCTACGGTGTTGAACTCGATGGGAGCCCCACCCGCCTCGCGGACTCCCTCCTTCACCCATTCGGCCAGTTGGCGCAGGTGAACATGTCCCGGACTGGTCTCGTTCCATGAATTGGCAATGCCGATCAGGGGTCGCTCAAAGTCGGCATCGCGGAGGCCTACGGCGCGATAGAGCGCCCGTGGGTAGGCTCCTGCGACACCAGCAAAGACTCCAGTGGGATTCATCGCTTTCTCTCTTCCTAATCGCTTTTTTTCAGCACAGCCCCGCATGTGACACTCCGTGCAGGCTGCTTCGTCGTGTTGTCTTCGGCTCCTGCCTACAGGAGGGATATGGGATCTACATCGACCCGCCAGCCCATGGGCAGTGGCAGGTCTGAAAGTGGTTCCGCGGGCTCTGGGCCTCGCAGAACGATCTGCCAGCGGTGCTTGCCTGCGATACGCGGTACAAAGCATGGCGCTGGACCGATGACCTCAATGTTGGGAATGCCGCGCTGGGCAATAGCAAGATCAAGGACATGCCTCACCCGCTCAACCTCGGCCTGCGCACGGCTCTCACTGATGCTGGAATAGAGCAGGCGGACCAACCGGCTGTACGGGGGATAGCCATGCTCTCTCCGGAACTCTAGCTCGCGCTCGTAGAACTCGCCATAGTCGTGTCGGCTCGCGGCCTGAATGCTGGGATGCTGGGGCGAGTAGGTCTGGATGATGACCCTGCCGCCCAGGATGCTGCGCCCGGCGCGACCAGCAACCTGGCTCAGGAGCTGAAAGGTCCGTTCACTGGAGCGAAAGTCGGGTAGGTGGAGGGCGGTGTCCGCGGATACGACGCCAACGAGGGTCACCAAAGGCAGGTCCAGCCCCTTGGCAATCATCTGCGTGCCGATTAGGACGTCCGCTTGGTGAGCAATGAAGCGGTTAAGGATGTGTTCGTGAGCATCCTTGCCACCGGTGACATCCCGGTCCCACCGCAGGGTGCGAGCGGTGGGAAAGCGCTCGTGAACGGTTTCCTCGACCTTTTGTGTGCCCAGGCCAAAGAACCTGATCCGTGCGCTCCCGCAGTTTGGACAGGTTTTCGGCACAGAAGTCTCATAGTTGCAGTAGTGACACAACAGTTTTCCCGTATCGCTGTGAAAAGTCAGCGAAGAGTCGCAGCCACGGCACTGCAGCACATGGCCGCAATCTCGACACATGATAACCGTAGAACTCCCCCGGCGGTTGAGGAACAGGATGATCTGCTGGCCCGCGCACAGCGCAATCTCCATGGCGTCCTCTAAGGACCGGCTGAAAATGCCGCGATTGCCCGCCCGCAGCTCGGCCCGCAGGTCCACGATTTCGACCGGTGGTAGTTCCATGTAACGCACGTCCTCGTAGCCCTGCCCTACGGGCTTGAGGTGTACCTGAGTGTCGGCCAGGTGATAGTCCTGCGTTTGTTGTTGGACGGAGCCGCGGTGGGCCATGATTCGATTGGGCAGCTGGAGTAAGGTGAACCTGCCGTGTGCCGCTTGGTAATATGACGTCACGTCGGGCGTGGCACTGCCCAGAATGACCAGCGCTTCGGTCAATTGCCCCAGTTTGAGGGCGACATCCCGGGCATGATAGCAAGGCATTTCCATCTGCTTGTACGACCACTCGTGTTCCTCATCCAATACGACCAGCCGCAGGCGGGGTAAGGGAGAAAAGATGGCGGAGCGGGGGCCAACCACGATGTCTGCTTGGCCTTGCCGGATGCGCCTCCACTCATCATACCGCTCTCCCGCTGAGAGCTTGCTGTGGAGGACCGCCAGGCGTCCAGGGAATCGAGCAGCGAAGCGGCGGATGGTCTGCGGCGTTAGCGAAATCTCTGGCACCAGTACTATAGCCTGCCCCCCCTGTTCCAAAACGCGGGCCAGTGCTCGCAAATACACCTCGGTCTTTCCGCTGCCGGTCACACCATGTAGGAGGAAGACGTGACTCTTTGCGCCCTCAAGGGCCGCAGCAATGGTTCTCCATGCTGCATCCTGGTCCTGTGTTAGTCGTGGGGACTCAGTGGTGACAAATTCACGTCCCGCCAGGGGGTCGCGACGCACCTCGCGCTCCTCCACGGCAAGCCAGTTGCGCCGTGCCAAGGTTGCGGTGGTGGCAGGGGACACGCCAAGCTTGCCCATCTCGTCCAGGGAGATCTCCCACGGCATGGGTATCGAGTGCATCTCAGCATGCCGCCGCAGGGCGATGAGGGCAGCCTTCTGCTTGGGTGCGCGTGCTAGTGACTCGATGTCAGCGTCGGCGGGCAGTCCGGAGAGGATCATCACCTTTTCAATCTTGGGACGCACCTGTGGGCCGCGAATCCGCAACTCCCTTCGCACCCATCCTTTTGCCTGAAGACGGTTGACGGTACTCCGCCAGCTTCTGATCTTGACCAGGCCCTCGATCTGATCCAGGCCTAGGGACCCTCGCTGGCGCAGGAGTTCAAGGATCACCGCTTCGCTCTGGCTTGGGGGGCTGGTGGGCTCTTCGGCGAGATGGAGGATGGTTTCCGACTGCCAGCTGATGCCAGGGGGAAACATCGCCCAGGCTACCACGTGCAACGGGGTATGGTAGTACCTGCTTATCCAGTGCATTAGCTCGATCTGGTAGGGTGTGAGGACCGGAACCGGGTCAATCAGGGCCAGAACATCTCTGGTCTCCTCAATTGGCGAAGCGTCGCTCAGACTCGTGACCAGTCCGGGCAGTTGACGCGCCCCAAAGGGGACCCAGATCAAATGACCAGGCTGGATCCTGCCCTGCAGGTCGGGCGGCACTGAGTAATGAAAGGTCTGCTCAAGGCTGGATGTCACGAGAGTACTCTGAGCGGACCGTGGCTTTGAGCGGGTCGGGCCGATGGGCGAGCGCACGACGACCTGAACGAACCGGGACGCCTCCACCTGAAATCCTTGCCTCAGCACCCGCGCGGCCGAGGCCTACGACCGCAAGAGCGCGGCTGCGGCATAGCCCACCACGCCACTGTGGTCACCGGTCACGTCGCCAGAGTTCATGTAACTGAGGATGACGGCACGATCTGCCCCCAGTTGTTGGCAGGCTACCATCACGGCGCCAACCGGCCCACCCCCGCAGGCCTCGGCACGGTGCGCTGCCAGTTCGAGGGCAAGGCCCTGGGGATCGTATGCCGCGATCCGATCCAGCACAATCTGATCCAGCCGGGTTGCTTCTTGGTAGGAGTGGAAATGCGAGAGATCGGTACTGGCTACCAGAAGTATCGGTTGCCCCCTGGTGCACTGGGCAAGAGCTTGTCCAAGGGTACGTGCAGAATCCCAATCCTGGTCACCCATCATGATGGGAGTTAGACTAAAATCGCCCAGCACATATTGCAGAAAAGGAAGCTGTATCTCTAACGAATGCTCCATCTCCTCAGACACGCGGTTGAGAGTGACGAGCTTGCCCAGGGCCTCTACCAGTTCTTTGTCCACGTTCACCAACCCCAATGGAGTCTCGTATTGGGCATGGTCGCTCGCGGCAAAGCGTCCGGGATAAGTGCGGTGCATGGGGGAAACGATGACCACCCGGGCAAACAGTTTGCCCTGTAGTTGAGCATAGGCGTGGGCCGCCACCTGTCCGGAGTACACGTAACCGGCGTGGGGCGCGACAAGGCCCAAGAGAGTGCCGGGCAATGGCCGGACAGGCACGTTGGCCAGGTATCCTCTGATGGTATCCCTCAAGCGTGCCGGGTCGCCTGGGTACCAGGAGCCGGCAATCACCGATCGTCGAACACCGGTTTTCCCCTTCACGATGCCCTCCTGTTCCTCACAGGCTGACCCGCCGAGGCTTTGTACGGCACTTCTCGGCTTTGATGATGGCAGCGACTGTCTCGACAGCCTGATCCAACTGACCGTTGCGGTTAAAGACGACATAGTCGAAGTTAGGAATGTGCTGTAGCTCGGAACGCATTGTATTGATGCGCTGGTGCAGGTCCTTCGCTGTCTCGGTCCCTCGTTGTCGGAGCCGTTGGAGTAGTTCATCCTCTGAGTCAGGCAATAAAAAGATCATTACCGCGTCTGGAATCAAGCGGCGCACGGTCGCGGCCCCCTGAACATCGACACGCATAATGACATCCTGCCCGCTGGCCAGAGCCCTTCGGACATGCTCTTTGGGAATCCCGTAGCGGTATCCGTACACAAGGGCATTCTCCAGAAGGCCGTCTTGGCGCAGTAGCTCATCAAACTCGGCTTGGCAGAGAAACCAGTAATCCACACCGTGTGACTCCAGAGGACGTGGGGGTCGGGTGGTGGCAGTGATCACAAAGTGTAGAGGGTAGCGCAGTTCTTTCATGCGCTGAATGACGCTATCCTTGCCCGCTCCCGAGGGACCCGATATCACGATCAGCAACGGAGGCGGCTCAAGATACGCTGATGGTTGTATTGCCAAGGATGGAGGGCTTTGTTCCATTTCGTCATCCTACCGAACGGTTATTGTGCCGCACAGAGGGCCGATGCCCTGATACGCCAGGACTTGATCCAGTGGCCTGCCGCATGCTATAATACCGTTGTTTCTGGAAACCGTGCTGAAGTGAGGAGCGTTGGCATGCCGATATACGAGTATCGTTGCCAGAAGTGCCGGCAGCGTTCGTCCATCTTCGTTCGAAGTTTCGATCAATTGAAGACCTTTGAGCCTTGCTGTACTCACTGTGGTTCGGATCAGCTTCAGCGGATTATCTCCCGTGTCGCTGTGCTGAGGTCTGAGGAGACCCGTCTTGACCAGTTAGCCGACCCTTCGAGCCTGAGCGGTCTCGACGAAAATGATCCCCGCAGCGTCGCCCGATGGATGAGAAAGATGTCGGCCGAGACCGGCGAGGATCTTGGCGATGAGTTCCATGAGGTGGTTGATCGCCTCGAGTCGGGCCAGACGCCAGAAGACGTCGAGTCAGCCATGCCTGACCTGGGTGCCGGCCCCATGGGTGACGACTAGAACTTGGCTGAGCGTTCGACATCCAGCACAAAGATGGTGGCGCCTCCGACCTGCACCTCAAGAGGCCGTGGCATGTAGAGTTCGCTGGCTTCGGCCACTGGCGATAGCGGGCTCACCAGCTTGGTCCTGGCATGACAGTTCTCCTTGATGGCCGTCAAGATCTCTTCGACGTGCTCCTCCTCAGCTCCAATCAAGATCGTGGCATTCCCCTCTCTTAAGAACCCTCCAGTGGTACTGATCTTGGTACAGCGGTGTCCCCGTTGCTGCAGATCGTGAATCAACGCGTCTGCATCATCACTGTGTACAATACTCAGGATGAGCTTCATCTTGTCTCCTTTCTAGACTTGGCTCTTCGGGGTTCAATATGGAGTTCGGCAAGCAGACGATGCACTCGTTCTCGGATGGCACGTTGCACGGAGATGATGTCACTGGTCGCGTCCAGACGGTACCAGCGATCCGGATCCGCGGCGATCATTTGCAGATATCCTTCCCTCACCCGCTGGTGAAACGCGAGTTCTTTCTGGTCCATACGATTCCACTCGCCGACGCCACTTTCAAAATCCCTTTGTTTGCGCTTCAAGCCCTCCTCAGGAGCGATGTCGAGGAAGAGGGTCAGGTCTGGCCGTAGACCTCCGGTGGCCAGTTTGGTTACCGCTTGCAGGAGGGACAGATCCAGGCCATGACCATATCCCTGATAGGCCATCGTGGAATCCGCGTAGCGGTCGGCGACAACGATTCTTCCCGACTGCAGGGCAGGAAGGATACTTTCGCTCACCAACTGAGCCCGAGACGCAGAGTAGAGCAAGAGCTCGGCACTGGGCGACATGCTGTTATTGAGTGGGCTGTGCAAAATCTGGCGAATCTGGTCGCCAATGGCTGTGGAGCCAGGTTCACGCACGGCCAACACGTCATAGCCAGCTTCGGCCAAATAGTCATGCAGCGCTTGGTGCTGGGTGGTTTTCCCCCCGCCCTCCGGGCCCTCAAGCGTGATAAAGCAGCCCATAGTCCCTCACTGAGCCGAGTGGAGGCGCACGCGACGGTACGGCTCTTTACCCTTGCTGTAGGAGAGCAAATTGGCCGTACGGGCCATCTCGTGCTGTTGCCGGCGGACCATGGAATCCTGGGGTGATAATTCGACAGAGTTGCGCTCGCCGCTCAGAATCTGCTCAATAGCATCCCGCGTCTCTTCGACGGCAGTCGAAAAGGGATCGCTGTGAGAATCAAAGCCGAACATGTCGGCGAGACAATGCTCCATCTGGGTGGTGGTGTTGCTGCGGAGCACGTACACAGGCGTCCCCGCTCGCTCCAGGTCAGCCACGATGTGGGGGCGCTTGCGGTAATAGCTCTTTGACGTCAGGAGGATATCCGTTTCCTTGGGATCGCTGGCCACCACAGCAGGGACGTTCATGGCACGGATGGCTTGCCGTAAGCGGTTCTGACTGATTCCGTACGGAAAGATACGCATGGTGCGCCCTGGCTTGGAACTTGGCGCCGCTGTTGACATCTCCGCTTTGGGACTGGCTGGGCGGTCGACCTCCTGCTGAATGACGTGGATTTCCCCGCTGTCGTCTCGCGAGCGAATCTCGGCGGGGGCAAGCCTGCCGCGCAGAATGGCGTCCACCGCGTCTGCCACATCGTGACGGACCGCCAATCGGTCCCAATCCTGGATCTCCACCACTGCTTCGAAGGTGGGAGGGGCTTTGCGCTCCAACACAGATTTCTGTGTGCCGCGACGACGGGCCTCCTCATCGCTCAAGGTGACTGTCTGAATCCCACCCACCAAGTCGGACAGAGTAGGGTTCATCATCAAGTTTTCCAGAGTGTTACCGTGGGCGGTAGCTATGAGCTGTACCCCACGCTCTGCTATCGTTCGAGCTGCCGCAGCCTCCAACTCGGTGCCCATTTCGTCAATCACGATGACTTCAGGCATGTGGTTCTCCACCGCCTCGATCATCACAGCGTGTTGCATGTCCGGCGTCTTGACTTGCATGCGGCGCGCGCGGCCGATGGCAGGATGTGGTATATCGCCATCGCCTCCAATTTCGTTAGAGGTGTCCACCACGACGACACGTTTGTTCTCAGCCAGGACACGGGCTACCTCGCGCAGCATAGTGGTCTTTCCAACCCCTGGACGTCCCAGGAACATGATGCTGGCACCAGTCTCGATGATGTCGCGGATGATATCGATGGTGCCATAGACAGCCCGGCCAACGCGGCACGTCAGTCCGGTGATTGTCCCCTGGCGATTACGTATGGCGGAGATGCGATGCAGTGTGCGAGTGATACCTGCCCGGTTATCCTCACCAAACGTTCCGATATGAGCCGCGACATAGTCGATCTCGGATCGGGTCACCTCTTGGGTGCCTAGCTCAATCTCGCCATCGACAAATCTGGCAGATGGCCTGCGGCCGAGGTCAAGAATCACCTCAAGCAAGTCTTCGCTGCGATTGGCGTTCTGCAGGGCAGCCGAGATTGACGGTGGAAAGGCCGCAATCAGGGCCTCTAGATTGTCAGTAATTTCCAACTTTGCCAATGGATGTTACCTCATTCGTCGGTGGGCATGGCCGCCTACTGCTCAGGTGCGGTCACTGCGTGATACCGTGGGCGCTACACCCGCCCGATTCTCGAGAGCCTGGGCCAACCTGGGTCGCCAAGCTTTGACTTGTACAGTCGTGTGCTTCACCCACAGGCGGTGGGTGTCCAAGAGCGCAAACCCGTTTTGCTCGAGAGGATATTGCATGCCACTCTCATAGTCGCGTACAGCGCAGTAGGCAGGCCTTGGTGTATGGCCGGACGCCAGTGCAAGGGCGTGCTCCAACATCTCTGGGATCTGTTGGCGATAGTTGGGGTCGGCGATGATCCGTATCCAGATCCCTCGCGGACCGATATCCAGCCATAGATAACCAGACAGGTCTCCAACCTGGTCACGCCACACAAACGCTTGGGAAGTCGCCGTAGTCGTGGCGTCGTGCCCAGAAGCCTCGATCGGACCCTTGAGTTCAGCTGTTTGCTGGATGACTCTTGGCGTGAGTCTCTGGAGAAACCTGGTCACGCTCAAGCTGTCCTCTGGCCTGAACGCTCTTGCCCCGTCGCTTAGGCGCTTTGTGATAGGGATGCTCGGCTCACGAACGAACAACCTCTGTCGTGCGTAGACGGCAAAGCCTGCCTGGCGGAGCACTTCCTCTGCTAGCTGCTCTTCTGGTGCACAGGCGAACAGTCGCTGAACCTGTTTTTCGCCTGCGGCGATGCACGTGTGCAACAACATCCTGTACCAGATAGTAGCGAATTCCTCCGGACCGTCGAGCTTGGGAGCGATGAAGGTTATCGTCCAAGCGGCCTCCGCAGGTCTTGCACGGGCCTGCACAAAACCGCGCAGTTCGCGACCGTTTCCTGGAGCTTGAAGAACATAGGTGTACGTCCGAGCGACGCGGGTGGGAAAATAGTCACGTAGGGCGCTGCGCAGGGGTGACTGCGCTTCCACCAAAGCGGCTCTCAAATCCAAGGCGGTCGTCACGCGCTGCAGGTCTCGAACCAGCCATATGTGACGCAGATCGAACGGCCTGATCACCTGTCACCTCGGCCACAGTTATTAAGTACTGGCCTCATGTCTCAGGCTCAAAAAGTAGCGGTGAAACCGCGAGTCCCTCTCCAGTTCTGGGTGGAAGGCGGTGGCCAGCAGATTGCCCTGTTGTGCGGCGACGATGATGCCGTTGTCAAGACGAGCCAAGACTGTCGCCTTTGGTCCAACGCTTTCGATGTAAGGTGCGCGAATGAAAGCGGCGTGAAAAGTACGTCCCATCTCTTCTGGACTCGCAACGGTATCCAGCGCGGGAATTGACAGATCCGCCTCAAAGCTCTCCACCTGCCGCCCAAAGGCGTTTCGCCTGACTATCAAGTCCATCAGTCCTAGCACTGGCTGTTCGCAGTCCACCGCCCTGGCCAGAAGGATCATTCCCGCACAGGTACCCCAAATGGGCAGGCCTTCCCTGGCCATCCGTTGAATGGGTTCCATTAGGCCGTACGCCACAGCAAGTTTGCCGATGGTTGTACTCTCCCCCCCAGGGATGATGAGGCCTGAGAGGTTTGTCAGATGCTCCGGGAGCCTCACCTCCCTGACACTAGCCCCCACCTGCCGGAGCATTTCCATGTGCTCACGGAAATCCCCCTGGAGGGCGAGCACTCCGTGGCAACTCATCCTACCATCCTCGCTCCGCTAGGCGCTCGCCTTCGGGGATGGTCGAGATTTCCAGACCGCGCATTGCCTCACCGAGGCCCTTGGAGACTTCGGCAATGATCTTGGGGTCATTAAAGTGGGTGACGGCCTTGACGATGCTAGCGGCGCGCCGGGCTGGATCTGTGGACTTGAAGATGCCGGAGCCGACGAATACCCCGTCTACCCCCAATTGCATCATCAGCGCCGCATC
>DDYO01000211.1 GCA_002348045.1 Anaerolineales bacterium UBA2232
GCGCTGATGGAGAAGCCTTTGGTGATGGCTTTGGCGGTGTTGCCCGACTCGTCCAGCACGTCGGCAATGGCAACAACCTCATGGGACATGCCGGCCATCTCTGCGATGCCCCGGGCGTTGTCCACAATGGGTCCGTAGGCGTCCGCGGACACGATCATGCCGCTTACCGAAAGCATCCCCACGGCGCTCACGCCTACTCCATAGATCCCGCTGATGCCCGCGCGCTCAGCCAGATAGTAAGAGGCAAGGGTGGCGGCAACGATGCCAATGATGGACGGCACAATGCTGACCAGGCCGTAGCTAAAGCCGGTGATGATGTTCATGGCGGAGCCGGAGCCGGAGACCTCAGCCGTGATCAGAACCGGCGGCTTGTCCGACGATGTGTAGTAGTCAGAGGTGAAGCCGATGACGAGGCCAGCGATCAGGCCCGCCAGCGTTGCCCAGAGGACGCCGAGGTTGTATCCGCCCACAACGCAGAGGATCGTCGCGAACACCGCTAGGATGACACAGGTGAAGACGGTTCCCCGGTTCAGGGCATCGCCAGGATTGCCGTCCTTACCAACGCGGACCAACTGCATGCCCGCCAAGGAGGCGACAATGCCGAGGGTGCAGAGCACCAGGGGAAAAACGGTGTAACGCGCTTGGAGCAACCGATCGCCGGAAAAGAGAGCGGCTCCCAGCAGCATGACGGCGACCGTGCTGGCAACATAGCTGTCGAAAATGTCGGCACCCATTCCCGCCACGTCGCCGACGTTGTCACCCACGTTGTCAGCGATGACGGCCGGGTTGCGGGGGTCGTCTTCCGGAATGCCGATCTCGAGCTTGCCAACCAGGTCAGCGGCGATATCGGCGGTCTTGGTATAGATGCCGCCGCCGGCCTTGGCCAAGAGGGCCAAAGCGGAGGCCCCGAAGCTGAAACCGAGGACCACCTCCGGGTCGCCGCTGATGAGGTACACGACGCTCATGCCAATTACGGCCACGCCCACGGTGGCGAGGCCCATCACCGAACCGCCATAGAAGGAAACCCGGAAGGCATCATTGAGGCTTTTTCCGGCGGCTGTGGCGGTACGAACGTTGGCTTCCACCGCGACGCTCATGCCCAGGTACCCGGCGATGGCTGAAGACAGGGCGCCGGCGACAAAGGCGCCTGCCATCTCAACGCCACGGAGGGGGTCCAGCTCGATGCGCTGCATGCCCAAGTGCTCGATGTCCAGGCTAAAGACGATGGCGATGATGATTCCCATGCCAACGGCGACCAGAGCGAGGGCGGTGTACAGGCGGCGTAGATACGACTGGGACCCCTGGCGTATCCACGCAGCGATTTGTTTTGCTCGCTCCGAGCCGGGGTCCTGGCGCCGGACCCAGGCGTACAGCCCGAGGCCTACACCTATGGAGATGGCGCCGGATAGGATGGCCAGCACCAGCCAGATCTGAGACGTGTCCATGGTACGTTGAGTCCTCCTTTGAAAGAGATGGCGAGAGTGCCTTGGTTGAGCTCTCGGCTTGGCGCGCGGCTGGACGGCGCATACCGTGTTTGGCCGGCAGCGAGGCACGGGTACCGAGGGCTCGGGCAGCGCAGATGGGCGCGAGGCACATACGCGGGTCATGCCCGACCCGCACTACGATGTACGGGCCGGGCCAGGGTGATGAACGCCCGGGTACGGGCGCGAAAGGGCTAAGTAGCCGGCGCGGCTCCCCATGCAGCAACATTGGCGGAACGCCACCAGGCATAGTGCTGCGCCTTGAGCTCTTCCGTTGATGGCATGGGGAAGTAGATCAGCTCCTGTTCGTTGCCGATAAACACTCCGTTCTTGATGGTGCGATAGGGGAAACGGGCGGGCTGGATACGATTGACCATCTTGGTGTGGACGTACTTGTCCTTGAGCTCTATGAGGCACTGCCGAAGATGGTCGATGTTGCCGTACGGCAGGTCCCGCACCGCTCCGCGCTCCGGGTCATCTGCCAGCTCATCCAGGCGCAGCTCCACGAAACACACGGCGGGCAGAGACAGCAGGCTGACGGGGTTCTTCACAATCAGCTCGTAGAACGCTTTGGGTCCCAGGGATGAGGCTACGAGGGGGTGGACTGGCGCAATCTCCTGGTAAAGGTGCAGCGTACCCGAGTCCTCCGGCAGCTCACGCGTTGGACTCAGAACCAGGGAACGGCCGTCCTGAGTAGTCAGGTACAGCTTGAGGAGGCGGCTAAGCGGAACGTGCTCGAGAACGCGGTAGACGGAGATGTAAATAGAGGCCTTGGGAGAACCATCCTCGTGGGGCACGCAGCGCGAGATGGCCTGTTCGACGCGAAAATAGTCACTGCGGAAGGTGGGATCGACCTCGAAGAACATGGCCTGTTCCCGGGCTTTCTTACGGCTTCCGGTGGAGTAGTAGATGCCAAAAGCCTCGGGCTCGAGCATCGAGCATATCAGAGCTTCTGGTATCAAGGACAGATAGAGTCGGCACATGGTTGCTCCTCCCACTTTCATAGTGCATGGTCACGCGCGGCGTCAAATCTCCACCAAGTCCTGAAGGCATTGTAGCACCTCCGGTAGGAGAGGCAAATGGATGAACATGACCCGTTGAGCATTGTCCCCGTCACCGATAGGATGGGCCAACCATTAGGAGGCTGGGCTACATATAAGCTACAATTGCTAGTCCGCGGTAAACGTGGTCCAGGGCTGCTATGGGGAGGGTGTGCGGAAGGCTTAGGCGCACCCCAGGCGACAAGAGGCTGAGGAGAAGACGTGAATGGCCGATGAACCGGTGGTGACCGTGTATGGCACTACGTGGTGTCCCGACTGCTGGCGAGCCAAGAAGGTGCTGGAAGCGCAGCGAGTTGACTATGTCTGGATCAACATTGATGAGGACGCTGCTGCGGCGGACCGTGTCAAGGCGCTGAACGGTGGCATGCGCAGTGTTCCGACGATTGTCTTCCCCAATGGAAAGATGGTGGTGGAGCCCAGCAACGCAGCGTTGCTGCAGGCCGTACTGGCCTGGCGCCAACGTTTACCATGAGGGACTTGACCCAGTGTCGAGCCGACTCAGGGGGCAAGAGATGACAGAGCAAGCCGCGGTGGGCATCGTTGTCTACGGCACCGAGTGGTGCCCCGACTGCAAGCGAGCCAAAGCTTTCCTGAGGGAGCATTCTCAGCCGTACCACTTTGTGGACATCGAAAAGGACCCCGAGGGGCTGGCGATGGTGGAGCAGGCGACGCAGGGCAAGCGCCGCATACCTGTGCTGGTTTTCCCCGATGGTTCCCAGCTAATCGAGCCGTCCAACGCGGAGCTGGCCTCGAAGCTGGGCGTCGTGATGGAGGCTGCCGGGCGCTTTTACGACCTGGTGATCGTAGGGGCAGGGCCAGCAGGATTGACCACCGCCCTGTATGCGGCTCGAGAAGGACTGAGCACCCTGGTGATCGAAAAGGGGGCCCCAGGCGGGCAGGCCAGCGTGACACAACTCCTGGAGAACGTGCCGGGCTTCGATGAGGGTATTAGTGGCGAGGAGTTCGGGCGGCGGCTGACGAACCAGGCCCAGCGTTTTGGCGTGGAGCTGCTGGCGGCGCAGGAAGTAAAGGATGTGCGCATGCGGGGGCAGTACCGTGAGGTGACCCTTGCCGACGGCACGGTCTACCAGGCTCGCGCGGTGCTATTGGCGACCGGCTCCCGCTACCGGCGCCTAAATGTGCCCGGCGAGGCGGAGCTGATCGGCGTGAACATCCACTTTTGCGCCACCTGTGACGGCGCGTTCTATCGAGACAAGGAGATTCTGGTCGTGGGAGGGGGCAACAGCGCTTTCCAGGAGAGCCTCTTTCTGACCAAATTCGCGCGAGCCATCACAATTGTCGAGTTCCTGCCAGAAGTAAAGGCCAGCTCCATCCTGCAGGAAAAGGTTGCCGCACGCAAGGAAATCCAGGTAGTGACCAACCACGCGGTGAAAGAGTTCGCTGTGAGCGTGGATGGCCGGCTGCGCGCGGTTCAGGTACAGGATCGGGCGACAGGCGAAGTGAAGGAATGGCACCCGGACGGGGTATTTGTGTTCATCGGCCTGAGCCCGAACAGTGAGTGGATGCCGGCGGAGATCGTGCGGGACCGCTTCGGCTTTGTGCTGACGGACCTTACGCTGGAGACCTCGATCAAGGGCGTGTTTGCTGCTGGGGACGTGCGCCAGGGGAGCACGAAGCAGATCGCCTCTGCTGCCGGTGAGGGCGCTACTGCCGCGCTGATGATCCGCGAGTACTTGCGTTCGGTGGAGTGATTCTAGCCTGTTGGCACGGCCGGAACTCTACAATAATGAGGTCATGTATTGACAAGCAAGCCGAAGTGTTGTATACCAGTGGTAGTGAAAGCACCGCCGACTGTCCCTTTGGTGTCGTTCGTAGGCAAGCCCGGCGCGGGCAAGACGACCTTTCTGGAAAAGCTGATCCCGGAACTGAAGGGCCGCGGCTATCGGGTGGGGACGATCAAGCATGACCGAGGCGGGTTTCAGATGGATCATCCCGGCAAGGATACTTGGCGCCATGCTCAGGCGGGCAGCGATGTGGTGGTCATTTCTTCACCGTGGCAGGTGGCGATGATCCGCAAGGTGGAACGAGAGCTCATGCTGGACGAGGTGGTGGCATCCATGCCTCAGGTGGACATCATCCTCGTAGAGGGGTATAAGCAAGCGCGCAAGCCCAAGATTGAGGTTTCCCGCCGAGCCTTGGGGACGGACCTTTTGTGCGATGGCCCCGACCTTGTTGCATTAGTGGCCGACCACGAAGATGGGCCAAGCGTGCCCCGGTTCGGGCTCGATGACGTACGGGGGGTTGCTGATCTGATCGAGTCTCGCTTCATCGTCACCACGGCAGTGGGCCAGAGCCAAGGAGGGTAGGGATGCCAAGGGTCGTCTGCTGGCAGGCGGACTGCCTGTATAATGTGGATGGCAGGTGCAGAGCGGTAGAAATCGAGTTCGATCCGATGGACGGATGTCTGACAATGGCCTTGCGGGACGCCCTGGACGACGTCGAAGATGATGACAACTGGGAAAGAGGCGGCATGCACGTGATGACGGACGAGGAACAGGAGGGCTGAGATTTGCGTTTTGACCTCAGCTGAGGTATACTGCGTCCGTTGACGGAATGTGGTGGATGTAGCTCAACGGCAGAGCACTGGTCTGTGGCACCAGATGTTGCGGGTTCGAAACCCGTCATCCACCTGGAAGCCGAGAAGAGCGCGGAGCAGCGAAGCTCACCGCTCTTCTTTCTTGTTGGGGGAGAGTAGCATGGACATCATTGCACCACGGTTGCCCAAGGGCATGCGGGATGTGTTGCCTGGAAAGATGGGGTACCGCCGCTACGTGCTGGAGGTGATGGAGCGCACCTTTGCCGAGTTCGGATTCGAACCGCTGATCACGCCGGCGGTCGAATTGGAAGAGATCCTTCTGGGCAAGGGCGGCTCTGAAGCGGATCGGCTGATGTACAATGTGCAGCATACAGGCGGCAAGGAGAAGCTGGGCCTGCGCTATGACTTGACCGTGCCGCTCAGCCGGGTGGTGGCCGCTTATCCCGAGCTGATCAAGCCGTTTCGCCGCTATCAGATCGCCCCCGTGTGGCGAGCCGAGCGTCCGCAGAAGGGGCGCTACCGCGAGTTTTACCAGTGCGATGCGGATATCGTGGGTTCCCGGAGCATGCTGGCGGATGCGGAGATCATCGCATTGATCTTTACCGCTCTGACTCGCTTGGGATTCAGCAGGTTCGTCACGGTGCTCAACCATCGAAAGGTGCTGGCGGGCATTGGACAGCACGTGGGTGTGTCGGTGGAGCGCCTGCCCCGTCTTTACCGCAGCATCGACAAACTGGACAAGATCGGCCGCGACGCCGTGCGCGATGAACTGCGCAAAGGTGAGTTTTCAGAAGCGGTGGTGGACCGGATCCTGGGATTGCTGCGGCCGATTGAGGGCCCGGCGCCGGGTCTGGATCATCTGCGGGTGGAGGTGGGCAAGGATTCCCTGGCCATGGAGGGCATCAGTGAACTGCAAGAGCTGTTGAGCTACTTGCCCTCATTGGGCGTGTCCGCTGAAGCAGTTCGCGTGGACCTGAGCATGGTGCGCGGGCTGGACTATTACACGGGACCGATCTATGAGACGCTGGTGGAAGAGCCACGGATCGGGAGCATCACGGGCGGGGGCCGTTACGATGGTTTGGTGGGGAGGTTTGCCTTACAGGGTTACCCGGCCACCGGCACCACCCTGGGCATAGAGCGAATCATCGATGTAATGGAAGAGCTAGACATGTTCCCAACTGATGTTGGGGCGACGCAGGTGCAGGTGCTGGTCACCGTGTTTGGCCAGGAGCAACTGCACCAGACGCTGCGGCTCTCCAGGGAGCTGCGGTTGGCGGGCCTGCGCTGTGAGGTCTACTACGGCCAGGACCCGCTGGGCAATCAAATTCGCTACGCCCTCAAGAAGGGCGTGCCCTGCGTGGTGATTGCTGGCCCGGACGAGTTGGCTGCGGGCCTAGTGACGCTGCGCGACCTGCGTCACCAGCGACAGGAGACCGTTGGGCTGGATCAGGCAGTTGAGCGCCTGCAGGAGTGGCTCCAGCCAAGCACAGGCCGACTGGATTGCTGATGGCGGAAACCCTGAGCGAGCTGCAGGAAAAGATGGGAATCCGCTTTGCGGATCAGCTGCTTCTGCAGCAGGCCCTGACCCATGCCTCCTACTTGAACGAGGATCCCTCCTGGTCACTGGGGGATAATGAGCGACTGGAGTACCTGGGCGATGCCGTGGTGGATTTCCTGGCGGCAGATTACCTGTATCACCGGTTTCCGCATCTGCCGGAAGGTGAGCTAACGGACCTGCGGGCTCGGTTGGTTTGCACTGAGGCCTTGGCGCGGTTGGCCGAGTTCCTCGATCTGGGAGACCGTCTCCGGATGGGCCACGGTGAAGAGCGCAGCGGAGGTCGGGCGCGAGCCAGCGTGCTGGCTGACGCCCTGGAGGCGTTGCTTGGCGCTGTCTACCTGGATCAGGGGCTGGCAGCTGCCAGGGGGTTTCTGGTACCCTTGTTGGAGCCGCTGGTGGAGAGCCTCCAGGACCGGGGTGAGTTGCGGGACGCCAAGACGCGCCTGCAGGAATGGTCGCAGTCCGCTCTGCGGGTCACGCCGGAGTACGTCATGGTGAGCGAGACGGGTCCCGATCACGCCAAGTCCTTTCGGGTGCAGGTAATGGTTGAGGGCGCCGTGATGGGCGAAGGAATGGGCACCAGTAAGCAGGCCGCGGAGCGGGCCGCCGCCCGGAGTGCTTTGGAGAGGGTTGCGGCCAGGGGCGCTGCTGCCTCGTAGCCCGATTGCGCTGCCGCGCTGGCGGTCAGCCAGTGACGGGAAGGTAGCCCCCAGCAGTCCGGATAGCCACTGGACGTCCCCCCTGCAGGTAGACCCGGGGTACACGACACCCGACGCACGCCAAGACCTCGTAAGAGATCGTCCCGATGGCTGCGGCCATCTCATCCACAGTGATTTGCTCGTCCCCCTGGCGACC
>DDYO01000042.1 GCA_002348045.1 Anaerolineales bacterium UBA2232
CCACTCTCGGAAGGATTCATAGATCGGCGTGTTCCAGAAGCTAAACTGGTGGCACGGGGCGCAGAACTCGCTCTCCTTCTCCAACGGCAAGTAGGTCACACGTCGAGTAACATCATCCAGAGACCCGATGAATAGCACGGTATCTGGACTGGTGCGCAACAGCCGATAGGACAGCGTTCCGGGCGCGTTGGGGTAGGGGAGCCCCGAGGCAGGATTCAGGTACACGCCGCCTATCTTGTGGCAAAAGTCGCAGAATACCCCTTCCTGCTCGGCGCCTGGATGGAGACCGTTCATGTCGGCGGTATAGGCCCCCTGTTTGCGGGTGGCCGCTCCCGGAGCATGGCAAGTGGCGCAGTTGCCCGCTGTGCCAGGGAAGTCAGCCTTGTAGCCCACCCCGACGGTGAAAACGCCGGTGACGTCGGTGCCGTTGTACATGGAAAAGAAGCGGCGGTTCTGCGCCGACTGGCTGTGGGCGCCCGCCTCCCACTCAGGGAAGGCCGTCATGCAGTGGTAGCAGCTCAGCCCCTCAACCGGATCGTGGGCGCCCACCCACTGGTAGTCTTCGTAATCCGCCTGGGAGTAGGGCCTGAGGACAAGGGTTATGCCCGATGCCGGAGCGATGACCTCCTGCCAGGCGACATAGTCACCATCCGCCCAACCGGTCACGGTTACCATCTGCCCCTGCGCCAGGCCGCTGAGGACAAAGCTACCATCGGCAGCGCTGTGAGTGCTGTTGGCTGTCGCCTTGATGCGGACGACAGCGCCGGCTTTGGGCGTGCCATCCAGGGTGGTAACCGTTCCCTTGACCGTGGCCTCACCCCAGGCGCTCACCTCCGGGCGAGAGGCCCAGAAGAAAACCGCCGCCAGCAGCACAGCAAAGGTGACCAGGCTCAGCAGCTTGAGTCTCCGGCCACGATCGGCGTCCCTGGGAACGCACATGGGACTGTTCATGGCTGCCATCCTCTCTATTGTGGCGGGGATGGTTGTTGCTGCGTAGCCACGTCACGCCGACACTTGTCCAGGCGCAGCCGGGAAACGGCCCCTGGTGCTGGGCGCTCCCGCTACGTCACCGTCGATCCTAGCTCGAAACACGATCAGGCGTGCTTGGCGATATTGTAGTACTGGTGGCTCCTGTGCGCCAAAACAACGAGATGGGCAGTCTGGACAAGGTCGCTGGCCACCCCAGACGTCACCATTTGCCGGCCTGGCTCGTCTGCTCCCTAGGATTCTACAGTCGGCAGCGTGAATCGAAACACCGCGCCACGTCCCGGCTCGCTCTCCGCCCAGATACGACCGCCCATCGCTCGCACCAGGCTCTGGGCGATGGATAGCCCCAGACCCGTTCCCCCTCCCCAGTCATTGTCCCGCGACCGGGCGGGATCGGCTCGCCAGAAGCGGTCAAAGATGTGGGCCAGGTGCTCAGGGGCGATCCCCTCGCCGGTGTCCGCGACGGTGACTTCGACTGCCCTCGGCCCGCTGGTGGCGGAGAGCCTGACCAGGCCACCAGGCGATGTGTGTCGAATGGCATTGGCGAGCAGATTGTGCAACACCTGGGCGACCCGGTCGGCGTCCGCCATGGCCAGGGGAAGGTCGTCCGGGATGTCGGTGCTGATGGAGAGGCCCTCGGGCTCGACCGCAGCCTGGGCACTGGAGGCAATGCGGCGGATGAGCTCCTTCAGGTCGCAGGCTGTGAGTTTCATGGGCAGTTGTCCGGCGTCGGCCAGAGCGAGGACCCGGAGGTCATCCACCAGCCGTGCCAGCAGCCTGGTCTCACCGTACAGCCGTGAGATCTCTTCGTGGTTCAGGGGATAGACGCCATCCAGGATCGCCCTGAGGTTGCCCTGGAGGATGGTGAGAGGAGTCCGCAGTTCGTGGGCCACGTCGGCCACCAGTTGCTGGCGCTGCTCTTCGGCACTTTGCAGCGCGTCGGTCATGTCATTGAACGCCTGGGCCAACTCTGCCACTTCTGTCGTGCCATCCACTGGCACCTTTCGAGCAAAGTCGCGCTGTGCCACTGAACGGGCCGCTGAGGCCAGTCGCCGCAGAGGTGTGGACAGGCTGTGGCTAACCAACAGGCCGAGTACAATGCCTAGGGCACCGGCCAAGATGGCTCCTCGCAACAGGAGGTCACGCAAGTTGGTCAGGAAGCGCTCTTCCAGTGGGCCAAGCCGCCCTGTCATCTCCGGCACCGTCACGACCAATCGTCCCACTACGACGCCGTCCAGCACGATGTCCTGGGCCACCAGTTGCTCTTCTGGACTCAATTGCCGCTGCTCCATTTGTCCGAAGCGCTGGTATACGACATTGTTTTGCGGGTCGGCTAGAGTCACTTGCAGGAGGCCATCCTGAGGTTGAAACGCCGGTGACCGCCCCATGTTGGGGAGGGAATCATCCGTGGTTCCGTGGCGTAGCACGGCGCCAATTCCAGTCCACGACCGATTGTCTGCAAAGTAGGCAGTCAGCTCCTGAAGCAGCGAAGCCTGGGGCTGCGGGTCGCTCAGAGCCAGGTAGCGACGGAACGCTGTGGCACTGCGGGGGATACCCAGGAGGCCTACCGCAATGAGGGTTACCGCTATCACCAGCGCGAAGGCAAGGGTGAGCCGCACCCAGAGGCGATTCATGCGCTGGCGCCCCCAGTTGAGGTGGGTTCAACCCGAAATCGGTAGCCCACGCCGAAGACGGTTTCGATCATGCTGCTCTCTGGACTGGGGTCGGCCGGGGCAACCTTACGACGCAGATTCTTGATGTGACTGTCAACCGTTCGTTCCAGTCCGTCGTAATCGTAGCCAAGGGCGGCGGTGATCAGTTCTTGACGGGTGAACACCATGCCGGGTCGCTGGGCCAGCGTCTTCAAGAGCTCGAATTCGGTGGGGGTCAGGTCCAGGGGCTCGCCGCACAGGTGGACTTGGTGGCGGCCGACATCGATTCTGAGACCATGGGCCACGATCACCTCTGGCGCGGCCGTTTCGAGAGTAGTTCGCCGCAGTACCGCGCGCACGCGGGCCACGACCTCACCGGGGTTAAATGGCTTGCAGACATAGTCGTCGGCGCCCAACTCGAGGCCGACGATCTTGTCCTGGTCCTCCACTCTGGCCGTGATCATGATGATCGGGGCGGGGGACAGTGTGGGGTCGTTCCGCACGATGCGAGTGAATTCCCATCCGTCACGACCAGGCAGCATCAAGTCCAGCAGGATGAGATCGGGTCGCTCTGCGCGCAGGACTCGCAGCGCCTCATCACCGTCGTAGGCGGCGAGTACATGGTAGCCGCTCTTTTCCAGATAGGCGCGCAAAAGGCGCACAATCTGTCGGTCATCATCTACCACCAAGATGCGCTGTGCCATGATCTCCGTCCCGACTGCCCTCTACTTCGCTCAGCGTATTGTACCCCAGACCCACCCAATGCTCAGAACGGGGCGTGGGCACGAGGGCGCAGTGGTTTTGCCCCGAGTACCTAGGCTCCTGCTGTAAGGCCAAACGGCCCATCACTGCAACAGCCGCCTCGATGTGCAAGCCTGGCTGAAAACACCTGGCGGCAGCCAGGGGAAACCGTGACTGCCGCCAGTCGGAAGGCGGAGAGTGTGAACTGGAAGCCCTAGCTTGCGGGTGCGCCGGCGATGGTGTAGTGGATCTGCAAGCCCTCGATATAGTTGTAGATCATCACATCGTACACTCCTGGAATCGATGCCGGCAGAGTGACGGACCGCTGTCCCGGAGTGCCGGTAGGCTCGCCCTTGGCTGCCTGTCCGGAAGGGCCATAGACCATGACACCGACACCGGTTGATACAATGGGATCATCCGGCGTCCAGTTCAAGGTAACCATGACATCTTGGCTGTCGGTGGCCACGGTGATTCCCCAGTGGGCGAACGCCCCCGCAGCACTGCCGACGAGTGTTCCTGACTCGCTGAGCGAGGAGGAAACGGATGGGACCGTTGCCTGAGCTGGCTGCTCAGCAGAGGCAACCGCTGCAGAGGATGCCGGCGTCGAAGCACCTTGGGCAACGATGCCGTAGGATACGGGATGGTTCTCCACATAGTTGTACACCTGCACCAGCAGGACCGTCGGATCGGCACTGCCATAGCTGAGGCTCAGCATGCCGGCGCCTCCAACGTTACTGCTTTCGGAACCTCGACCAACGAGGGTTCCATCGGCCCGCCAAACGTTGAACCCAAAGCCGAGCTTGGTCACCGGATCTGCGGGCACGAACCACAACTCGATGCTGGCCTCCGCGTCCCCGCCGGGGTAATGAACGCCATAGTACGCAAACGCTCCAGCAGGATTGCCGACCAGAGTCCCCTGGATTTCCTGCTGATCGTTCAGGATCTCGGGCGCCTGGGCGTCGCTGGCTGCGGACACCACGGTGCCCACACCCAGTGCAGCCACCAGCACCAACCCGCACAAAACCCTCCATGCCATTCGTGATCGCTTCATTCTCTTTTTCTCCTTTGCTTGGTCTGGGTGCTCACGCTCGTGCAACGGATCGCCCACTCAGGCGGCCGATGCTGTCGTCCGTTGCTGCTGTCCCGTACAAACGGGAGCGCGTGCTTTCACCTGCATTCCCATCATAGCTGGAGGAAATGGAGAAAGTGGGCAAGACCTGTGAAGGTACAGTTAAGTTGGGCACTGGAATCATTGAGCTGAAGGTATGGAGTAGGTTAGGTTGTCCTTAGGGGCTTCCGGGAAAGTAGGTGGGCGAATGGTCTGGGGAAAGCAGCACTCATCACTCGGTTGGGGCGGAGGACTCTGGGCCGTCGTTACCAGGAAGCAGGTTCTGGCGGGGAGTACGGACGAGCGTTGGAGCACAGTCTGGCTGCGTAACTCGGCTGTATCGTCATTGTGCTGCGTGCAGAGCGTGGCCCTCGAGGCCCGAGCTTCCGGTTCGAGGGGGACGTTCCAGTCGTGCGGGCGTTGCCACACAGGCAATGGCTACGGCGCGTGCATGAGGAGAAGGTCGATCAGATTCCCCGCCCTCCGGGGTCTGAGTCTGCGCCACCGGCGCGCAACTGGGCGAGTCGGTGGGCGATGGCCTCGCCCAGATCCACCGCCAGTCTCACAACCGCAGGGTCTACGTTCTCCACGGTGTCGGAGGGCCGGTGCAGGTGGGCAATCTGGCCGTCTATGTCTTGTGCGGATATGGTCAGGCTGGGTATTCCTGCCCGGGCGAACCACAAGCTGTCAAAATCCCCGGTACGCCAAACGCCAGGGCGCACGTCAACGAACCGCGAGTCCGTCTCAGCGACGTTCAGCGCAGTATTCACCAGCGAATTGTCGTAAACCACATCCGTAAGGCTGCCGGTGCGAGTAATGATCTTGAGCTGACCGGCGCCGACATTGTCAAAGTTGAGCACATAGGTGTTCTCACAGTCGAAGGGCCCGCTGGTCTTGAAGTAGGCCAGGGAACCCTTGAGGTTGGCCTCTTCGGCGCTGGTGAGCACCAACTCCACGGTCCATTCAGGCAGCGAATGTCGCCACAGTCGTTGAGCAACGGCAACAGCGACTGCCGTGCCGCTGGCGTTGTCGGCCGCTCCGTTGGTGAATCCGTGCCTTAAGTAGTCAACGGTGGAAAGGAATCCCTGGGCCAGAAAGTAGAGGATCAGGCCCCAGCGCAGGTAGGCAACGTACGGCAACCCCCAACCGAGGAGCTCTGAGGATACCACCAGCAGCGTTGCGACCATCAGGCCCAAGCTCATGAGCAGGGACTGGTGAAAGCCCTTGACCATTGACGGCAGGTAGAGCCTTGAAACGGGGGCTGAATCATAGTGAGCCATCAGGATGAGCCTGTGCTTGGGGTTCCCGCCAGGTGGAGCTGTTGCCACCACGTTGTGGGCCGTCACGCGGGGCGGTAGCCTGGAGACAATAGTCTCGCGCCAGTCAAAATACGCGAGGGCGGTGCAGACGACCGCCACTAGCCACAGCAATGCCAGATATCGTAAGACGGGCACCAGCAGCAGGCCGGCGATGAGCGCACTGAGCAGCCACCACACCTCGGTGATGTAAGTGCGTGGTGTGGAGAACGGCCTTAGGCTGGACTCGGCGCCCATCGCCCGAAGATGAGCCTGAAGCATTTCCGCGGCGCGCAGCTCCTCTGCCGTGCCTGCGCCGCGATGCGGTAGCGAGGTCAGCTCACGCAGCAGGTCCATGGGATCAATCGCTGCTGACTCTAACACAAATCACCTCCCTCGAGATTTCTGACCCCACCTGAATGGGCCCGTGCGACGCTGTTCCCAATTGGAGTAGCAGGCCATGTGTGCTAAACTTGCAGCACGAAGCGGAAATTGAGAAGCTGAGCGGGACGGAGGACGAAAATGGGTATGAAGTTGCTGGTAGCGATTGTACAGGACGTCGACGCTCGCGCAGTGCTGGAAGGCTTGGTGGCCGAGGGTTACCGCGCGACCAAGATAAGCACCAGTGGCGGCTTCTTGGTGAGAGGGAATGCTACGATCCTGGTGGGAGTTCAGGATGAAAACGTGGAGCCCGTGCTGGCCATCCTGCGCACCCATTGTCATGCCCGCAAGGAGTTTGTGTCCACGGTCATGCCTCTCAGCGAGGCAGCATCTGCCCGACACTGGATGCAGCCGCTGGAGGTTGAGGTGGGCGGCGCCACGGTCTTTGTGGTGAATGTGGAACGTTTCGAGCACATGTAGGTCGGCGATTGGCACGACTGCGGCTTCGCCAACGGGCTACGGCCTTGGCCTGAGGGCGTTGGCCATCTCCCGAGTGTTCTGCTCAATGTCCATCTGCAGTTGAATCATGTCGCTGGCGGCGGAGAGGGACAGGAAGTAGAGCAGGCTGGCAAAAGCCACTCCGATGCCTCCGGCGATTCCATTCACCAGGGATAGCCCACCAGTCCTGGCCATGCTTCCCAGTGGGGCCACCACGCGAGCGCTATTGAATGAGAAATAGGCAGCAGCTCCGATCAAGACCAGCGCTCCGACGATGCCCAGAACCAGAGCAATCCATGCCAGGACCTTGAGCAGGGTGGCAACCAGACGCAGGGATCGATATTTGGTCTCCATGGCTCCGTCTCCTTTGAATGTCCAAGAACCCCTATCAGGCTTCGCGTTGGCTGCAATTATAGCTGGACCATACAGCGACGGCAACCGTCCAATGGGGAGTGCCGCAGCCGGCCACTTGATGACTGGCACTCCGAGGCGCCGCCTGCCACTGGGACAAGCTGCAGCACTATTCGCACGACTGGTGTAGCTCCGGCAAACTGCGCTTCGGGCCATCGCTATTGGACGTGCCATGGCTCCGCTCCATGACGGTCTTCCTCTCCGCGCCTGTTCGACATCCTTGAAAGACACCAGCAGTATACGGTGACGGCGCGGTGGTGACAACCTGCGCGCCGCGAATTCCCAGGCCGGCGCAACGATGACAGGCCTGCGGTGTTTGGATGTGCAGATGGGCGCTGATCGTCAATCTCCCTGGGGCAGGCAGCAGGCACGATTTGACGATGTGAACGGCACTGACTATACTCCTAGACTATATCTTGGTTCAGACCGTCGTGTGACTTGAGAGTTAGGCGGCGTACAACTGAGCAGGGCGATTAGACCATGAGGTAGCTTCCGCTGAAGGCCAGCGGAGGTCTCGGACAGCGTATCGCGAGTCCCGAGTAGGTCGCAGAGTGCATGGGCATATTTCATGCGCCTGCGGCTTTTTGTTTCACTCGCAGGGCTTGCCGCAACCGGCAGGAAGAGGAGCACGAGGATGGTATCGCAATCGTCAGTGGTGGAGGCGGAAGCAAAACTGGAGCGTGGACTGGCAGATGTCATTGCTGGGACCACCCAGTTGGGTCTGGTAGATGGCGCCAGGGGTAAGCTGTGGTACTGCGGTTATGACGTGGAGGACCTCGCCAAGTACTCGACGTACGAAGAAACGACCTACCTCCTGCTGCATGGCGAGCTGCCTTCAGGCAAGCAGTTGGCGGCGTTGAGTCAGGAACTGGCCATGCAGCGGCGGGTGAACCCCGCTTTGCTCCAGCTGTTGCGCACTCTGCCGGGAGCCCCTGGTCCCATGGAGGCCCTGCGCACCCTGATTTCCGCGATGTCGGCCCTGGACCCCAGCCCGTTGGACAAATCCAAGGAGGCGAATTTGCGCCGCGCCAAGCGGCTGATTGCCCAAGTGCCCACCTTGGTCGCGGCCCACTGGCGGCTTCGCCAGGGCGAGGAGCCTTTGCAGCCCAGCCCTGACCTGGGTCACGCAGCCAACCTCTACTATATGCTTCACGGAGCCGCGCCTACTCCGATGGAGGCACGGGTTCTGGACATCGCTCTGATCCTGATGGCCGAGCACGAGTTCAACGCCTCGACCTTTGCGGTCCGAGTGGTCGCCTCGACCTTGGCGGACCTCTATGCCGCCTTCGTGGCAGGTGTTGGGGCATTGCACGGACCCCTGCATGGTGCTGCCAACACCGAGGCGATGAAGATGCTCCTGGAAGTGGGCAGCCTGGAGAGTGTGGAAAGCTATGTAAAGGGAGCTCTGGCGGCCAAGAAGAAGATCATGGGATTCGGCCACCGGGTGTACAAGACGTGGGACCCTCGTGCGGTCATCTTGCGGGACATCCTCACGCGCATGGATGGAGACCTGCCCGGCCACCAATGGGTGGAACTGGCGGACAAGGTACAGGACACAGTTTTCAAGTACAAGGCGCTCTATCCCAACGTGGATTTCTACGCCGGTCCGGCCCTGTACGGACTTGGCTTCCCGATGGAGATGTTTACCGCCGTGTTCGCGTGCGCGCGCTCGGTGGGCTGGGCCTCCCACGCTCTGGAGCAGTACGCCGACAACCGCCTCATCCGGCCCATGGGAGACTATGTCGGCACAACCGACAGGGTCTTTGTGCCCATCGAACACCGATAAGGAGCGTGTCATGCCCGAGAACCTGACGAGGAAGCTTATCGCGTCACGATTGGTCAGTGGGGACATGGCGGCGGGCAGCGAGATTGGCCTGCGCATCGACCAAACCCTGCTACAGGATGCCACCGGCACCATGGCCTGTCTCCAGTTCGAGGCCATGGCTGTGCCCCGGGTGAAGGCACGCCTTGCTGTGATCTACGTGGATCACAACATCCTGCAGACCAGCTATGAGAATGCCGATGATCACCGCTATCTGCAGACGGTGGCGGCGCGCTATGGGATGGTTCTTTCCAGGGCGGGCAACGGCATCTGCCACCAGGTTCATTTGGAGAGATTCGGCATTCCTGGCGCCAGCTTGTTGGGCGCCGACAGCCACACCACAACCTGCGGCGCCCTGGGCATGCTGGCCATGGGCGCGGGCGGTTTGGATGTGGCCGCTGCCATGGCTGGCCAGCCCATCTACCTGGCCATGCCACGGGTTCATCAAGTAGTTCTTCAGGGGCGGCTTCCATCATGGGTGGCTGCCAAAGATGTGATTCTGGAGCTGCTTCGCAGGCTGTCGGTGAAGGGGGGAGTCGGCGCCATCCTGGAATACACCGGCGAGGGCCTCGCTGGCCTCTCGGTTCCACAGCGCGCTACTATCGCCAACATGGGCGCGGAGCTGGGGGCGACGACCTCGGTCTTCCCCAGCGACGAACAGACGCTTCAGTTTCTGCGCATGCAGGGCCGGGGAAACGAGTGGCAACGCCTTGAAGCAGATCCGGGCGCAGTCTACGAGGCAACGACGGTCATCGACCTGAGCCTCATGGAGCCGCTTGTGGCCTGTCCTTCGAGCCCGGATAACGTACTGCCGGTGCGGGAAGTGGAAGGCACGCCGATCGCCCAGGTGTGCATCGGCAGCTGCACCAATTCGTCGTATGTGGACCTGATGACCGCGGCGGCCATCCTGCGCGGCTGTACGGTGCATCCTAAGGTAAGCCTGACCATCAGCCCAGGGACCAAACAAGTCTACACGGCCATCGCCCGCAACGGCGCTCTGGCAGACCTCATTGGGGCAGGCGCTCGGGTGTTGGAGTCGGCCTGTGGCCCCTGTTTGGGCATGGGTCAGGCCCCCGCTACCGGGGTAGCGACACTGCGCAGCAGCAACCGGAATTTCCCGGAGCGCAGCGGCACCCCTGGGGATCGGGTGTACCTGGGCTCGGTAGAAGTCTGCGCGGTGAGCGCGCTGCGGGGCGAACTCACTGACCCACGACGGATGGGTGACCCCGTGGTAGTACCGCTTCCCGACGCCATGCCGGTGGATGACAACATGCTAATCTGGCCTCCGGACGACGGCGGAGCGGTAGTGGTTGAGCGCGGGCCGAACATTCTCCCAGTTCCTGCAGGTGAGGTGCTGGGCGAAACCCTGGTGGGCCCGGTGCTGGCGACCCTCGGGGATAACATTACCACGGACCACATCGTGCCAGCGTGGCCCCACGTGCTCAAGTTGCGCTCCAATGTCCCCGCCATCGCCGAGTACACCCTGCGAAGCATCGACCAGGGATTTGTGGAGCGAGCCAAAGCGGCCGGGGGTGGATTCATCGTCGGCGGAGCCAACTATGGTCAGGGTTCCAGTCGCGAGCATGCAGCCTTGGCGCCCATGTACCTGGGAGTGAGGGCCGTGTTTGCCGTTTCCTTCGCCCGTATTCACCTGGCCAATCTGGTGAACTGCGGTATTTTGCCGCTCACCTTTGTCAACGCGAGTGATTATGAAGCGGCGGTTGACCGTGGTCCTGGGGATGAATGGGAGATCCCAGACGTTCGCCGGCAACTGCCGGCTGAGAGCGTCTTGACGGTACGCAACCGCACCACAGGAGCCGAGTTCCCGGTCCGCCACAGCCTTTCGGCGCGACAAGTGCAAACGGTTCTCGCTGGCGGGCTTCTGGCCCAGATACGAAGCGCGTCGGGAGGTTCAGAATGAGCTACGCTGTCACGCTGATTCCGGGCGACGGCACGGGACCAGAGTTGGTGGAGGCTACCCGTCGAGTGCTCGAAGCTACAGGCGTCTCTTTTCGCTGGGAGGTACAGCAGGCGGGCGAGGCCGTCATCGCCGAATGTGGCACGCCATTGCCCGGACAAGTGCTCGAGTCGATTCGCCGCACCAAAGTGGCGCTGAAGGGACCGATCACCACGCCCATCGGAACCGGCTTTCGCAGCGTGAACGTTACCCTCAGGCTCAAACTGGATCTGTACGCCAACCTCCGGCCCGCGCGCACCATCCCAGGAGTGCGTTCGCGCTACCCTCACATCGATCTGGTAATTGTCCGCGAGAATACCGAGGACCTCTATCTGGGGATTGAACATGAGGTGATCCCTAACGAGGCGGCCGAGGCCATCAAGCTCATCACCCGCCGGGGCAGCGAGAGGGTAGTGCGCTTTGCCTTTGAGTATGCGCGCCACCAGAGTCGCCGCAAGGTGACGGCCGTGCACAAGGCGAATATCCTGAAACTAACCGATGGGCTGTTCCTGAGGGTGGCCGGTGAGGTAGCGACCGAGTACCCGGACATTGCCTTTGACGACTGCATCGTGGACAATATGTGCATGCAGCTAGTGCAGAAACCCGAGCTGTACGATGTCCTGGTGCTGCCCAACCTGTACGGTGACATCATCAGTGACCTGTGTTCTGGACTGGTGGGTGGACTTGGAGTGGCGCCGGGGGCGAACATTGGCCGCGAGTATGCGGTGTTCGAGCCGATCCATGGGTCAGCGCCCAAGTATGCCGGCAAAAACCGGGTCAATCCCACCGCTACCATCCTGAGCGGCGCGCTGATGCTGCGCCACCTGGGAGAGTTGGAGGCCGCTGGTCGGGTGGAGAAAGCGGTAGCTCGGGTGATCGGGCAAGGCATCGACGTCACTTACGACCTCAAGCCCGCGGCCGATGATCCCTCTGCGGTGGGCACTCGGGAAATGGCTGATGCCATCATCGCTGCCCTCTGAGCCCCATTGCGGCCGTCACGGGCTCGGTCGAGCAAAGTGCCCCGGACTGTAGCCAGATGCCTGGAGGGTTAAGGGCGTTGCAAGCCGTGAAGGCGCGGTTAGTGATATGCTGCGTCCTGGTGGCCATGCTCGCATCGGGGGTGGCTTGCCGTGAGGCATCGCCAGCCACACCCACGGCTGCGCTGGGCGACGCGGCTGAGGCTGAGGCCATCGCTGCCGCCGAGGCATTCCTTACCCTTCTGCTCCATCGTGATTTTGCGGCGGCCGTGGAAACCTTCGATCCTGCGATGACCAGCGCATTGCCGCCAGCAAAGCTGGAGGCGGTCTGGAGCGGGCTGGTGAGCCAGGCCGGGGATTATCAAACCACTCTGGGCAGCCGCACGGAAAGACAGGCCAACTACCTGATTGCGGTGNNCCCATCGAGCTGGCGAGCCTGAAGGTGGATATGCGGGTGGTGTTTGACCCAGCAACCGCCAAGATCAGCGGCCTGTTTTTCGCACCCAGCAGTGGCGTCGGCGCACCTTCGGTGGTGGGCTATAGTCCGCCTTCGTACGTGGACCCCGGGTCGTTTTCTGAGGTGGAAGTGACGGTGGGGGTTGGCGAGTGGTCAGTTCCTGGTACCCTGAGCCTGCCCAACCGGCCCATGCCCGTGCCGGGGGTGATCCTGGTTCACGGGTCTGGGCCGAACGACCGGGACGAATCAGTCGGCGCTAGCCGGCCATTCCGCGATCTGGCCGGCGGCCTGGCCTCACGCGGCATTGCCGTTCTGCGATATGACAAGCGCACCTTGGTCCATGGCGCCAAGATGGTGGGCGCGGCCATCACCGTGCAGGACGAAGTGATCGACGATGCCCTGGCGGCCATTGCGCTTCTCCGGGAACGGGAGGAGGTTGACCCAGAACAGATACTGGTTCTGGGACACAGCCTGGGGGGCATGCTGGCGCCCCGCATCGCCTTGGCCGACTCACACTTGGCTGGCGTCATCGTGATGGCCGGTCCTTCGCGGCCTTTGGAGGACCTGGTCATGGAACAGATTCAGTACCTGGCGGAGATCGATGGTGAGGTCACGGAGCAAGAGAAGGAGCGGATGAAGATGATCGCCCTCGAGGTGGCCGCCATCAAAGCCCTGGATGCTGCCGACAGCGCCTTCGACGACATGATCCTGTCGGCTCCGGTGTCCTACTGGCTCGACCTTCGTCAGTTCGACCCGGTGGCAACTGCCTTGACCCTGAAACAGCCACTGCTGATCCTGCAGGGCGGCCGCGACTATCAGGTGACGATTGACGATTGGAACGGGTGGCGTGCTGGACTGTCGGAGCGAAACGATGTTCGCTTCAAGATGTATCCTTCGGCCAACCACCTGTTTGTTTTCGGCGAGGGCGCGAGTACGCCCCAGGAGTATGACCTGCCCGGACACGTTGCTGCAGAGGTCATTGATGACATTGCCCAGTGGATCCGTTCCGTGACCACTGCGGGCACTCACCGTTAGCACGATAGGAGAGACCATGGGGCATGGGGTGACAGGCCGCAAGGCGCCGGTGGAGGGTGTCGCGGTCACCTGCAACAAGGATTGCGGTGGGAGTTGTCCACTTTGGGCATTCGTGTCAAGAGGGCGAGTGACGCGTATTACCAACAGCCCGTACGCGGGTCCCTACATGACGGGTTGCGCCCGCGGTTTCCAAATGCCCTTGGTTGTTCATGCTCCCGGCCGGTTGACGGTTCCCTTAGTGCGCAATGGGCCTAGAGGCTCTGGACGGTTCCGTGAGGTGGGATGGGAGGAGGCACTGACGCTGGTCGCTTCCCGCCTGGGCGAGATCAAGGCGAGGGCTGGCGTTCAGTCGATCCTTCGCTTGGGAGGATCCGGGTCCTGCCGGGGAGCTCTGCACAATACAGGCTGGCTGACCTCACGGTTCTTGAATCTGTTCGGTGGGCATACCGAGATCAACGGCAACTATAGTACTAGCGCAGCCAACTTTGCCACGCCGTTTGTTCTGGGTCGGGAACCTCCTGGCATCGATCCTGGAGCTTTGCAGTGGTCCAACCTAATCCTTCTCTGGGGCGCCAACCTGTCGGTGAATCGCCTGGGAACCGAGATGGAGGCAAGGGTGTTGGAAGCTCGTCGTCGCGGGGTGCCCGTCGTGGCTGTTGATCCCCGCCGCACGCTGACCGCCAAAAAGCTGGCAACTCGGTGGATTCCCGTCTTTCCCGGCACCGACGTGGCCTTGATGATGGGTGTCCTGTACATCCTGCTGCAGGAGGATATGGTTGACCGGCCCTTTGCCGAGCGCTACAGCTGTGGCTTTGATGAGCTGGAGCGTCATGTGCGCGGATACGATGGCACACCTGTCAAGACCCCGGAATGGGCGCAGGAGGTGTGCGGCACCCCAGCGGAAACGATTGTGGAGCTGGCACGCCTGTATGGAAAGACCCGACCGGCCGCTTTGATCCCAGGACCTTCGATTCAGCGTACCCTGGGGGGAGAAGAGGCCATCCGCATGACCATCGCCCTGCAGGTGGCCACGGGCAATCTGGGTCAGCGTGGGGGCACGAGCGGCGCCCTCACATGGAACCGCTTGCCGATGCCGCGTATGGGCGCAATCTCCAAGCGACCGGTCAAGGGCCAGCCCGTGCTTCCCGTGTACCGGTGGCCGGACGCGATTCTGGAAGGCCGTCGGGGCGGGTATCCCACGGACATCAAGGCAATCTACAATGTCGGTGGGAACTATTTGGTGCAGGGCAGTGATGTCTTGAAGAGCCAGCGGGCTTTCGAAAACGTCGAGTTTTCGGTCTGCCACGACTATTTCCTCACACCCACTGCCCGCTACTGCGACGTCGTCCTGCCCGTGACAACCTTCCTGGAGCGGCAGGACATTGTGTTTCCTGACGGTGGGCACTTTGTCCTGTTTAGCAACCAGGCAGTCCGCCCGGTCGGACAGTCGCGTACCGACTATGATGTCTTCTGTGACCTCGCCGAAAGGCTTGGTTTTGGGGCCGAGTATTCGGAGGATCGGGACGAGGAAGCCTGGCTGCGCCATTTCGTGGCGGAATCAGAAGTGCCGGACTATGAGGAATTCAAGAGCAAGGGCATCTACTACGGCGGGGATCAGGCGCGCTTTGCCTTTGGACAATTCATTGAGGATCCAGAAGGGCACCCGCTTACGACGCGGTCACGACGGGTCGAAATCGCTTCGGCGCTTTATGCCCAGACGGGCTTTCCCGCGATCCCACAACAGCGCCCGGTGATTCACGAGTCGGGCTATCCCCTGCGCATGGTGACTCCCAAGGCACGTTTCCGTACTCACTCCCAAAACGACAACATCGGCTGGTTCAAGGAGCGAGAGCCGCAAGTGCTGGATATGCACCCCACTGACGCCGCGCCGCGCGCCATTGACGATGGAGCGACGGTGCTGATCAGCAGTCCGCAGGGCAGGGTGCAGGTTCGGGTGCGCATCACGGAAGACATCGTGCCTGGCGTGGTGTCGCTGCTGGCAGGCGCCTGGCCATGCTTCAGCCAGGCCGGTATCGAGACGTCCGGCTGCGCTAATGTGCTGACCTCCACGGAGCCGACCCAGCCGAGCCAGAGCTCGCGAACGCACTCCGTCTGGGTGCAGGTTGAAGCGTCTGAGGACAGCTAGAGCGTGCCTTCCCCATGTCGCTTGGTCAGCTTGGCCAGCATGTCTTTGACCATCGCTGGCAGGTCATAGCTGGGCTGCCAGCCCCACTCCTCCCGGGCGGCAGTGTCATCGATGCTTCGCGGCCACGAATCCGCAATCTGCTGCCGAAAGTCCGGCTTGTACTCGATGGCAAAGTGGGGCAAGAGCTGCTTGATCTGGGCGGCCAGCTCGGCCGGAGAAAAACTGAATGCGGCAAGGTTAAAGTCCGAGTGGTGCTTGAGCCGGGATGGATCAGCGTCCATGAGGTCCAAGGTGGCTTTCAGGCAGTCCGGCATGTACATCATGGGCAACACGGTGTCGGCGCTCAGGAAGCATGTGTAGCGTCCGAACTTGATGGCCTCGTAGAATATCTCCACGGCGTAATCAGTTGTCCCGCCGCCAGGAAGCGTCTCACTGCTGATAATGCCCGGGTACCTCACGCCCCGGACGTCTAGCCCAAAGCGGCGGACATAATAGTCGCACAACAGCTCCCCCGCCACCTTGGTGATGCCATACATCGTCCTGGGGCGTAGGATGGTTTCCTGGGGTGTGTGGTCGCGGGGTGTTTCAGGTCCGAAAGCTGCGATGGAGCTGGGACAGAAGATGCGGGCCACAGTGCGTTCTCTGGCCACCTCCAGGACGTTGTACAGCCCAGTGAGGTTCACGTCCCAGGCCAAGTGCGGCTTGACCTCACCCACGGCCGACAGAACAGCCGCCATGTGGTAGATGGTGTTGATGCGAAACTGGTTCACGGCGCTGGCAATGCTCTCTCGGCTGGTCACGTCAACGGTGACAAATGGCCCTGATTCATAAAGCTGAGGGCCGGGCGCCGTACGGTGGCCTGCCGCCACCACGCGGTCGGCGCCATAACGCCGCCTCAGTTCTATGGTCAGTTCCGAGCCGATTTGGCCCACCGCTCCAGTCACCAGAATCATGGGCGCTTCATCAAGACGCATGGCCTCACACCTCCTCGTGTGAACTGAATTGTCGGCTTTCCCGTTCATGATAGAAGCGTTTGGCAGGCCGGTCAAGAACGCAGTGCCCCACGTAGGATCTCCGCGCTCTTCTAGAGATGCCAAGTCTCCCCCGAATTGCCCCCACATCATCCCTCAGCTATAATCCGTCGGGTCCATTGCGTTTTCCGCTGATCTGAACTGGCTACAACGAGTGCCGGAGGGTCACATGCTTGCAGAGTTCAAGAAGTTTGCCATGCGTGGGAACGTCATTGATCTCGCCGCAGGCGTGATCCTGGGAGGGGCCTTTGGCAAGATCACCAGCTCCCTGGTCGAGGACATTGTGATGCCGCCGATCGGGCTGATCCTGGGCAAGGTGGATTTCGGCAACCTCTTCATCAGCCTAACTGGACAACACTATCCTTCCCTGGCGGCCGCCAAGGAGATGGGAGCCGCTACCCTGAACATAGGGCTCTTCCTGAACACCCTGATCAACTTTGTCATCGTGTCCTTTGCCCTGTTCTTGCTGATCAGGCAGGTGAACCGCCTGCAGCCGAAGGAGGTTGCCGTGCCGGTTCCCAGCACCAAAGACTGTCCGTTCTGCCTGTCGGCGGTGCCGCTGAAGGCGACCCGGTGTCCCCACTGCACCTCACAACTGGACAGCCGAGGCATAGGCAGCGAACGACGGATTGGAGGGAGGCGCCGTGAACGACCGGCAGATTAGCTCAGTTGTGTGGGGCATCGTGCTCATTGCGGCGGGACTCGCTATTCTCGTCCTGCAGCTTGTCCCCGGCGTTTGGAGCTGGCTTGATCTCACCCATTGGTGGCCGCTGATCGTCGTTGGTCTGGGCGTGCTGTTCTTTGTCCTCGCGGCGGTGGCGCGCTCGCCGGCGATGGTGGTGCCGGCATGCACCATCAGCGGGATCGGGTTGCTGCTGGCCTGGCAGGCCTGGACCAGTAACTGGGGGACCTGGGCCTGGGCTTGGGCGCTCATTCCCGGCTTTGTGGGCGTCGGAGTCCTGCTCAGGGGCCTGCTGGAGGGTAGGCCGGGCTCCGCTGTGACGGAGGGCGGCATCTTGCTGGTCATCAGCCTGTTTCTGCTCACCGTGTTTGGATCGCTCCTGGGTGGACCTAGCCTGCTGGGGAACTACTGGCCTGTGCTGGTGATCCTGCTGGGGGTCGTGTTTCTGGCGAGGGCCTTACTGGGAACGCGGTCAACTTGATGGGTGGCCCTGTGAACAAGTCAACGCAGGTCGCGCATGCTGCTGGATTCTGAACTCGGTCGGAGCCGGCTCAAGATGAGTAGGCAGAGTGGGTTTGTTGCCCGCCTAGTATGCCTCTTAACCTCGGTGGGGCTGATGACTGGCTGCCGTGTCGACACCCTCGCTTTGAATCCAACGCCGGTAGCATCGTCGGTGGCCATCACCGCCGCTCCTGAAGGCGCGGTTCCAGTGGTGACCTCAGTAACCTCTGCGGGTACAGGCGGCCTGGAGGGCCAAATACTATGGAACGGCGAGGGCGCCGCGGGCCTTGAAGTGCGCCTGTGCCAGGAGCCTTCGCTTTTCCGTGGCTGCTCTGGCGCAGAGTACCTCACTTGGAGCGTCGAGGACGGGAGCTTCTCATTTGCCGGCGTTCCTGCTGGCGACTATGGCTTGTCGATACGCGTCTTTAACAGCGACCGGTACCTTTTTGTCACCTCTGGGCTCGGCGTGAGCGTGCGGATTTACCATGTTGAAAACAACAGGACCTTGTCCATCGGAGCTCACAGCATTCACAAGCTTGATTTGCAGATCAAGCAGCCGGCCCACAGTGCCCAGATACAGCAAGCACGTCCCAGCCTGGAGTGGGTGGCTTACCCTGACGCCGCGTACTACCAGGTGTACTTGGCTCCTGACAGCGGTGAGGCGGTGTTGGTGAATGCCCGCAGCGACGAACCTCGGATTGACCTGCCACGGGACTTGATGGATTGCGAGTACAGGTGGAAGGTTTCCGCCTTTAACAGCGCGGGAACAAGAATTGCCGAAACGGCGGACTATGCTCGTTTCTTGGTGAGCGGTCAGGGTGCCAGCTGCCTGGTCCACATCACAGACCCGCTAGGCGGCGCTACCGTGGACGCCGGTGCAGTCGTGCTGGCTTGGGAGGACCATCCCCTGGCGAGCTACTATACCATTCTGCTATGGAACGACAGCGATCCGGATCATCCCAAGGTGCTCGATTTCGTGCAGGTTCGCGAGACACGCTACGTGCTGCCCAGGCTTGATCCAGCACGGTATGTGTGGTCGGTGAACGCGTACGACGCAGGAGCGCGGCGGCTTGCCAGCAGCAAGCCCTTTGACTTTGTGGTGCGGACGGCTGACTAAGACCCGCTCAGTATGCCGTATCTTGGCGCCTGTCTGGGCGTCCCTATAGGTAGCGGGATTACCTTGCGCTCTCGTGGCGTGCGGCACGGTCATGACAAGTGCGGATGGGCGCTGACCATGGCTGCGTGCTGTGATGTGATGGTCGACAACGAACAAGCTAGCGGAACCTGACTGGATGAAGTGGCGCCGAGGAGGTGCCTCGCTCCGTGTCCCGTAGAAACGGCACGGAGCGGTTACTGACATGGGCTCTTGTGTTGCGAAGGAGGTGGCATGGGTAAGGAGCGTACTCTCTGTCTTAGGCTGACGGTCACGATGGTGCTGGTCCTGGCTGCGCTCGCGCCCGCTTGGCTGGGCACACAAGCGGGGGCTGCCAGTGCCGATCACCCGGGTCCCTACGTGGTCACCCTGCAGCAGGGCGTGGCGGGCTACACGGGGAGCATGGATACGCGGATTACCTCGTGGTTTCCCGACAAGAATTTTGGCGACGACTTTGAGTTGATCCTTGGCGAATCGGGGCTGATTCGATCCCTCATCCGCTTCGATGTCACGAGCATTCCCTTCAGCGCCTACATCGAAGAAGCTTTGCTCTCCGTCGAGGTATTCAACTACACAAGGGGCCAGGGACCGTTGGTGATTCCCGTATATCCGGTCATCCGGGGCTGGAAGCAAATGGAGGCCACATGGAACCGGGCGACGACGACCCAACTCTGGGGATTGCCCGGGTGCGACGACACCTACACTGATCGCTCCCTTATCTACGAAGATGTCCAGACCGTCACGGGCACCGGCTGGTATACGTGGAACGTGACCTCGGCCGCCCAGCTGTGGGTCTATGATGACTATGAGAACAAAGGCATCGTGTTCGGGCAGCTAAACCCTGAGGTATTGGGCGAGGCGGATGTCTTCTCTGCTGAGTATGCTGGACCGAAGCAGAGGCCGCGGCTGACCATCAAGTACTGGATGGGTACGCCGCCAGCAACGGCCACGGCGACGGCGACCAATACGCGAACAGCAACGGCGACCAGCACAGCCACGTCCACGGCCACGTCTACGGTGACGATGACGCCGACATCGACGGCCACAGCGACGGCGACGGCGACGAATACAAGGCCGCCGACATGGACGCCGACGGCGACGAGCAGCTCGACACCCACGGAGACGGCTACGCCTACATCGACGGGCACGTCTACGGCGACGGCGACGGCTACCTCAACGGCGACGAATACGGCCACGCCGACGGCAACTGCTACGGAGACGGCGACGCCGGAGGCCACGGCTACAAGCACGGCGACGGGTACGGCTACGGCGACGGCAACGGTAACCGCCACGCCGACGGAGACGGCGGTGCCAACGTGGACGCCGATTCCGCGCACGTACTACGTGTACCTGCCCAAGGTCACGCGTCGCTGGCCAGTAGAGTGTATCGAATGGTACAGGCCGTACGAAGATCACTTTGTGGACCCGAACCTGGGTGGGTGGCACACCAGCATGGCCGAGGGGTCCTACCGGGTTTCGAGCAGCGTGATACACATGTGGACCCAGGACTTTATGGATCGTTTTCCCCTGGTGTGGCAGAACGATCTATTCCACGATGCTGGTGACGACTTTGCCTTTGAGGCGCGGTTCCGTTACTCGGACTTTACGGCCTACGGGACAACGATCGGGCTGAACTCGGCGGCGTATGACGGCACGCGGTATCCAGCCAGTCCTGCTCCACTGCCGAATCTTGAGGACATCATGAACATCCACCACGTGGTGGACCCGACAGGGAACGTGTTCCGGTTTGACATCTCGATGTTCAGAGGGGCAGTGGTGTGGCACGGGACGCCAGGGGACACGGAGTGGCATGTGGTGCGGGTGACTTTGGAGAAAGGCAGCCTGTACACGCTGTATGTAGATGGGCAGCGGATAGGGCGTGTGCTCTCTGCTGTGCGGCCGTCGAGCATCTACATAGGGAATCCCACCATACAACCTTTCGATGGTGCCTGGACCAATATCTATGTAGACTATATCTTTGTCGAGCGCTGCAAGACCTGGGGCTAGATGAGGGGTAAGACAACACGCCGCTGACCGTACGGTCAGCGGCGTGTTTCTTTGTACGAGAGGTCGAGGACAGCTACCTTCTTTGGCGAAGGACAAGGGGCCACCGCACGCGCCAGGCGGGTTGCAGGGATCCGCCAGTGCCCTCGCGGCAGTCTCAAGGGGTTGCCAGGAGCTGGCTGCGGGGGAGCCAAGCATGACTTGGGGCTTTGGTGATTGGCCGGGCAAACAGAGACCCGCCCAGGGTATCACGGCCGTGCTCTGTGCATGGGCAAGACCCTGCTCAGAGCGGCTGCTCTGGAACAAACAGAGCGCCGGGACGCGAGACGAGACCCAGCCGACTTTCGATGACACCCCCCTCCGACTTTGGTAGGCAGCTCAGACGAAAGCCACCTGAGGCCGCCGTGAGGCGGTCTCTTTCTGTGTAGCCCGAGATCAACCTTTCTCCCGATGGCAGGGCATGGAGTGGCCTGTATGATGGTAGGGCAAGACAACGCGACAGGCTGTTGGCGCGGTGGTCTGGCGCGCGCCGGTGTTGGCCGAGGACCGAAGGGTCGAAGTTTGCGGGTGGAGCACACCACGAACTAGGATGTGCTTTAAGGCAAGTGGAAGGAAATGCAGGGTCAGGTCAGAGATCGGTGGGGCAAACTCACTGACGACGAGCTAGCCGAGGCGGCTAGTAGAGCCGATCAGTTCATCGGCCTGCTCTGGCAAGGATAGGGCTGCAACAGAGAGCACGCGGGCGAATTCAGCCGGCGGATGGAACAGGCCAAGCTTGACGAGTAGGGCCGTATGCAGAGTGCGCGAATTGGGCTGCTGAATGCCAGGCTTGAGGCCCAGTGGCCCTTCCTGGCGGGGAAGCGGCGCCATCTATCCGGGAGCACCAGGGCGGCGGAATCACATCGAGCACCACGCGACGATCCCTGGCGACAGTGACCCAGAATCTCGGGCTTGCAGCAACACGGAGGCATGAGCTGGAGGCCCTGGCGGGTCTTGTTGTTGCGTGCCACCGCAGATTTGCAGCAAACGGAGCCTCCGGTGGCGTTGTCCGATGTCTTGGATCAAAAAGGCATTGACAGGGGCAGCGCCAGCGGGTATAATGGTAAACAAAGCGTAGAGTCTGCGTATCCATTGAACGGAATGGCGGCAGCTCAGAGGCTCCGTATCTAGGGCGTCGATGCTTGACTGGTCACAGCGAGAGCGCTAGTGATACCAAGGAGGAAGCATGGGTAAGGAGCATACTGTCTGGCTGAGGTTAGTGGCGACTCTGATGCTGGTCCTGGCTGCGCTTGCACCGGCCTGGTTGGGCACTCAGGCCGAGGTCACTGGTGCTGACCACCCTGGACCTTACGTGGTCACCCTGCAGCAGGGTGTGGCGGGCTACACGGGGTGCACGGATACGCGGATTACCTCGTGGTTTCCCGACAAGAATTTTGGCGACGACTTTGAGTTGATCCTTGGCGAATCGGGGCTGATTCGATCCCTCATCCGCTTCGATGTCACGAGCATTCCCTTCAATGCCTACATCGAAGAAGCCTTGCTCTCCGTCGAGGTATCCAACTACATGAAGGGTCAGGCGCACTTGGAGATTCCCGTCTATCCGGTCATCCGGGGCTGGAAGCAGATGCAAGCCACATGGAACCGGGCGACGACGACCCAACTCTGGGGATTGCCCGGGTGCGACGACACCTACACTGATCGCTCCCCTATCTACGAAGATGTGCAGACCATCAAGTCGACTGGCTGGTATACGTGGAACGTGACCTCGGCTGCCCGGCTGTGGGTCTATGATGACTTTTCTAATGAAGGGGTCATCTTCGGGCAGCTTAACCCTGAGGTCTCGGGTGAGGCGGACGTCTTCTCGGCTGAGTATGCTGGACCGAAGCAGAGGCCTCGGTTGACCATCAAGTACTGGATGGGCACGCCGCCAGCAACGGCAACATCCACCGTGCCTCCACCGACCAACACTGCAACGGCCACCAGTACAAGGCCGCCGACATGGACGCCGACGGCGACGAGCAGCTCAACACCCACGGAGACGGCTACGCCAACATCGACGGGGACGTCTACGGCGACGGCGACGGCTACCTCAACGGCGACGAATACGGCCACGCCGACGGCAACTGCTACGGAGACGGCGACCCCGGAGGCCACGGCTACTGGCACGGCGACGGGTACGGCCACGGCGACGGCAACGGTAACCGCCACGCCGACGGAGACCGCGGTGCCAACATGGACGCCGATTCCGCGCACGTACTACGTGTACCTGCCCAAGATCACGCGTCGCTGGCCCGTGGAGTGTTTGGAATGGTGGAGGCCTTTTGAGGATCACTTTGTGGATCCGAACCTGGGTGGGTGGTACACCAGCATGGCGGAGGGGTCCTACCGGGTTTCGAGCAGCGTGATACACATGTGGACGCAAGAGTACATGGACCGGTTCCCGCTAGTATGGCGAAACGACTTGTTCTACAACGCTGGTGACGACTTTGCCTTCGAGGCCCGGTTCCGTTACTCGGACTTTACGGCTTACGGGACAACGATCGGGCTGAACTCGGCGGCGTACGACGGCACGCGGTATCCTGCTGGTCCTGGCTTTCACCCGAATCTTGAGGACATCATGAACATCCACCACGTGGTGGACCCGACAGGGAACGTGTTCCGGTTTGACATCTCGATGTTCAGAGGGGCAGTGGAGTGGCACGGGACGCCAGGGGACACGGAGTGGCATGTGGTGCGGGTGACGTTGGAGAAAGGCAGCCTGTACACGCTGTATGTGGATGGGCTGCGAATTGGGCGTGTGCTCTCTGCTGTGCGGCCGTCAAGCATTTACATAGGCAATCCGACGATTCAGCTCTATGATGGTGGTTGGACCAATATCTACGTCGACTACATTTATATTGAGAACTGCAAGACCTGGGGCTAGATGAAGGGTAAGACAACACGCCGCTGACCGNNGGCGTGTTTCTTTGTACGAGAGGTCAAGGACAGCTACCTTCTCTGGCGAAGGACAAGGGGCAACGACACGCGCCAGAGCTGCCCGCTGTGTGTGGCGGTAGGCGATGGTGAGGGGGCCGCGGTGCCAGTGGCTGTTGGGCTGCTCGTAATGGTCGCTGTTAGGCTCGGCTCTGGCGTCCAGGTGGGTGGTGCCAAAGTCTCCGTGGCTGTGGCACTCGCCACGGGAGTGCTGGTAGCCGTGTCAGTTGCTGTGGGCGATGCTGGCAAGGCGGTCAAGGTGGCGGTGGGCTCGTGGTCGCCGCTGACGCTGTACAGCACAACCCGGTTGCCAAGGGGAGAAGCCGCAAGCCAGAGAACGTGTACGCGGTCCCCCAGCGCAAGCCGCACGCTGCGCGGCTCAGTTTGCCCGCTCGCAACGGTCTAGGCGTTGCAGAACGNNGCTGCTCCAGCCGTAGTCCAGGCCAGGTTCACCTCCCCTGACGCCAGTGCCGAGAGATCCGGTGCGTAGGCAGGCCCGGATTCGGTACGCCGCTGCGGAACGGTCCAGGCATCACCCAGCCACTGCGCCATGTCGATTGCCTCATGTCCTGGAGCCCCTTCCTGCCAAGCTACCACTGGAGCGCCTCCGGCCGTGGCCAGAGTGGGAAGTATCGAGTCTTCGGTCCAGGTGATCGACGCTGTTTCCGGCATCGTCCAGCTTTGACCTACCCGGCGAGTGACAAATATCTCAGTTGAATAGCCGTCGCCCAGCCAGTCCTGCCACGCCAGCCACAAATCGCCAGGACCCGCAAAAGCCAGCACGGGGCGACTGCCGTAGCCATCGGGTACCGGAGCCATCGACCACTGAGTGCCATCAGTGCTCTCTGCGAGATAAATGACGGCTGAACTGAGTCCCTGCTCGCTCCAGGCAATGGCCAGTGAACCGTCGGCACAGGCGGCGATCTGCGGCGATGCGGACAGGTCAGTGCTGTCCGACACGTTGACAGGTACGCTCCAGCCGCCGCTGTCGTGCCATGAGCAAAAGTGGACATCGTCGTTCTGGGAGAATGCCAGGCGGACTTGGCCGCCTGGCCCCGCCGCGAGGGACACCGCATCACCGCTTCCGATGGCCACCGGGCTGGACCACTGAGCATTTTGTCGCCACAAATGAACGAGGCTACCCGCCTCACTCCAAACAACGTGAAGTCGTCCCTGGCTGTCCACGACGGCGTCAACGCTATGGGCATCGGCAGTGGCAGTGGATAGGCACAGCGGAGTGGACCAGCCGGCGGGTTCCAAAGCCAGATGACCTCCCTCGGCCTGTTGCGAGAAAGCCAGAAACCCGCACAGGGCCAGGCCGGCTGCGCAGACTATCCCGATCATACGCTTCGCATCGTGCATGACAGGTACCTTCCTTTCCACATGCTGGGGCCGATGAACAAGCACCGCTGTTATGGCTCCAGTTGCAGGCGGCTGGATCGTCCTTCTTGACCGCCACCCTTGGACCGGCACGATCCCCTTCAAGAAGGAGATAGCCGGTCGGGCCAAAGATACCTGCCGAGCACCTGTCTCGTGGCCAGGGACAGCTGTGCCCTGTTGGGGCTAGACAACCTGCAGCATGGACGAAGCGGAACGAGGGCAAACACATCAGCACCCGCGGCTGGTTGACCGTCTCACCCATGAAGCTGTGGGGTGCAATTGAGCCCGATGGGCACCGGCTGCAAAGGCCCCTGTTCGTCTGGGGAGCGAGGACACAAAGACGGTTCCTGCCAGGTGGCAGGAACCGTTCCGGCATGGCGAGTGTGGGCCTACAGGGGCGATTCGTATAGAATGAGCCGGTCAACGGTCTCGTTGATGCCCATCCGCTGGCTCAGTTCCCTGTCAATGGCCTGCGCGTAGAGCAACACCCGGTTTTTGTGGGGATCATAGACCACGCTGGCGTATCCGAGCAGCGGGTGCTCAGTATGCTCCACCGGCGACAGGGGAATCCATGGTCCGCGAAACACGAGTTCGAGGTTCATGTTGCGATAGTCCAGCACATAGGCGGAAAAGTTCGGGAGGGGTCCGCCTCCGTGAGTGATCTTGTAGTTGTCCGCAAACACGTCTTCCCGCGGCGTCGTCTCATCGCCCGGGTAGAGTTTTTCGATGCCCATGAAGAGAGGACCTAGCGGGCTGGAAAAGATGGTGCCGGACAGAAAAGAGCGTTGCTCGTGGCCGTCGGTGCGGAAAACGCCGTGCTTGGTCCAGTTGACCCCATCGGTGCTGGTGGCCAAGGCAGGACGCCGAGCGCGTACGCCGTCCATGGCCTTGTACAGGCAGAACCACGTGCCATCTACGATATCTATGGTACAGTCGCGGGCCTGGTTGGCATCGTAGGCTCGGTCGTTCTTGAGCACCAAGCCATGGGTCTTCCACGGTCCTTCCAAGCTGTCGCTGGTGACCAGCAGGGTCTGCCAATACAGACCTCCCCAGACAAAATCTGACCCGGTGTCCACTGCCACGTACAGATGCCAGCGGCCGGTCAGAGGGTCCCTGAGGAGCTGGGTTCCCTCCAGGCTGTGGATCTCCAGCCCGCTGTCCCGGGCTAATTCCTCCTTGGTGAGGCTGGTTATCAGATCAAAAGCCTCGCCGTCCGCTGAGCGGTATATCTGAACTGCATAGCCACGCACTCCCTCAGCCGCTGTGCGCGGTCTGGCGGTGAGCAGGAACTGCTTCTCAGGGGCGTCGTAGATCACCTTTCCTGCCCCAATCCATGAGCCAGGAACCTCGTCCGGTGGCTCAAGGACAACCCGCTTAAAGCGCCGTCGAGCGTACACGAACTGGGGCGGCACAACGCCATACCAGTGACCTGACAAGTTCATGGGAAGGGTCATTCTTGCTCTCCTGTCAAGGTGTGCGTGCCAGCCCGACGCCGGGGAACGTTCTCTCGGTATTCTCTGGCTGCCGCAGCAAAGTCCTCGAAGGCGTCCGCGTTGGGAAACGCGCGCCTGGGCACGATATGGGCGCTTGCGGGACCGCTGTAGAGGAATAGGTGGCTAGAAGTGCTGGCAATCTCCTCGACCTCATGCCAGGATGTGATGGCCTCGCTGGTTTCTGACCGGTCTACGATATGCTCTGTCGTCAGAGTCAATACATGGTGGCCCAAACCCGCACGTCGGTCCTCAGGCAGTTTTGCCACCTGCAATTTGAACCACTGGCGGTAGACAAAGGGTACCACCACGAGCCAGAGGCCGGCCAGGGCGATGATGGGCAAAAGGCCGATCAGCAGCCCAATGCCTCCGCTGACCAATTGGGGATAGAAGACGATGACCAGGGCCACGGTCTGCACGCCTAGAAGGACCCACCGAGCGATGCCAAGCCACCGTCCCGTAGACCCTCGCTGGTTCAAGTGGATGTTGAAGTCAACATAATCATAAAAGTTGAGGGTGAACTCTACCTGCATGTTGTGTCCTCACGTCCAGCAGATAGCAAGCGCCAACGGAGAATGCGACTCATCGTGCTTTGGCCCTTTCAGCACCTGGTTGGCATCGGGCACAGAGGCGAGACCCCATCCCATGCCTGCCAAGTAAGTTCGCAGTAAGTCCAGCAGCTCGCGGATGCCGTGTCGTCCGCAGTCAACCCACCTTCGCCCTGAGGCGGCGCTTCCGGCATCTGGGCTTTGCGGAGTAGTGAGCAATACCGGTGACGCCAGAACCCCTGCTGGCCTCGCGACCCACTGGTACGGCTGCCAGCCTAAGGATTCGAAAGAATTGTAGCATGCTCTGCCCTGCCGGCAAACTAGGAGATTGGGATGGGGTCTCCCAACACGGGCACAGGCTTGGACACCCAGAGATCCCACCACGATGCCCAGAGGGCGGGAATCTCGCGCAACCAGTACCAACGAATCTGCACATAGGGTCGACGGTCGGCAATGTAGCCCGTTGCGTCAAGCCCGAGACCCTGGGCCAGGTATAGAGCGCGGGGAAGGTGATACCTCTGGGTAACCAACACCACTTCGTGGACGCCAAAGATGTCACGGGCACGATAGCAGGAATCGTAGGTCCGCCGACCGGCCTGGTCCAGGACTATGGCCTCCAGGGGCAGCCCCTTTTGAACCGCATAGTCCCTCATCGCCCCTGGCTCGTTGTAGCTCACAACCCGATTGTCGCCGCTAAAAATCACCCTGGTCACGCGTCCCAGACGGTACAGCTCGATGGCAGCATCCACGCGATCTTTGAGAATATCACTGGGAGTGCCATCGGGCCAGTAGCCAGCGCCAAAGACCAGAGCGACTGGTCGAGGGCCGACGGCTGTCGCGTCCAGGTGCATGCTCGATCGAAAGCGTATCGTCAAGCTCCATGCCGGAAAGAGCACCAGAAAGAGCAAAATGGACGCCATGATGATGCCTGCCAGCTTAACTATCCTTCTCACCCGCACCTCTGCCGTTGCCGTAGGAAAAGACCCACCCCGCCTTGGCACGGTACCCTCGCGCTGCGGGGTGCGTTCATGCAAAGCGGGGTGGGTTGCTTTGGAATACCGAGACTAGTACAGAGAGACTTCGCCCTTGGCGATCTTGACTCGAATACGGCCCATGTTGGCCAGGCTGTCGTCCAGCACGGCCCGTACCTGCTGGGATACACTGTCCGACAGGCGCCCGTTGACGCTGCGCACCACCGCGGTGGCGATGAGGGGCTCATCCAGCGGGTGGCCGATCTGGCTGAGAACGTACACCTGTGCCTCACGTACCTCTGGAATCTGGGACACGATGTCTTGAGCAGCCAGGAGAGCAAGTACGTTGTACACTTTCCCCACATGGCTAATGGGGTTCTTGCCTGAGGCGGCTTCCAAAGAGGCTGAGCGGAAGGGAGTGATCAAGCCGGTCACCCGGTTGCCACGTCCTACCGAACCGTCGTCGCCGCACTCGGCGCTGGTACCGGTCAGGGTGAGGTAGACAGCGCCGGAAGTCTCGTCGTCGGCAGTATTGACGTCCACCCGCACGGGGCGGGAATCCAAGGTCGCTGCGTAGCGCTGCACAGCCTCCCACACTGCTCCCTTGACTTCGGCGTACTCACCCAGATCTCCGATTTCTGTTGAGATGAACGGGATGGCGCAGGTCAAGATGATCTGGTCATCCAAGCGAGCTCCCATTACCTTAACATCCTCACCCACGGGGAACTGCTTGATGAGCTCATAGTTGATGAATTGACAGGTGTCAAAGACGGTTCGCTCCAAGCCGGACCGCGGCCAGTGGGCAACCCCAAAGCTGGTATCGTTGGCGGTGACATTATCGACTACGTTGATCAGTTCACTGGCGCCACGCCCGGCAAAGCAGTCAATTACACAGTGGCGATCCGGATCCAGATGCAGCATAGTGTCCCGGATATGGGCTTTGGCCGCCTCGATGGCAATCATATCCATGGGTACCGTGCGGCCGTCAGGCGTCTGAGGGGTACCCCTGCCCGCGATCTGGATGCGAATGGGCTTGAGCATGTGCCCGCCGCCCGGTCGCACCTCCACCTCGCCAGCTACCAGCTGCACCTTGTCAAAATTGTGGTGGAGCTGGGCGCCCAGGTGCTGCTCGCACCACTTGGTGTACTCCACCGAGATCCGTTCGGCAATGCCGTCGCACAGGCTGTCGGGGTGGCCGATGCCCTTGCGTTCGACAATCTCCACCGGGCTTTCCTCGATCCACGCCCCGCTAGCCTCGCTCACGACGATGTTACGCTTCATCCAGTCTGCCTCCGATTGTAGGTTTCAACCGCAGCCAGATTTTGTGTTCGACCCAATGGCTGCCACGTGCCAATCCTCGTCACCGGTCCATGGGTCTAGGTAAGCCTGAACTGCAGGTTTGAGCAAAGGAATGCCGGGTATCATACGCCTAACGGGCGTTTCTGCCAAGTTGGGCGCGGAACGCATGTATCAGCCCGCTGCTGCCACGATCGCCGCTGTGGTATAATCTCGTCGGTAACTAGAAAGCAGGGTGAAGCATGTACTCTCATCGCCTTCTAAAGCTCGTCCTGGCTTCCATCGCGCTGGTCTGTATCGCCTGTGGCCGTCCCTCGGAGGAGCCCGCTATCTCCGCCGCCCGGGGCGGCACCGTGACTCCCGTGACGGTGACGTCGAACGCGCACGTTCCACTCACCATCAAGCCTCTGCCCACCCAGGCAGCCGCTGAGCCGGCAGCGCTGCCGCTCCCTACCATGGACATCCCTGTCCCAGCGGTATTTACTTCCACGCTCTTGGCCCACTACGTTGAGCCGCAAACCTACCTGACCGATATGTGCGGGTACCTCCGCGCCAAGTGGGATCCTTCGCGAAGCTCGCCGGGAACGATAGTTGTGCCTATCATGTTCCACAGCGTAAAGGAGGGCGGCACCTTTAGACCGGGAGACACCTCTATTCCGGTCGGAGATCTCAATCGGATCACTCAAACGGCTCGAGAGCTGGGATTCCAGACCATCACCATCCCTGAACTGGTCGGATTCTTGGAATACAACTGCCGCATTCCCCCACGTTCTATGATTTGGATCGTGGACGACCGGCGGCCCCAGATGCTCAAGGACTATTTCTTGCCAATCGCTCGGGAGAATGGGTGGACTATCTCCCTGGGGTGGATCGTAGGCAACACTACCTGGATCGATGGGCTGTGGAAGACACTGGAGGTCTGGCAGTCCGAGGGCGTGGTAGACGTTCAGTCGCATGGCCTTGAGCATCGTTACCTGACGGAGAGCACGCCGGATGATGTCATCCGCGAGGAGCTCTCGGGCTCGCTGGGCGCTTTCCACAATCACCTGGGAATAAAGCCAGTGGCGTATGTGTGGCCAGGCGGCAACTACTCCTCCAGGGCGCTCGAGTTGGCCAGGGAAGCCGGCTATCGAGTGGCCTTTACCGTCAATTCACGCGGGCCTTTGATGTACAACTGGATACCTCTGTTCGAACGGGAGATCGAGCTGGGTGATCCCCTGATGCTCCTGCCCCGGTACTGGGCGAGCCCGAGCTTGCCTGAGCAACTGCGCAACGCGGCCGCCATCGGCGAGAATGCAGCGCGGAAAGCGCTTGAGGATTACCGACAAGATGCGCTGTACTACCAGGTACACTGCGGATGTGAACTCCCACCGCCTCCCGATGGCAAAGGGACAGGCGAGCCCTTGGAGTAATGACGTCCGCGGCCTCGGCGACGGAACGGTCAGCGAAAGGTAGATGCCGAGCGCGTGGCAGCGATGACAAGATTGGGACTGCGGACCTCCGCAAAAAGCTGGCCCTGCATGTCGCCCCAAACCCCACCATGGTCAAAGTGGCTCTTCTGGAGCGCCTCCAGTAGATCTGCGCGCAAGATGGGTCGCAACTGGGTGCTGGATATCCGCTGCTCCCACTCGGCCAAATCTCGGCGGTGCAACGTGACCACGTGGAAATTGAGCAGGCCATCGCCCACAAAGTCATAGAAACGGAGGAAGATCCATTCCTCGTCGCCTTCTCTGTGGCTCTGGGGTTCAGTCCAGCGCAGGCTTTGGGAGACGATGGCGTCAAAGTTGCGGTTCTGGATGAGCAGCAGTCCGCCAGAGCGTAAGCAGGATGCCCAGTCGAGCAGGGTGTCCTGTAGGCTTTCCGAACTCAGTGCGTGGGGTAGAGAGTTTCCCAGGCAGAGGACCGCATCAAAAGAGTTCCCTGCGAGGGCGGCCATCTGCCCAAAGCCGGCGACGACAAAGTCCACATCTAGCCCTCGATCAGTGGCCACTTGGCGCGCTCGATCGATCATGCCGGTGCTGGGATCCGCTCCAATCACCTGGTAGCCGCGCTCCGCCAAAGCCAGCGCATGGGCGCCCGTCCCGCACGCAGCATCCAAGACTCTGCGGGCTCCGACGGCCAACAGACGCTCCTCGATGAACGGCAACTCCACCTGCAGGCGTCCAGCCCAATCAACGAATCGGTCATAGTCGGCACTGAACTCGTCGTAGAGGGCAACGTGCCCCATTATGATGGAAGCTCCGGTTCGAGAAGCTGGCTCAGTTTATCTTCCCCAATGCAGTCAGCGGCATACTTGCACCACTGATAGCAGGAAGGCCCTAACTCGCGCTTGAGCTGCGCACCGCAGTGATGGCACCGCCCGGCCCGTTCGTCGGACCAAAGCTCAGCTTCGCCACCGCAAACAGGGCATACCGTGGATTCTGGGCGGGCTTCGCGAATGTTGATGGCTCCAGGGCACCCCTTGAACAGCGTCATCGTTGCACCTCCTTGCCGTTCCTATCCATGGATCAGAGCGGGCAGGCAGCGGGTACAGACCCAAAGGCTCTCACCCCGACTGCGACAAGGCACCAGTGTGGCTCGCTCCTCGCTGGCGTTGCAGCGGAAGCATCGCTGGGCGATGTAGCGAACGCCACGCTGTTGCTGTTGTTCCTCCGCAGCGCTGTGGTCAAAGGCCTCCGCTTCGCGCTCCTTAATAGTCAAAGCTCCGGTGGGGCACACGCTCAGACAAAAACCGGCGCCGTCACACAGGTTGTCGCTGATCACCTTGGCCTTGCCGTCCACCATGACGATGGCTCCTTCGGCACAGGGGGTGACACAGGCGCCACAACCATTACATAACTCCTCATCAATTCGAACTATAGACCTAACTGGCATCTAGCCTCCTGATTGAGTTGTCAATCCCCACGAGATCTCAAAGCGGCATGAGATGGCCTGCCGCGGACACATCTCTTCGCATCGTGTGCAAAAGGAGCAGTCTTGAGGGCTTGAAATCCTGGGGCCCTCGGGATACATGGTCACAGCTTGCGCTGGGCAGAGGGCGACACATCTCCCGCACCGATCGCAGACATCTCGATTGATTTCCGGTAGCGCCCACACCATGCTGACTCTCCTCCAGCTCTGACCCTCTCAGTATAGCGTTTCAGCGCACCTCTGTCTGCGACTTTAGTCGCACTGGTGTCTTTTCCAGAGGGATTAGCCACTTAAAGGCAGAAGTGAGTGCAGGGGCCACGGCTGCATCACACGTGAGCCGAACCCTGTCCTAGGGGGGTGCGGCACGCGGACCGCCGCTGGCGGACTAATCCAGGAGCACGCCGAATGCGTGCTCCTGGGATGAGGTTAACGCGGGTACCGTGGTTTGCCGATGGCCGCTAGCTCTCGGCTTCGGCTTCGAGGCCCGATCGATCCAGGAGGGTGATGCGTTGCCGCTCCATCCTTAACAGACCGGCATCGGCAAGGGCCCGCAGGGACCGCCCCACCATGTCCCGGACAGTACCGAGGGAGGCGGCGATCTCTTCCTGCGTCCATGACCCGGTGACCTGGGTCGGATGGGCGTGGTCCAGCAGAAAACGTGCGAGACGTCCCCGCACCGTTCGCAGGGACAGGTCCTCTACGAGATTGGTGAGGTGGTCCAGTCGCTGAGCCATGTCCTGGAGCAGGGACCAGGCAAGGTCCGGGCAGTCCAACAGCAGTCGTCGCAGATGCTCCCGACGAATAGCGTAGAGCACAGTGGGCGCGACAGCCTCAACGGTGGCGTGGTTCACTCCCTGGTCATGAAACACCGGCACCGTGTTGAAAGCCTGCCCGGGCCCTAGCCGGGCCAGAACCTGCTCGCGTCCTTCGGTGGAGAGGCGGTACACGCGAACCTGGCCGCTGCTGACCAAGTAAGCGGCGCGGCACGGCTCTCCGGCAAGGATGACTATCTCGCCGGGGACGAACTCCCTCCGTTCCGCCACCCGCGCGACACGGAGGAGCGCCTCGTCAGACAGGCTCGCCAGCAGTGATATGTGGCGCAGGGACTGCAAGGTCGAGTCCATAGGTCCTTCCATCGTGCTACGCTTGCCGTCAGCGGTCGAGCAGGTCTCGCCTACTCCCAGGGTGCCGCATGTCCCGACGAAGAGGCTGGCTCCGGGCTCTTCTTGGCCCACAGAGCTTGGCGCTCCTGCTCCGTGAGAAAAGCGGCCTCCACACCGTTGGTCTGAAGGCGACGCATTTCTTCCTTGCTGAGGCCCATCGCGTCCGAGACCAGCCGGTACTCGTGGGCCAGGTCGATGCCGCTGATGCCCGGGTCGTCGGTGTTGAGGGTCACCCGAAGCCCGCGCCTCAACCAGGCCGGCAATGGATGCTGATCAATGCTGGAGACCGCGCTGAACTGCAGGTTGCTGGTTGGGCACATCTCGATGCCAATCTGGCGCTCCAGCAACAGGTCTACAAGAGCGGGATCCTGCGCCGCGCCCACGGCGTGTCCCAGGCGCTCCGCGTGGAGGTCCTGGACGGCCTGCCAGACGCTTTGCGGACCGGACCATTCGCCGGCGTGGGCGGTCAGGCGCAGCCCCGCATTGGCCGCTTGCTGAAAGTGGGGGACGAAAAGGCTGCCCGGATAATCCGTCTCCACGCCGGCCAGATCGATGGCGACGACACCCTTGTCCCGGTTGGCCAGCGCGGTTTCCACCTCGACACGGCAGGAGTCAACGCCGTAGTGACGGGATAGGATGACGATTAGCTTGGACTGCACCGACCAGCGATTCCGCCCTTCTTGCCAGGCTTCGCACACCGCGGACGCCACGCCAAATGGGTCCAGCCGGTGAGCCTCTGCCATGAACACCGGGCTGAAACGGAGTTCGACATAATCCAGACCCTCTCTGTCGGCGTCTTCAAGGTTCTCCCAGACGATTCGCTGGCATGCCTCATAGTCCACAAAGGCCTGTTGGGTGAGCACGAACTTGCCGATGCCGTCTGCCAAGTCGGCTACGGGCGTGGTCACCTGGGCGTGGGGCCTCAAGCCCTCCGTGTCCCATGCCGGCAACTTGAGGTTGTGGTGACGGCCGATGTCCAACAGGGTTTGCAGTCGGACGTTGCCGTCAAGATGACGATGCAGGTCTACCAACGGGATATCAGAGTGAATCATGGCGCTCCTTGCTCCTGTTCTTCCGGGTATAGATCAACGGCATGATCAACGCCAGCGTGCTCCAGCGTGACCAGCCAGAGGCACCAGCCCGCACTCACCGTCAACTGGCTGCCATCGCCAAGTCTCCACGAAGCCGGCCGGGTGCGTTCAATGCGATGCAGCGGGAGAACGCCAGGGCGAGCCCAGAGGCCGTATAAGGCGGTTGCCTGGGCAATCGCCACGGCGCGGACTCGCTCCCATGGCCAGGAGGACATCCGGGCGGCCTGGTAGGCATTAAACCCGTCCTCAGTGCTAAAGCTGCGCGATGGGGCATCATCGGCTGGATAGCCCCGCAAGGACATCAGCCGTGGCAGTTCGACGCCCGCCAGGACCTCACTCACGGCCAGGATTGCCCAGCGCTCCCACTCGGCAATGTGGCCCACGACCTGAGCGATGCTTCGACCGTCGACGCCCTGGCGGGCCGCCTGAGCCCCGCTTAGGCGTGCTAGGCTGCTCATGTAGTTGACATAGACGAGATCGTGGAGCTCCGCCAACCCCTCGCGCCGGCCAACGGGTTCCTGTGCAAGAGCAGCTCGGACGCATTCATCAAAGTGCGCCGTCCTCAAACTGCGCCTCCCTGTCGCCTTTCATGCGGCCTCATGCGCGGAGCTCGATCCTCCTTCGTGCTGTCATGGCCGGTGCGGTGATGCGCATCCGGCTTGTGCCGCCGGCTCACCTGCTTGCCTGTGCGGCAAGCTCCTGTTCAGCACGCTCCCTCATTTGTCCCCGCAGGGTGGCAACGTCGTTGGGGACGAGGAAGGCGACCCCGGCCAGGGCCAAACCGCACAGGATCCAGGTGGACACGCAGATCCACAGGATCGCGCTGTGCAGCGAGTACCGCACTGCAATGACGCCAGCCATGAGGGGCGCCAAAGCGGTTCCTCCCTGTTCGATAAAATACTGCACCGCCAGTGCCGTGCTGCGCACCTCCGGCAAGGTCACGTCGTACACAGTCGCGATGACATTGGGAGCGGAGATGGGAATGAACAGGGCGGTGACGCTCAGCAAAACCATGAACAATCCCTGATTCTCGATGGGAGTGGACATGGTCAACACCAGGCCAATTGCTCCGATCAGGACGGCGGTCATGGCGACCAGCACCCTCCCCCGTGGGGACCGTCGGAATGCCCAGTCGCCTATAGCGCCCCCTACAAAATAGCCAGAGGCCAGCACCAGCACAGCCGCGGTCATGGTGGTGAAGACGGCAGAAGCGGTATAGTTACGTTCCTTTTCCAGATAGCGGAAGAACCAATAGGTGATGGTGTTCCACGGGAACACTCCAAAGAACCCCTGCAGAAAGAGCAGGAGCAGACTGCGCTTGCGAAACAGTCCCAAAGCCTTGCCCAGTTCAAAGCGGTACACGCCAACCTGCTCGAGGTTGCGCAGCTCGGGCTCGCATCCGCCCCGGGGCGCCTCGCGGATGCCAAAGTAGATGACGCCTGCCAGAAGAAAACCCAGCGTGCCAGTCAGGTAGTAGATTCCGCGCCAACCCAGGGTCCCGCTCAGGAAGAGCCCCAGCACCATGCCCAGCATGTAGCCGATGGGCTGCGAAAGCTGCAGGAGGCCGTAGACCTTGCCGCGCATCTCGGGCCCAAAGTAGTCAGCGACAAGGCTGTACAGGCCCGGATAACTGGAGTCGTCGATGCCCGTCGACGCGCGGGTCGCGAGGAAGGTGCCAAAGGAGGGCGCAATGGCGCTCATCCATGTCGTCGAGCCCCAGATCAAGGAGGCGACGCCCAGCAGCTTGGCTCGGGAGTAGCGGTCGTACAAGTATCCCCACACCGGATAGAGCAATCCGGCGACGATGAGAGCGCCCGTGAAGACCGCGCCCATCTGCGCTTCGTCAATGCGGAACGTTTCCATGATCTGCGAGGTAAGCGGGCCGATGAGGAGCCGGTCGGTCTGGTGAAGCAGCATGAAAGCAAAGAACACCACGATGACAAACCAGCGGTGCCGGGACGACGATGGCATGCCTTGACCTCCTTGGTCCTGTCTTCTCGGTGCCCTACTGCTGGTCGGGATCTCCATGAGTGAGGCCTCTGGCCTCGTAGTATAGGGGCTTCCCCCCTTTGTGAGCAAGTTGCCGCTGCCGCGGTGCGCTCTGGCAACTACAGCGTGGGCGATTGGACTGTTCTCCGGACGAGGCCGGTCATCAGCTCTTGTTCCGGCGCTCCCAGGCCCATTGGATGGCCCAGATGGCCAGTGGTCGCATGTAGGCCAGGGAGCGATAGCTGCCCCTGCGATCCCAGGCTTCGGGGGTCTGGAACCAGTATCCAAGTCGGCCGTAGACCGAGCCGTACACACTCCTGGCGGTCTCAAAAGCCTCGGGGATGAGACCGTGACAAATCATCGTCGCCGCCAGGCCATAGGTCGTGCCCGTCCAGGCTTCCTGGGACTGCATGTTGCTGGTGTCGATGCCCCCAGCGGGACGCATACCATTCACCGCGCCCAGCGTCCCGTCGCCAAAACCCCTCACGTTATGCTCCAGGATCTCTTTCAGGGCGCTGAGGGCATGGTCGCGCGGGACGATGTCCGGCAATCCGCAGGACCTGGCGTACCATTGCCCGGCCAGTTGGTCGGCCATGATGCTGTCGTGATGGCGGCTGGCGCTCGAATCATAGTCATAGTATTGGCCATTCCAGAGCTTGGCCTCGTAGCTGGACCGCCCCCGGGAGCCAATCGCCCGGTACTCCTCTGCCGCTTCGGCCTCGCCCAGGATGTCGGCCAGAGCCGCAGCTGCTTCCAGGGCCGCCAACCATAGTCCTCCGCTGTAAGCGCTGACGCCGGCCGCGGGCCACATGTCGTAGGTTTGATCTGGATAGCCCTCGTTTTCGGGGATGCCATCGCCATCGTGGTCGAATCGCCCGACATAAGCGAGCGCTTCGCGCACGGCTGGCCATACCTGCTGCACGAAGGGCAGATCCGCTGTGGCAGCCCAGTCGCGGTAAACCTGAAGCACGAACTTGGGACCGAGGTCTTTCCAGCGGCTCACGTCCTGAAAGTTGTACCCGTCAACCTTGTACCAGGGGTCTTCGGTCGGCAGGCCAAGATCGTGTGGCACGGCACCCCGCACTTTCCGTGGAGCCAACCGGCCGCTGGCCACCAACCGGCGCTCCTCGGGGTGCTCCATCGCAACGGACCGGGCGATGTCGCGCTGCAGCGACAGCTCCAGCTTGGGCCAAAGCTGGGCGAGGGCGAAGGAAGCGTAAAAGTGAACGTCGTACGTGTTGTACATGGGGTATTCGAGGCCTTCCAGGTAGGCAAAGTGCCCCATGTCTGCGGCCGGCGCCGGGGCGGCATTTTCCTCGCCGTCGGTCCAGACCGCGCCCCCGTCGACGACATAGTACAGCTCATTGAGGAGGGCTGCCTTGTAGTCATCGGGCAAGTCGGCATCCTCCAAGATAGGGCGCTGCCAGGCCTCAATCTGGGCCTCCCAGGAAGGATAGTGCTCCAGGGCCTCCGCCAGCAAGGCAGGCGCAGCGTTGCCAGAGGCGCCGAAAAAGCGGGTGTATCGCCGCCGGTGGGCTCGACCGTCGCCATATCGTGCCAGCGGCATGTCCCATGCCAGGGCAAATGCCACGGAGCGCGAGGCACGAGGAGGAACCTCGACGGCGGCGGCGACGGCCGCTCCGATGGTTTCACCACGACTCGACGGCGAGGTCGCTCCGCGGGAGGTCAGAGCGCCGTGGGTCGTCCAGTCAAGCCAGACTTCGGAGCCGTCACCGTTGGTGAAAAACTGAGGGCAGCTGCTTACCTCAACTCCGGGCGCGGACGCAGCGCCGATGGCAAACGTCAGTGGATCGTAGCAGGCGTTCTGACCTTCGTTGCAGGGGATTGTCAGGGGATAGTCCGGCTGAGGCTCGAGCCTTGGGCAGTCCGAGAGCCCTTCCGGCTGGAGATCAGACCGGCGTTGCCGGTGCAGGTGGTGCAGCGTGGCGCCAACGATGGTGCCACTGCTACCCTCCAGGCGCAACTCCCTGTTGGCGTGACCGCCAGCGCTGTCATTGTCCGCTCCATTGCCATTCTGAAACGTAAAGAGCAGGCTGACGCGAGCAGGGTCCGGTCCAAGGTTCTCGATGTTCCAAGCAAAGATGGCAACCGGCAGGCTGCTCTCGCGGTAGTTGTGAGGGATTACCGGCGAGATCTGGCGACACGTCAGACGTAGCCCGGGCAGGGCTTCCTCGTAGACCGTCCACGCCCGAGGGAAAAGAGCATGGTAAGTGGCGCGGTCGCCAGGCAGGTTCCACCTCCAGGAGGACAGGCGATTGCCTGGCGGCCGGCCGGGGTAAAGCACCTGGGCCTGCGGTGCTTGACCTGGGCGCTCCGCCCGGACGGAGAATTGGTCGGCCCACACCGTGCCGTGCTGAGGATGGCCCGGTCGCAGTTGCCAGCGGCACAGATCTCCCCGCCATCCGCGGGTGATGCTGCCGCCCCCAATGCCGCCCAGGGGTACGCCCTGAATCGCGCCGGGAACGGGAGGCGTAAAGGGATTCTCGGGTTCTCGCCCCAGGGAGCGTTCATGGCGGAGGTGCTGCTGCAAGCGAAGCATCAGCGGCAGGAGCTTGACGATCTCCATCAGCGGAGGCCGGCTCGGCCGGCCTGGGCTCGTCAGCACGGCATCGAGGCGACGCCGCCAGGCCACAGGGGGAATGTCTCGGTGTTCTCCCATGGTGCAGTCCCCTCAATCTATAGTGGGCTCAATTCGGTTACCGCGTAAGCCACGGCCTGAGTATCGCCCACGTTTCCCGGGAAGACGATGTATGGCAGGCCGGGCCAGCGGCTCTCACTGCCCAGCAGCCATACCGGCGCGCCGGGTTGCATCTGCCCAAGAACCCTGGCCGCCCGCACTCCCATCGCCCCAGTGGCCAGGTCACTGGCGGTGATTCCACCCTTGGCCAGCACAAACCCTGGAGTTGCATCAATGCGCCTCACGGTCTCTGCCAATGCCATGGAGACGGAGCGGGCGATGCGCAGCGACTCGGCCGGGTCCTGACCAAGGGTGACGGCGCGGCTGGTGTACAGGAGCGCGTGCCTTTGGTCACGCAGCGCCCGCCCAAGGACGCTCGCTGCACGCCGTATTTCACCACTGCGAGTGATCGGGTTCATGATCTTGGGCACCGATAATTCACAGCCGGCCACCTGAGGCGCCTCCAGCAGCCTGTAAAGCTGAGCAGTGCTTTGGGGCACATGGGATCCAAACACCACTAGCCCCGGTCGCTGGTCCTTGCCAGACAGCAGCGTGGATCGGGTTAGCAGAGGATAGTCGTGCAGTCCCGCGGCAGCTTTGACAAAGGAAGCGGCGGTGCGATAGAGGAATCGTTGTCCCTTTGCCTCGCAGCGCCGGGCAGCGGTCACGATCACATCCAGGTCGCTGTAGGAGGCAGCGTTGATGACCACAACCTGGCCGTTGCGAACGACACTCAAGCGTTGATAGGCTGCATCAGGCCCGCCCGGTCGGATGACCTCCAGGGGAATGCTGGTAACTTGGCACGCCGGGACTTGGCCGCCGGTCTTTTCTTCCACCCAGTCTGGAAGGCGAGAGGAGGAGAAACCAAAGGTGTGGTCGCGAGCAAAGGCGGTCTGGGCGACGGGAACCCACCGGTCGCCATCAGCAACCCAGTGCACATCGCCGACGGTCCACCGCCCCCCCTCGGCGAAGAAGGGCACCAGGATCACCCCATCGAAGGCTTGGCCGGTGGCCGACACCCACGCGCTGCTCAGGGCATCCACTTCTACCGGGAAGTGCCCGCGGAGGGTGCTGTCACTGCGGCTCACCAGCATCACGGGACGCCGCGTTGCCTGCATGGCCTGGGCCAGATTGAAGGTGACCTCCCGGGTGCAAGCAGCCGCTTGATCGGGCTGCATACTGCGGGTGTTGGTGAGGATGTACAGAGCCGGGTCTCCGGCGCCGAGGCCGCGGACGAGGTCCTGGACTTGCCAACGGGTGAGAACCCAAACGTCGTGGGCGGTCTGGGTTCCGGTAGGATCGTCATCCAGCACGACCACGCAACCACCATGGATCGCGAGGTGCTGTCGGGTGGCCTCTCGCAATCCGGACGCTGGCCACTCCGGCGGCAGCCTGCGCAGCATCTCCGAGCGCGTCAGGGTTGCGGGCGGGTTCTCTGACCTCGACGGCTCCACTGGGTGCTCCTTCACCAGAGTTCAGAACAACGCGGGAGATTGCTGGCGTATCGATTGCGCTGCTGACGGCGACAAGATGCCAGGGTGGAGCTGATTGCCACGCGGCAACCTGGCACCCGGTCGTGGCAGAAACGACTCTCCGCCTGAGTCACGCCGCGCACTTCTTCCAGCCGCGGGCTGGATCAACAGAGCAATCCGACTAAGCCGGGTATCGCAGCGGCCTCAACCTTGGTCAATCTACGAACTCCGAGCTCCAGGGGGCGGCAGACCTCCTGAGCTCCACGGATACCAGTGGGCTCCTCCTGAGCGCCGGACGGATCGGCCGTTTTTGTCGCCTCAATCGCGTTGGGCGCCACCAGCGCGTTAAAGACCGGAAGCGTCAAGGGCTTTGCAGGCCCGGTCGCGGTCTAGAGTGCCGTCACATCCAGCCGCGGCGGCGCACCCACATAAACATCCCCAGTGGCAACAGGACCATGACGGCCAGGGTCGCAACAAGGGCTGGCATGCCCGTCCAGGCAACGAGTGGCTGTGCGGGCTGGAAAAAGTTCATGCCAAAAAAGCCTGAAAGGAACGAGATTGGCATAAACAGCGTAGTGATGATTGTCAGAGTCTTCATTACATCATTGAGGCGGTTGTTGACCACCGACAGGTAGACCTCGAGGGCACCGCCGGCCAAGTCCCGGAGACTCTCGCAGGTTTCGTGCAGTCGAACGAGGTGGTCATAGACATCGCGGAAGTAGATGCGCAGCCGTCGGTCGATGACCGCAAAGTCATCCCGCGCCAGCCGGTTGAGGACTTCACGCTCCGGCGCGATGGTCCGGCGCATATCTACCACCGCGCGCCTAAGCCGGAAGAGGTCCTCCAGGATCTGCGGCTGTGGATGGTCGAACATCTGCTGCTCGATGTGGTCGACCAGGTCGTCCATACGGTCGATGACCGGCAAATAGGCTGCTACCAGCTGGTCAGCGAGCTCGTACAAAAGACGCCCTGGCCCACTGCGAAGCCCTCGCTCGTTGGACTGCCAGCGATGCCAGATGTCGTCGACTGCCCCCATGGTTCGCTCGTGGTGCGTGACGAGATAGTTCGTGCCGAGGAATACGTCCAGCTCTAGACTGCGGAGTTCCAGCGGGTACTTTTCCTCTAGCTCCACCGTGTGAAGTACCAAGTAGAGGTACTGCTCCCAATCATCCACCCGGGCAACATGGGTTTCCTTCAAGGCGTCATCGATGGCCAGAGGATGAAAGCCGAAAACATCCCGCAGGATTGGCTCGCACGCATCGGCAGGTGCACAATTGAAGTCCACCCACAGCAGTCCCTGGGCGTCCGACCGGGCCGCCAGCAGTTCCTCGGCGGTGAGATTGGTGCGAATCTGGCCATCAGCGCACCGATAGAGTGAGCGGATCACAGGCTGAGTTCTCCGGCGGTCGGAGGGCAAGTGCTGTCACGCATCAGGGCGAGACGATTCACGGCAGACTACCGTGACCCCGATCACTCGGTCATCGGCATCGTGGATGGGCGTTGTGTGAAAGGTCACTGTGCGATGGGTTCCGTCCTTGGCCACCAGCATCGCGCGGTCTGCGCGAGCACTGACGCGTCCGCTGGTGAGTGTCTGGTGCACCACACTTGGACCCATGGAGGGATGCGTGCTGCTGACACCTGGCAGGAAGTCAGCGATGGGTCGGCCAACCATCTCGCGCTGGCTCAAGCCGGTGAGCCTTTCAGCCGCCCGGTTGAGTCTGACGACACGGCCTGCAGCATCGGTGGTAATCACCCCATCGCCCAGCAATGGGAGCAGGGCCTCATGGCCCTTGCGCTCGGCAGCGAGGGTTGTCTCCAAACGCCGGCGGTCGGCCATTTCGCGGTCCAGTTGCTCCACGGCCTCACGGCGTGCCGCAGCGATCCTCCTGGTATTTCGTATGAGGCGGTTCATCGCTTCGCTCAAGGAGCCCAGCTCATCGCTGGCGTCAACCTGAAGGGTCCAATCGAGGTCGCCTGCTGCGACGAGGCGAGCAACGCTGGTAAGGGATTCCGCGGTTTTGGCAATCTGGTTGACTACAAAGACGGCCAACAACAGCGCCGGAAGGGTTGCCAGTACGCTCATCGTCATCATGATGTTCTGAACCTGCATGCGCTGGGCCCCAGCTGCCTGCATCCTGTCTTGAACCTGCTCTGAGACGATTACCTGCAGATCCCGGAGCCTGTCCATTGCCACAGTTCCGCTCTGGACCACTTCCTGAGGGAGCCCGGCTCCAGCCTGATCCGGTGCCGTGCTGGCGCGGGCCCCAGCATAAGCAAGCCAAGCGAATTGAAACTCGTCGAGAGTAACGCGTTCATCGGGCCTCAGCAGCAGCGCCCTCAGGCCCAGGGTTAGATCTGCAATCTCCTCGTCCAAGCGAAGGCTCTCGGCGCGGAACTGCTCAGCCGACTCCTGGGAACCGGAATTCCACTGGCTGATCAGTCGAGTCTGCACCAGCCCGGCCTTGCTGGTGAGCTCGGCAAGTCGGACCTGCGCGCTGGCATCCTGTGAGGCTGCAGCCGCCAGCCGCAACTCCCGGGTGCGCACGACATACAAGTTGAGGAGCTGAACCGCAGCCAACCAGAGGAAGCACACGATGACCGCCGTCATCATGCGACTGCCGAGAGGGGGTTTAACGACCTTGGTTGTCTGCATCGGCCCTTTTCCTTCCAGTTGAGTCACACCGCCACCTCACGCCGACCGACCGCTGGAAAACCGGCGAACAGAATTCCTCAGTCACAGAATGACCGAAGGAGCACCAGGGCCCTAACCGTAGCGCTCTTCCTTCCACGGGTCCCCGTGGTTGTGATAGCCGTTGGACTCCCAGAAGCCGCGCTTGTCCCGGGCCAGGAATTGCACGCCTGTGACCCACTTGGCGCTCTTCCAAAAATACAGGCGAGGAACCACCAGCCGTACCGGTCCGCCGTGCTCCGCCGTGAGTGGCTCCCCATCATGCTTGATGGCCAGGAGCACATCTGGTTGGAAAAAGTCGGCCCAGGTCAAATTCGTGGTGAAGCCGGCTGCGGCCTGCACGGACACAAAGAAGGCAGCCGGCTCTATCTTCACCAGGTCCTTGAGCACTGAGGTGCTCACGCCTTCCCATCGGTTGTCCAGGCGCGACCAGGAAGTGACGCAATGAATATCCGAGAAGACCTCGATCCGCGGCAATTCCATGAATTGAGCGAAATCCAGGGTCCGCTCTTCCTTGACCAGGCCAGTGATGCGAAACGTCCACTTGGCCGGATCGATGCGTGGCACAAATCCATAGTGAAGCACCGGCCAGCGGTTCGTCAGTTTCTGCCCCGGCGGGAGGCGCAGGGCGCGCTGCGTGTCTGGGCTAATGACTACGTCGAGTTCTTTGTCTTCGGACATCGTGCTCTCCTCCACCATGGCGGCTACAGACGGCAGGCGGGCCTGTACCGCTCAAGTATAGTGCAGCAACAGCATAGGCCCAAACGTGGCCGTTCGGCCGCTTCAGGGATGTCAAAAGAAAAGCCGGGCAGGGGCTCGGTATCCTCTACCCGGCCAGGCCGCACCGCGCTATTCCTGAGGACGGGGAGCGATCTCGGTGTATGTCAGGGTCCACACCGTCGAACGAAAGACCTGATAGACGCTCAACACAGCCGCCATGATCAGAGCACCAACCAACCCTAGAGCCGCCGCGATCAGGACCGTGGGTGCCATCGCCTTGGTCATGGCATAGACGGCCATGGTGGGACCGCCCACCAGTGCTGCGATCAAGAGCCCGACAGGAATCGCTGCCAGGTTTACGGCCATGCCGATGCCCAGCATCACCAGCCAGATCCCCACCACCTGTCGGCCGTTCTGGCGCAGCAGGTGGTAGCTGCGTTGCAGAGACGCCCACGGACCTTGCTGCTCCAGGACACAGGCTCGGAAACCAAAGCCCCGCAGTACGGACAATAGCGTCCCCAGGACGATGATCGAGGCGATGGCCAACAACATTAGCAGAATGGTCATCACGACACCGATGATCGTTAGCACCTTCACCTCGGCCAGGAGAAGCAGCAAAGGTGAGGCGCCGATTCCGAGCAGGATCACCACGGTAATCGCCGCAGGAATGCCCACCATCAAGTCGATGGCCAGGAGGTGCAGGAAGCGTCGCCAGCCGGCACGCCAGCCGCTGCGTACGTTGGTTTCGCCAGCGTCTTCTGCCTCGCGAACCATTCCGATCAGCGCGCCCTCGCTCACATAGCGTAGCACGATGCTGGCGATGGCCAGAACAGCCACCACACCTATAACAGCGACAATCAGACCAACGACCCACGGGCCTGGCAGGCGATCCTCCCATCCCATGGTGTACTGCATGCCTCGCCCCTCGTTGCCC
>DDYO01000068.1:0-9624 GCA_002348045.1 Anaerolineales bacterium UBA2232
GGCAAAGCCTCAACCGGTAGTAGCAGCCGCCTCTCGCGGGCCAGGTTTCGCTTACGGCATCCAGGCCCACATGATGGGCGGTCAGGATCTGGGCCGTATTCTTGGGGCGGTGCAGCAGTTGGGATTCGGATGGATCAAGCAGCAGGTCGAGTGGAAAGCGCACAACCCGGGCCCGGGTCAGTACAATTTTGGTGAGCTGGACCACATCGCCAACAGCGCTCANNCTCCGGCCGGCGACCCGGCGTCAGAGCAGAGCAGCGGAGACTTGGACCACATCGCCAACAGCGCTCAGGCTGCCGGCATCAAGGTCCTCTTCAGCGTGGTGAAAGCGCCGGCTTGGGCTCGCCCCGCTGGCGATACCGATGAAGGCCCGCCGGTTGATCCCAACACTTATGCCGATTTCGTGCGGGCTCTGGCCACCCATTTCAAGGGGCGCGTGCAAGCCTATGAGATCTGGAATGAGCAGAACTTGTATTATGAGTGGGGTGGACAGGGGAACAAGTTGAGCGCGGCCAAGTACGTCGCCTTGCTCAGGCCGGCCTACCAGGCCATCAAGGCTGTTGACCCTGGCGCGACAGTCATTTCGGGCGCCCTTACCCCCACTGGCTGGAACGACGGGAATATCGCCATCGATGACCGAGTGTATTTGCAGCAGATGTACGCGGCCGGGCTAAAGAACTACTGCGATGCCATCGGCGCCCACCCCAGCGGGTACAATAACCCGCCGGATGCGGACTGGAGAACCTGGAATGACCCCGCGACGGGCGCGGCTAAGGGGCATCCAAGCTGGTACTTCCGCAACACCATGGAAGACTATCGCAACATCATGGTCGCCAACGGCGACAGCGGCAAGCGCATCTGGGTCACCGAGTTTGGCTGGGCGTCGGTGCAGGGCTTGGGAGTAGCGCCGGTTCAAGGATACGAGTACGCTGCCGACAACACCGAAGAGGAACAGGCCCAGTTCATCGTGCGCGCCTACCAAATGGCCAAGAATTGGGGCTGGGTGGGCCCGATGTTCCTGTGGAACCTGAACTTTGGACCGGTGAGCGGCGCCCGGGATGAGAAAGCCGCGTTTGGCATCGTGAGGCCGGATTGGAGCCCTCGTCAGTCATTTGCCGCGCTGGCCAACATGCCCAAGTAGTCTATCGCTGGCAAGGATGAAACAGAGCACGGGGAGCCTTTCCCCGTGCTCTGTTTGTTGCCAGCCGATGTGCATATGCACAGAGGAAGGTTATAGTGACCGATCACAATTCACTTTGGTACAATGCAGGCGTTCGGTGGGACGGCCACCCTATCGGCCTTGCCGTGCGGTTTCTGATCGTTCTTGGATTGCTCTCTTGTACAGCGTGCGCGCCAGCGGCTGCGACACCTTTGGCAGCCACGCGCACACCCCGGCCAACCTTCACCAGTACGGTACCCGCCGTGGAGGAAACGGCCACACTGGCTGCGACGGCTACGGCGGTCAGCACGTCATTGCCTACCGCGACCCCGGTGGTGCCAACGGCCACCCTCTCGCTTGCGACAGCGGTTCCGGCTACGGCAACATCGGTGCCCACCGCCCGGCCCACAACGCCAGTGGCCAAGTCATTCAAAATGAACTCGCCGGAGTATGGCATGCAGGCATTCCTCTGGTGGCGGCCTGAAGTTGCCAGCCGGGACATGGGGATGATCAAGGAGGCGGGCTTCACGTGGGTCAAGCAGAACATCGGCTGGCGGGATGTGGAGGGGGCCAGCAAGGGCCACTATGACTGGAGCCGCGTGGACTGGATCGTGAACGAGTGCAACAAGCTGGGCCTGGACCTGCTCGTGAGGATTGACCACCAGCCCCAGTGGGCGGGAGGTAACTACCCCACCAACGGCCCACCCGACCGCCCAGCCGATCTGGGTGACTTTTTATACGTCATGGCCACTCGCTACAAGGGGCGCATCCGCGCCTATGAAGTGTGGAATGAACCGAACCTGGCTCGGGAATGGGCCGACCGTCGGCCCAATGCTACCCAGTATGTGGCCATGCTCAGGGAGGCCTACCGTCGCATCAAAGAGGCTGATCCTAACGCGATGGTGGTGAGCGCCGGTCTCTCCCCAACCACTGCCTGGGGAGACATCGCCACGCCTGACATGCAGTACCTGCGAGAAATCTATGCAGCAGGCGGGGCGGCTTACTTCGATGCCCTGGGAGCCCACGGCGCGGGATTCAAGGCGCCCCCCGAGATGAGCCCAGATGAAGTGGCCCAAAACCCGGCCTACAACAATGGAGAACTGGGGGCGGGTCGCGTCTACTGCTTCCGGCATGTGGAGGACCTGCGGCGCATCATGGTGGAGAGCGGGGATGCCAACAAGCAAATCGCGTTGCTGGAGTTCGGCTGGACCATCGATCCACGGCCCGATTCACCTTATCACTGGCACTCAATCCTCGACCCACAGTTGCAGGCCGACTATTTTGTGCGTGCTTATCGTTGGGCCAGGGAAAACTGGTCGCCCTGGATTGGCCTGATGAGCCTCATCTACATAGCTGATCCTGACTGGACAGCAAGTGATGAGCAGTATTGGTGGGCCATCTCGGAGCCGGGCTATCCCTACTTCCGAGCGCGGCCGGCCTACACCCGGCTCAAGGACATGCCCAAGTAGGCTCGCCGAGGTGATGACGCGCCTTTTTCTTTGACTGTGCTTTGTGTTTGCGATATACTTCCTTCGCCTGGGGACGGGTGGCAGTGGAGGGCGTGCCAAGGTTGCTCGCAATACCAGGTCGACATCCCATTTTGGGGCAAGTGCTCTTGTGCAAGCCCAGCGTCCAGGTGGAAGTAGATAATGGTGCGTAGGACAACACAATGCGCATCGTAGTCGATGGCGGCTACAAGCTGAACGGTGAGGTGCAGGTGGAGGGGGCCAAGAATGCCGCTCTGCCACTGTTGGCTGCTACCCTGCTCACCTCAGACGAGTGCTTACTGGAGAACCTGCCCGATATCGAAGATATCCGATGCATGGTCAGCCTACTGCGTACCCTTGGCGCGGAGGTGAGCGCAGAAGGGCCACGCAGTGTTCTGGTGCGGGCCAGGAACCTGGTTCAGCACATGGTGCCCGCCGAGTTGGCCACAAGGATGCGCGGCAGCTTTCTGGTAGTTGGCTCCCTTCTGGCCCGGTTGGGCCGGGCATCGACACCCCATCCTGGGGGATGCGCCATCGGCACCCGTCCGGTCAGCGTGGACCTGAAGGGTATGCAGTCCATGGGCGCCACGCTCATCTGTGAGAACGGCGGCTACTTACTGGAAGCGCCCAGGCTGCGCGGGGAGCGGATCTCCCTGGACTATCCCAGCCATACCGGTACCGAGAACCTGCTCCTGGCCGCATGCCTTGCCGAGGGTACGACGATCATTGAGAATGCTTCGGTAGAGCCCGAGGTGGCTGACCTGGCCAGCCTGTTGAACTCCATGGGTGCGCGGATCTATGGTGTGGGAACGGGGATCTTGCAGGTCGAAGGAGTTCGTCGGTTGCACGGCGCTGTGCACCGTGTTATGCCGGACCGGCTGGAGGCCGGGACGTTCGCTGTTGCCGCCGCGATCACTTGCAGCAATATTACCATTCGCGGTCGCGTAGCGCGTTGTCTGGGCGCCATGACCAGCAAACTCTCCGAGGCAGGCGTGTCAGTGAGCGCAGAGAGGGATGTGTATCACGTGAGTGGATGCAAGGAAATGTCGGCCGTGCATATCCAGACATTTCCATATCCTGGCTTCCCCACGGACCTACAGGCTCCTTTCGGGGCGCTAATGACGCAAGCGCACGGGCAGAGCTCGATCCATGAGACCATGTATGATGGGCGGTTATCCTATGTGGGAGAGCTGCGCAAGATGGGCGCAGAGATCAAGGTGGACAGACAGACCGCTTTAATCAACGGCCCGACGCGCTTGCAGGGCAGCGAGGTCCGCGCGCTGGATATCCGATCGGGGGCGGCGGTTATTCTGGCGGCTCTGGCGGCAGAGGGGCGCTCGACAATCACTGGCACCATCAACGTGGACCGGGGTTACCAGGGACTGGACGAGAAGCTTACGCAACTCGGTGCCAGGATCCAACGAATCGAGTAGCCCAGGAGGCTGCATGTTTGTCAAACAGATTGGCATAGATCTTGGCACAGTCAACGTGTTGGTGTTCGTCCGCGGCAAGGGCATCGTGCTGCGGGAGCCTTCGGTTGTCGCTGTGTCCGTCAACACCAATCGCATCGTGGCCGTGGGAGAGGAAGCTCGACAGATGCTGGGCAGGACTCCGGAGACCATCGAGGTTATCCGCCCGATGCGTGGCGGTGTGATCGCTGACTACCTAGTCACAGAAAACATGCTGCGCTATTTCATCTCCAAGGTCGTGGGACGCATTCGCCTGGTACGGCCCGACGTCATGATCAGTGCCCCTGTTGGCGTCACGAGCGTCGAGAGCCGCGCGGTGCGCGAGGCGGCCGTACAGGCCGGCGCCCGATCTGCCTATCTCATTCCGGAGCCCCTCGCTGCTGCCCTGGGAGCGGGCCTTCCCATTCACACACCTACCGGCAACATGATTGTCAACATCGGAGGAGGGGCGACTGAGGCCGCGGTAATTGCTGTGAACGGCATCGTGGTTGCGAGTTCGGTTCGGGTTGGTGGATCCAAGATTGACGAATCTATTGCGACGTACATCAGACGCAAGTACAACCTGCTGATAGGAGACCAGACCTCCGAAGAGATCAAGATACAGATCGGAAGCGCGCTCCCGCTGGACCCGGAATTGCAGATGGATGTCCGTGGCCGAGATCAAGTCACGGGCCTGCCCAAGACGATCAGTATCACCTCGGGTGAGGTGACGGAGGCCATTGTCGAGCCGCTAGCAGCTATCTCGGCCACCGTAAGATCGGTCCTGGAAAAGACACCCCCCGAGTTGGCTTCGGACATCATTGACCGCGGCATGGTAATGGCCGGTGGCGGAGCCCTGTTGCGTAACGTGGATCGTTTCCTAACCGAGGAGACGGGCGTTCCCTGCCATGTCGCCGAAGACCCCCTGGCCTGCACGGCGATCGGCGCGGGAAAAGCCCTGGAGCAATACAGCATTCTGAGGTACAGTCTGCCCACCGCATAGCCCAGTGCCAACTGAGCCAGCCGTGAGTGGAGGAGCGTCGGCATGTTCTTGCGCTCCTCCATTATGTATAATGCCCCCGTCAGTGTGCGTGAGCGGCTACCGATTGACAAAACTCCTGCTCGCGCTATAATAGTTTTCATTGCTAAGTATTTCACGCTAACCTAACTATTGACGAGGGGCTTGCCGGGTATGAAGAAGACACTGATCGTGTTGCTGATGGTGGCCATTGTGCTGACGGCAGGGGTTGTTGCCTACCGCTATTGGCGGCAGCGGACGGCGGCAGCCGCCGTGGGACAAGTGGATACCGTGGCTGTGCGACGGGATACCATCCTTGCCACCGTCAGCGCTTCTGGCAGCATGGCGCCGGCAGAGCGACGCAACCTGGGGTTTGCTGCCAGTGGAATCCTGGCGCGACTCAACGTCCAGCAAGGCGACACGGTGCAGGCGGGGCAAGAGCTGGCGCGTCTGGATACGCGCCAGTCGCAACTCAATGTTGATCAAGCGGTGGCCAATCTAGCCATCAGTGAGGCGCGCCTGGCCCAGACTCAAGCCGGCGCCCAGCCTGCCGACATCGCCGCCGCCGAGGCCGCCGTGGCCAGCGCGCAGGCAGCTTATGACTCGGCAAAGAACAAGCTGAACCTCCAGGACCGACAGCTGACCATTGCGGAGGCGGACCTCAAGCGGTCCGAGCTGACCTTACAGGAGGCTCAGTCGGCCTATGACCGTATTGCCTGGCGTCCCGACGTGGGCATGCTGCCGCAATCTGGCGCTCTGGAGCGGGCAACCCTCGATTATCAAAGGGCCACAGCGAACTATCAACTGCAGATCGGCAATATTGACGACACGGCTTTTATGGGTGCGGCCACGCAGCTGGCACAGGCCAAGGCTCAGCTGGAAAAGGTGCGGCGCTCTCCCACGCCTGAGGATATCGCCATTGCTCAAGCCCAAGTCCAGCAAGCACAGGCTTCGGTGGACCAGGCCAAACTGCGGCTCGATGATGGCATTATCACAGCCCCGTTTGCGGGGATCGTTCTCTCCATTGGCCCTCAAGTCGGCGAAATGGTGAGCATGAATGCCTCCGTGATCGTATTGGGAGACCTCGATCGATTCTACCTGGATGCCAATGTGGACGAAACCGACGTCAGTCGCGTGCGCGTAGGCCAAGATGCTCTGATCACTTCTGACTCCTTTGCCGAACTGGGCCTACAAGGGAAGGTGACTAGGGTTGACCTGCTGGGCAAGGTTGCGCAGGGGGTTGTCAGCTATGGAGTGAGGATCGAGATTCAGGCCTCCGAGGCCATGCTGCTGCCAGGGATGACTGCCTTTGCCGACATAACGGTAGCGCGAAAGGAAGACGCCTTGATCGTGCCTAACCGGGCCATTCGCCGCGACAGCCGTGGCAACTACTATGTGGAAGTGGCGGCAGGGGGAGTGCTTGCTCAACGCACGGTGACCACTGGCCTGGGAAATGAGCAATTCACCGAGATTCTCGAAGGAGTGCGCGAGGGCGAGGAAGTAGTCGTATCGTCGGCGAACCGCAATATCCTGCAACAATTCGGTGGGGGGGCCTTTTTTGGGGGAACCAGTCGATGATCCGCTTGCAGGGAGTCGCCAAAGTCTACCGCATGGGCGACGTTGAGGTTCACGCCTTGCGCGGCATTGATCTCCACATTGCGGCTGGGGAATTCTTGGCAATTATGGGCCCGTCTGGCTCTGGCAAGAGCACCTTGATGAACCTGCTAGGCTGTCTAGATCAGCCCTCTGCTGGAACGTACCTACTGGATAGCATCGATGTAGGCAGGCTCAATGACAACCAACTGGCCGAGATACGTAACCGGAAGATCGGCTTTGTATTTCAGAACTATAGCCTGTTGGCCCGAACAAGTGCCGTGCGCAACGTAGAAGTGCCCATGATCTACGCAGGCTTGTCCATGTCGCAGCGGCGCGCGCGGGCCGAATCGGCCCTGACCAGCGTGGGGTTGGCCAAGCGCTTCCATCACAAGCCCAACGAACTGTCTGGTGGGGAGCAGCAGCGTGTGGCAATCGCGCGATCGTTGGTGAATGAGCCCCGGATCATCCTGGCTGATGAGCCGACGGGAAACCTGGATACCAAGACCGGCAAGGAGATCATCGGCATCTTTCAAGCACTGAATGATCGAGGTATCACGATTATCTTTGTCACCCACGATCCCGAGGTGGCAGGATGCGCCAGGCGCATCATCCGGCTGAGGGACGGCCTGGTGGTTGGCGAGGAGGAGGTCTCGGTTCCCTGTGCGTACGGCGATATTCCGGTTGCCGAACCCGGCCGGGAACTGGTGACCTAGCATGGACATCTTGGAAGGCGTTCGATCGGCCCTGTCTGGTCTCTCAGCGAACAAACTGCGGTCGGCTCTGACGATGCTAGGCATCATCATCGGCGTGGGGGCTGTGATCGCCCTGCTTTCCATTGGCCAGGGAGCGCAAGCGGCCATTACAGAGCAGATACAGGGCATCGGATCGAACTTGATTTTTGTCCTGCCGGGCAGTCTCCAGTCCGGTGGAGTTTCTTTCGGCGCAGGAACCTTGGCAAGCTTGAACGTCGCGGATGCGCAAGCGATCGCCGACCCTTCCCGCTGCCCGGATGTGCTCGCCGTGGCCCCTCAGTTTATCCGCAGCGCTCAGGTCATTTACCGCAACCGCAACAGCAACGTTAGCATCTCGGGCACGACGCCTGCTTTCGAGTTTGTGCGCAAGGTCGAGGTGATCGAAGGCACGTTCTTTACCATCCAGGACGAATCGTTTGGAGCTCGGGTGGCGGTACTGGGTGGGCGCATCGCGGTCGATCTGTTCGACGACGCTAGCGCCATCGGGCAAACCATTCGCATCAACAGCGTGCCATTTCGCGTTATCGGAGTGCTGGCGCAAAAGGGCGGTGGCGGAGGCGCGCAAAGTGTGGACAATCAGGTCTTGGTGCCTTTGACCACGGCGCATACCCGCCTCTTTGGCAACGTCACTGCCCGACGTGGAGGAAGGGCCGTGACGCTTATCAATGCATCGGCGGTGAGCGAAGACCGCATTGACGCAGCGGTGCAACAGATCACAGACCTGTTGCGAGATCGTCATCGTATCCAATTTGGCGAAGATGACTTTTCGATCACCAGTCAAGACGATATCGTAAGCGTTCTGGGTCAGGTGACCACGATCCTGACGACCTTCCTGGCCGCCATCGCGGCTATTTCTCTGCTGGTCGGTGGCATTGGGATCATGAACATCATGTTCGTCTCGGTCGCGGAACGCACCAAGGAGATCGGCATTCGCAAAGCCATCGGGGCCAAACGCCGCACGATCCTCATGCAGTTTCTGGCTGAGGCGGCGAGCATTTGTTTGCTGGGCGGCCTGGTGGCGCTGGCCATCGCCTGGCCGATCACCCTGGTGATGCAGCGGTTTTTGCCGGCCACCATGTCGCTGTACATTGTGGGGCTGGCGTTGTTGGTGTCGGCGGTAACCGGTCTGACGGCGGGCTTTTTTCCGGCATGGCGCGCGGCGCGTATGAACCCCGTGGATGCCTTGAGAAATGAGTAAACGCAAAGGCACCAATATCCTGATCGGTGAACTGCGCGAGAGTTTCGCCATGGCCATGGCCGCCATCACCGCGCACAAGCTACGCTCGGCCCTGACGCTGCTGGGGGTAATGGTGGGCGTGTTCTCCATCATCGTCGTCATGACCGCCATGCGCGTGATGCAGGGAAACATTGAGCAGGAAATGAGTCAGCTCGGCAGCCAGAGTTTCATGGTCCAAAAGTGGCCCGCCATTCATTTCTCGGGTCCCGAGGGTCTCGAAAAATACCGACGTCGCAAAGACCTGACGATGGCCCAGGGATTGCGGTTGGCGGAGAAAGCCACGCTGGCAGAAGCTGTTGGTATCGAGACCTCCTTTTGGGGCGGCCAGGTGGAGACGCGTTACAAGAAAACCGCACCGAACGTGCAGTTATTCGGCGAAACCCCTGGCAGCTTCCTGGCACGAAACTGGGTGCTGGCGGAGGGACGCCTCCTCACGAACAACGATGTGGAAAATGCCCGGGATGTCTGCGTGCTCGGGAGCGGTTTGGCCAAGACGGTGTTCCCGTTCGGGTCTGCCCTGGGAGAACGGCTCAAGATCAACGGTATCAATTACAGCGTCATCGGGGTGTTGGAAGCGAAAGGCAGCTCCATGGGGGGCGACCAGGATAATTTCGCCATCGTGCCGCTTTCGACCGGACTGAACCGCTTCGGCCGCTGGAATCGCAGTCTGAATTTCCTGGTGCAGGCCCGCGACCAGGCGTCTTACGACGACACCGTCGAGCAGGTTCGGGGCATCCTGCGCGTGGTGCGCAAGGTGCCACCGGGTGAGGATGACGACTTCGAGATTTTCTCCAACGACTCGCTGATTGCGCAGTTCAACGCCTTCACTCTGGCGGTGCGGCTTGGGGTGGCGGTGATCAGTTCCATAGCGTTGCTGGCGGCCGGCATTGGCATCATGAACATCATGCTCGTATCGGTCACGGAGCG
>DDYO01000068.1:9662-12594 GCA_002348045.1 Anaerolineales bacterium UBA2232
GGCAACGCCACCGCTTATTTCCTGAAACTCACACCAGTCATCCCCATGGATTGGGTGGTGCTCGGCCTGGTGATTTGCTCGGCGGTCGGGATCGTCTTTGGCACGTACCCGGCCTGGAAAGCGGCCAACCTGGATCCAATCGATTCCCTGCGTTACGAATAACGCGGCGCCCGTTTAAACCGCTTTGCAGCCAAACAATCCCCGACGTCGAATCACCTCGACGATTTGCGGTGGAACCACTTGCTCCCAACGGCGATCGCCAGCTTCGATTTGCTCTAGCACCTCGCGCCGCCGGATCGGCAGCAGATCGGCGTTGTAGTTTTGGATGCCCTGGATAAACCGGTTCTCCACGAGGTGCGCATACAGGTGTTTTAAATGCGGCGCCACCGGGTAATTTTCCACCGTAAGCAACTGGCCCGAAGGCACGTCGAGATGCGGGTAAACGTAAAGCCGCGCCGGATTCTTGAAGAGCTGGCCAAACCCGCCCAGCATCCCGCCTTCGCTCTCATTGTAAAAACTCTCGTCAAAAATCTCTTTGAGTCCCACCGCCCCGAGCGCCAACCCGAGCGGACGCCGCGTGTAGCGGGACAAGTAAGCGGCCAGCCGGTGATACCGCCGGAAATTCGAGACCATTACGAGTTTACCCAGGGCCTTCAGCGTATCCGCGCGCTGGAGGAAGTCCGCCGCATTGATGGCGTCTCCCGTGGTCAGGTGGCGCAGGGTCATTTCCATGAGCACCACGGGCGTCTCGCCCGCGAGTTCCGGTTCCTCGACAAACTGCTCGAGCCCGCGCTCCAGCACATCCAGCGTGGCCCGCGTCACCGGCCGAAAACTGCCGCGCTGCACCAGCACCGGCTTGTTGTAGAGCACCTCGGCCCACTGCACCGCCTCACCCTCCGCGGTGAACATCGCCGCCTCGGTCAAGCCCTCCTGCACCAACCGCAATGCCATCAGCCGATTATCCAGTCCGGCAAAAGCAGGACCGGCAAACCGGATCATATCCACTTCCACCCGTTCCCACGTCAGATCATCCAGCAGCGACCGGATCAACCGGTCCGGTTGGCTATGCAGGTAAAAGGTGGCGTAAACGAGGTTCACGCCAATGACGCCCAGCGCCTCCTGCTGCCGGAAGTTCTCTTTGTCGAGCATCCGCACGTGGATATAGATCTCTGAAGGATCAGCCCCCGGTTCGGCCTGGAAGCGGATGCCCATCCAGCCATGGCCCTCCTCCTTGCGCGTGGCCACGGTATTGGCAAACGCGAAGAACGCGGTGTTGCCGCCCCGCTTATCATTTAACCGCTCGAGCACCAAATCGTACTCATACTCCAGCATCGCCTTGAGCCGGCGCCGGCTCACATACCGGTCGGTGGGCCCGTAGATGGCGTCGCTCACCGCCATGTCGTAAGCGGAAATCGTCTTCGCCACGGTCCGCGCCGCGCCGCCCACGCGGAAAAACCACCGGGCCACCTCCTGGCCGGCGCCGATCTCCGCAAAGGTCCCGTAGCGCTTCGCATCCAGGTTGATCTGGCGCGCCTTTTGGCTGGTATCGAGAGTGTCGCTGGCCATAAACGCCGTCGGGTTGTTTTACGTCCGGGCCGCCAGGGCGAATTGCGCCGCCGCCATTTGCGCCGCGCCCCACCGCAGCAAACGCTCGGTGGTTTCCCAACTCACACAGGCGTCGGTGACCGAAATGCCGTAGCGCAAGGCGGCTTTCTTTTTCGGAAACGGCTGGTTCCCCTCTTGCAGATAGCTCTCCACCATGAGACCGACCAGGGAGGTATTGCCCGCTACGCGCTGCTCGATAACGCTGCGCCAGACGGCTTCCTGCCGCGTAAACTGTTTGCCGGAGTTGGCGTGGCTGCAATCCACCATAATCACCGGCGGCAACCCCGCCTGCAGCAGCCGGGACTCGGCTTCCTGGAGACTCGCCGGGTCGTAATTCGTCTGACCGCGCCCGCCTCGCAGCACCAGGTGCCCCGTCGGATTCCCCATCGTTCGGATGATGCTTGTGATCCCGTCCTGGTCGATACCGAGAAAACTATGTTTTGTGCGCGCCGACATCATGGCATCCAAGGCGATCTGCATCCCACCATCTGTGCCGTTCTTGAACCCGACCGGCATGGACAAGCCGCTCGCCATCTCCCGATGCGTCTGCGATTCCGTCGTCCGCGCCCCAATCGCCGCCCAACTCACCAGGTCGTCGATATACTGGGGGATAATGGGATCGAGAAACTCGGTGGCTGCGGGCAAACCCAGGGCCCCCAGTTCCAATAGGAGAGTTCGCGCCGCTTTCAGCCCGGCCTCGATGTCGTAACTCCCGTCCAGGTGCGGATCGTTCACCAGACCTTTCCACCCGATCGTCGTGCGCGGTTTTTCAAAATAAACCCGCATCACAATCTCCATCTGGCCGGCCAATTCGCGCCGCAACACCGCCAGCCGCCGGCCGTAGTCCAGGGCGCCCTGCACATCATGAATCGAGCACGGACCCACCACCACCAGCAACCGCGGATCTTGCCGGCGCAAGATCCGGGTCACGGCCTGCCGGCTGTTGACGACAGTCGCATTGACCGCCTCAGAAGCTGGCAATTCCGTTTTCATAGCGCGCGGCGTCAGCAACCGCACCACCTCAGCCACACGCAAATTTTGAGTTGGAAGCATCCTCGCCATTATAACAGCTTGTCTCCCGCATAAAAGCGGGAATTGCGGGCACGGCGACCGCCAACTCCATCTGCAACCCCATCGCGCCATCGTCCGCACCAAAAAACGAACCCAAAGCCCCACCAAAAAAGGCTGAAGTATGCAGGCTAAAGGCGGAGGACCGAGGGCAGAATGCGCGTTTGTTTTTGAGGCGCGAAGGTGGAATATCGGTCTCGCCACCGAGAAGCTCCTCCAAAAAAGCACTTTTCCGCACTTTTCCGCACTTTTTTACACC
>DDYO01000051.1 GCA_002348045.1 Anaerolineales bacterium UBA2232
GGCGCTCCATAACCGAATAGCTATACTCCAAGCCGTAGCCCAGGGCGCCGGTCGTGGGGTCCATGACGATACGATCCAGGTCCAGGCGCATGTCACTGATCAAGATGTTCAGTTGCTTGGCCAAGTTGACGTCAATGGGGCTCTTGGCCACCACCAAATGGCCATGAGCCAAAGCCGCAGCCACGATGGTACGATAGTTCTTTTCCTCGCAGTTGCCCAATGCCACGCGCTCACCCTTGGCCGCCTCAGCTACTGCGACCAGCACATCATTGTCTTTCTCCGGTTGGCCCGGTCCATAGATGATCAGCGGCAGGCCCGTCGCGGCCAATACTGACTTGACCGTCGCAACGGTGTGTGCCGCATTGGTATTATCGCCTTCGGAATGAGCACTCGCCAACTTTAGGGCGATGAGGTCCGCACCCAGCTCCTCAGCCTTCTTGGCCCATCCTCCAGGATCCCGCAACACATCACCCCACGCCTGTTGCAGCAAAGGGGACCAGTCTTGGGGATACCGATCCTGAACCTCGACAGCAACCACGGGTGGGTGCGGGAAAGCCCCCTCAAAGGTGAGGAACGGCAAGGAGGTGGCTCCGCCGACCGTTACCCTCTGGGTGCGCGTACCACCTTCCCCGGCAGTAGCCCCGAGGGACACTTCGCGAATCTTACCCGTCCACTTCTCCACCGGTATCTGAACCGCTGCGGGCATTGCTTGGAAGTCTCCTTTCGCGAATCTGGCTCGTACAGATAATCCTCGGCGCGACTTGCTGGTGTGCAGATCAGCACTTACCAGAACCAGGGCTGGTCGCGCATCTCTCGCATCACATCGGTGGTTGAGACCACGCCAATGGGCTTGTTTCCTTCCGGGGTCTCCTCTACCACCAGCACTCGACGAATGTTGTGTTTCAGCATCAGGGAAACCGCTTCGCGCAGGGTCGCTTCCGGCTTGATGCAAATCACGTCACGGGTCATCACATCCTCAGCCCGGAACAGCAGCAGGTTCTCACCATAGTGGCTAAGCAAGTCCATGTGGGAAACAACGCCCGCCACCATGCCGTGGTCATCGGTCACCACCAGCCCGTGCACATCCGTATCGGTGATGATGCGGACCAACTCCTTGAGTAGGGTGTGCGTTTTGCAGGTGATAACACCTCGGTGCATCACATCTGCAACGTGCTTTTCGTTCTGAATGGCCTGATCAGACATCTCATCCACTCCAGGGCAGCAGGCGACCCGCGTTGATGCGGCAGTCCGGTTCCGCAGCCGCGCTAGGAATCCTCGTGCCAGGCGAGGCGCCTCATGTACACGCCACTGCGAATTCCTGACATGTGCTGCACGATATCAAAGGTTGTCAATACGCCAACAGGTCGGCGGCGCTGCGCGTCCAGAATCACAAGGTGCTCGATGCGCTTTCGCTGCAACAGAGCCACGGCCTCTTCCAAAGCGGATTCCGGGCCGATCGTGACCGTATGCGGCTGGAGGATATCCTCAGCGGTCAGCTTCTCCAAGTCCTTGCCCCAGGCCTTGAGGATGCTAATCAGCGATACGATACCCCACACCTCCCCCTGCTCATCAGTGACCACAACAGCCCGGATCCGATTGGCGTCCATCATCTGCGCGACCTCTTTGATGGAGGTTTGCAGGTGGCAAGTAACCACGCCCCGGTGCATGAGGTCCCGAACTCTGATCTGCTCTGTCATTTCGCACCAGCCTTTGCAGAAGCTTCTTGTGCCCCCTCAGAGTCGCTCCTGGCCATGTGTATCACGATATCCGATGCGCTCAAGATGCCAACCACACGGGTATGGGGAGCCTTTTCATTGAGCACGATCAGGTGCTGAATCCTCCGGCTTTGCATCAGCCGGATAGCGTCCTGCAGAGGCGTCTGCGGAGTGACGGTGATGGTATAGGGAAGCACCAGGGCGCGGGCAGGCGTTCTGTCGATATCCTTGCCCCATGCTTTGAGCATGCTGCGCGCCGAAATGATCCCTACTACTTCGTTCGTTTCACGAACTACTACCACATACCGAGTGCGGTTCACTACCATGATCTGGGCGACTTCGCGAACAGGGGTATCCTCAGAGCACGTTACAGCTCCGTGACGCATGAAATCGCGGACGAGTTGCTCCATCTATTCATACTCCTCTACAATGAGATCCTGGCACCGCAGCCCGTGCTTCGGTGGTCTAGAACATGGGTGGCATCGTCAATGCCGGGTGGCCCTTCTCCTCCAGGGAGACTAGCAGTTCCTCCACAGTGGTGGAGACGCGCTCATCGGCGATCTTGTTGATAAGGTCCGGATCGCCCTCGCGCTCAGCCACTGCCTTGAGTTCCTCGGCCATGCTGTCCTTCAAGAAGGATGACATCCACACCACGCGCTTGAAGCCTCCATCTCCCGACAGGAACTTGCGGCTCAGCAAGTAGTATTTGCCGTGTCCCATGACGCCAGCGGTCTGCAACCCGCCACCGGCCATGCCCGCCAGAGTAGAGAAGGTCATACCGGCAGGGGTCATGCTTGGGTCCTCGCGGGACACGACCATCACGCCGTTGGCCTCGGGAACCAGCATCGCGATACACTCAAAGCAGCCGCACGCCGTCATCGGGTCAGTCATGATCGAGTACATCGAGACGCGTTGAACCTGTTGATGAGAGTTCTGGTACACGAATTCATTGGTTCCGGTAAACACGCCATTCACCGGATCTTCACAGGCACCCTTCTTGATAGGCTGATTGGGGCCAGTAGGGTTGATCTGATGGGATGCTTTGCAGTCCAACCAGTTATAGGCGCCACAGAGGCCCAGGCGCTCTGGCGAGACCACGCAGACGTGATTGGGAGCAAAGCTCTGGCACAAGGTACAGCTGTAGAACTCTTCCACAGACTCGTCAGTCATGTCCGCCAGCCGCTCGTTGCGGGCGTTGTATGCCTCACGCGCCTTGGCTAGCCACTCGTCCAGCTTTGCCTTGTCGGTGTAGATTGTCACCTGCACCTTGTCGACGATGGCACCAAAGTCCGCGTGGAAACGAGCATACAGGATCTTGCCAAAATGCTCTAGCCGGAAACCCTTGTCTGCTGCGGCCTTGCTGATACGAATCCACGTGATGTCGCGCTGGCCGATGTGTTGGATGCCCGATGCACCGTTGACAA
>DDYO01000251.1 GCA_002348045.1 Anaerolineales bacterium UBA2232
GGCGAGCGACGTTGCCAACGCCATCCTCGACGGGACCGATGCCACCATGCTCTCGGCTGAGACAGCGGTCGGCGCCTATCCTGTGCAGTCAGTTCGCATGATGGCGCGCATTGCTGATCGCGTGGAAGCCGAGTTCCGCACGGCCGACAGAGCCCCTTCGACTAGGGTGGCGACGAGAAGCATAGCCGAGGCGGTAAGTCACGCGGCGTGCGAGACCGCTGCGGACCTGAATGCAGTGGCGATCGTTACCCCCACGTCGTCGGGTTACACTGCAAAAATGATCGCCCGCCATCGTCCCGATGCCCGCATCATCGCGGTGACGCCCAATGCCAGCGCGCAGCGTCAACTGTGCTTGGTGTGGGGCGTTGAACCACTACTCACCGAGCGCACGCCCACGACCGACGCCATGCTGGCCGATGCGATCAGTGCCGCAAAGCGCGGTGGACTGCTTCAATCGGACGATCTGGTCGTGATGACCGGCGGCGCAGCCGGAAGCCCTCCGGGGACCACCAACTTTATCAAGGTCCAAGTGGTGGAGCGCATCCTGGCCCAAGGCCGGGGGATCGGCGACCGCGGAGTGACGGGCCGGGTGAGGTTCGTTGCCGAGCTTCCNNCGTTTACGGGTGGTCCGGTGGAATCATCTGACATCCTGGTTGTGCCCAACCATGACGCAGGATTTGTGTCACTGGCGCGCGATGCCGTTGGCCTGGTGGTGAAGGAGGACGACGTCGGGTCGGATGCCGCGGCCTCGGTTTTGGAGCGAGCAGTTCCGACGATTGTCGGAGTCCAGGATGCCGACATAGCGCTCCATGAGGGGCAGTTGGTTACCCTTGACCCGGTGAATGGCCGGATCTATGAGGGCGAAGTAGGCCTTTGAGTTTTGGGAGAGGCGGCCCGCTTGTGTTAGAATTCACGAGGTCACGCCCGCGGCTGAAAGATAGCCGCTAATTCGGGGACAGGAGGCTCCAGGAATGAACAAGAAGACGGTACGTGATATCGACCTAGAAGGGAAGCGCGTCCTTGTGCGCGTTGACTTTAACGTACCACAGGACAAGGCAGGGAACATCACGGACGATACCCGTATTCGGGCAGCCCTACCGACGATACAGTATCTCTTGGACAAGTGCGCCAAGGTTGTCCTGTGCTCGCACCTTGGCAGACCCAAGGGCAAGGTGGCGGAGGAGTTCCGGCTGACTCCAGTGGCGAAGCGGCTGTCGGACCTGTTGGGCAAGCCAGTGACAAAGACCGACGACTGCGTGGGACCGCAGGCCAAAGCCGCAGTGGCTGCCATGAAGCCTGGTGAAGTGGTCTTGCTGGAAAACCTGCGGTTTCACGCTGAGGAGGAGGGCAACGACCCTGCCTTCGCTCAGCAACTGGCCGCCCTCGGCGAGATCTATGTCAACGATGCTTTCGGCACGGCTCACCGTGCCCACGCCTCGACCGAGGGAGTTGCTCACTACCTTCCCGCGGTGGCGGGGTTTTTGATGGAACGCGAGCTGAACTACCTGGGCAAGGCGCTGTCTGATGCGCCTCGTCCCTTCGTGGCGATCCTGGGCGGAGCCAAAGTGTCGGACAAGATCAAGGTTATCGAAAACCTGCTGCCCAAGGTTGATCACCTCATAGTGGGAGGAGGCATGGCCAACACCTTCCTCAAGGCGCAGGGCAATGAAGTCGCCGACTCGCTGGTAGAAGACGAGAAGGTCGGACTGGCCAAAGAGTTGATTGCTGCCGGTGGCGCCAAGATCGTTCTGCCCGTTGATGTGGTGGTTGCTGACGCTTTTGCTGCCGATGCGCGGAGCCGGGTGGTCACGGTCAGTCAAGTGCCCGCCGGCTGGCGGATCCTTGACATTGGCCCCAAGACCATCGAGGCGTTTGCCAAGGTGGTCCAGGGCGCCAAGACGGTGGTGTGGAATGGGCCAATGGGCGTGTTCGAGTTCCCTGCCTTTGCGAAGGGTACCGTGGCTCTAGCCGAAGCCCTGGCGAGCTCTGACGCGACAACGATCATTGGTGGTGGCGACTCGGCGGCTGCGGTTGAGCAGGCCGGCATCGCTGAAAAGATGAGCCACATCTCGACCGGCGGTGGTGCGTCACTGGAATTTCTGGAGGGCCAGGAGTTACCCGGCGTGGCGGCATTGTTGGACAAATAGCCGCTCGTGGTAATCAACGGATTCCCAACCGCAGAGGACTTGTCCTCTGCGGTTGGTCGTTGTGGCGATTGAGCCTCTTGGCGGACCGGGGCACTCCTGCTACGCCTGCCATCTTGAGCATGCTATCTCGGCGCGGGAACACTCGGCTTTCCTGGTCGAGATCAGGCTGGCTTGGTACGGCCCTGTGCATCCACCGCCTCGGCGGCAATCAGGCGGCGCGCCATCTCCTCCTCCTCCCGCACCGTCCGGAGCTTGCCGTCCAGGCGGAGATCCAAGAGCTTGGTCAGTATTCGACGATATGCCGGGCCTGGTGGGAGCCCCTGTTGCCTGAGAAACTCACCGTCAATGTGTAGACGTGTCCAGCGCAGGTTTTGGAGATAGCGGAGTACGTTGTCCCTGGCCGGGGAAGAATCGAGGGTCAGGGAGAAAGCTGTGATGGCTCGTTGTGAGTAGGGTCTCAGCAAGGCATAGATACGGCTGGGGCGGAGGGTTGCCTTATTGAGCCTCCAGGTCATGGAGCGTAGCGTTCGCACTTGGTGCAAATAGTCGGTTGTCTCGTGGCTGAACCGTAGCCGCTGGACGAAACGATCAAGGTGAGGTTTCGACAGTCGAGCGGTCAGCATGGAGAGGAACAACAACTGGCGATTCAAGGGTTTGCCCTCCCGAGAATGCTGCGTGGCGTCCGAGTCGCTGGACAAGTCGGGGTCTTTGCTGCCTGCTTGGTCATCCAGCCAGTCCCGTGCTCGGCAGAGCCCAAGAGCTAGCCAATCATCGTATTGCAGCCCCGGTTCCAGGTGCCTGAGAACGCCCATTTCAGCCAGTCTCTCAAGCATGCCAGTCGGGTCGTGCTCGGACAGGATAAGCTCCAGTTCGTGACGCAGCCGTTCACCGGAAACCCGATCCAGCAGGCCCAGCGCATCGTAGATTAGTTCTGCAGTTCGCGCTTCGATGGAAAAGCCCAATCGTTGTTCGAGCCGGGCAGCACGCAGGATTCGCGTTGGGTCTTCGACGAAACTGAGATTGTGCAGAACACGGATCCACCGTTCCCGGAGATCGCGCTCCCCACCGTAAAAGTCAAAGAGCTCTCCGTATCGGTCACGGTCCAGGCAAATCGCCATGGTGTTGATGGTAAAGTCTCGACGATAGAGATCCTGTTTGATGGAGCTGCGCTCAATCTCTGGCAGAGCAGTAGGATGCTGGTAGAACTCGGTCCGAGCCGTAACCAGATCCAGGGAAGGTGGAAGGCTCGTGCCCGCAGTGCCGCGCAGGATGACCTTGGCGGTTCCGAAGCGGGCATGGCTTCGCACCCGTCCTTTCAACTGCCGGGCCAGCTCGCGGGCGACGGCGATGGCATCGCCTTCGATCACCAGGTCAAGGTCCAGTGTCGGCGACCTTAGGAGAAGGTCGCGGACAAAGCCACCGACCACATACAAAGAATAGCCCATGCTGTTGGCTGCATCTCTGGCCTGGATCAGCAGGTTCAGCAGGGGGATGGGCAGGGTCTGGCGCAGCAGCGCTTGAATCTCCAGGCGTCGGGAAGGCCGTGACTGTACGCCCCACAGCTTTACCAAGTCCGTACGGGTGACGATACCCAGGACCTGCCCGTTCTCCACCACAGGAATCTGACCAAGGCCCTGGTCGGTCATGATCCTCTGCACCTTGGTCACGCTTTCATCGGGGGCCACGGACACGTCGCCTGTGTGCATGTAGGAACGAACGGTGGACTTGGCCAGTCGGTGGCGCAGCGCCAGCTCAATCTCACGGCGGGTGAGAACGCCCACCAGCTCACCATCCTGTACCACGGGAAAGCCCTCATGGCCGTACTTCTGGACCTGCTCCGCCGCCTTGTGCAGTGACATGTCGGGATGGAGAGTATGAACCCCGAACGACATGATCTCGCGGACGGTGATGGCGGGTTTGACGTGCTTGGCGAACATCTCCACCAGCTTGTCATGGACTTCCTTGAGACTGGTATTCGCGATCAGCGCGGCCGCCGCCGCTCCATGACCACCACCGCCAAACTCACGTGCGATCTCTCCCACATCGATGGCCTGCACCGAACTGCGGGCAATGAGTTGAATCGTGGTGCGGAATGCAAAGAGCAGGAAGCAGGCATCGGGGTCAAAGACATCGTCCAGCTTGTGCGCCAGTGTCGAGAGCTCCTCAAGCCATTCGTCCAACTGGGCTGAAGCCACGAGCAGGGCCCGGTCGTGCAGAGTGTGCCATTCCACACTCTCAACGAGTTGAGAGTACACAGGCTGCATGTGCTCATCCAAAGGGCGGCGCAAGAAAGTATTCGCCAAGACCAGGCTGGCCTCCTGTTCCAGCAGCCACGCGGCGCTCCTGAGATCCCGTGGGGTAGTGCCGGGAAAGGACAATGACCCGGTATCCTCATAAATGCCCAAGAGCAGGAGGGTTGCTTCCAGAGGCGTAAGAGCCACCCGGCCTTCGCGCAGTTTCTCTGCCAGGAGTGAGGTCGTCGCACCTATCTCCGCCACGACGTACACAGCATTCTCCCTTGGCTCTTTGCGCAACGGGTGGTGGTCAAACACGCGCAGCGGCGTGTGGGCGTCCATCCCCTTGATCGGGGAGGCTGTCTGCGTGTCCACCAGGATGGCCTCCGTGATCCGACGCCGAGGAAGTTTGTTCGCATCGACAAACGGCAGTTGATCCCCATAGGTCGTGAGGAACTGGCGCACATCACGATTCAGGCGCTGGGGCAGCACGGGCAAGGCGTCCGGATAGAGCTTGGCAGCCGCAAGTTGTGCTGCAAGAGCATCAAAGTCCGTGTTCTCGTGGGTCAGGATGACTCTCAACCCAAGGCACCTCAGCATGTCTAAGACCGATTGCAAGCGGGACGGCCAGGCGTGTCGTGGGATGGCAGCGGTCCTGGGAGCTCTTCGCTCCCCGTTGCTGCAGTCCCTCTGAACTCATTATGGCACAGCCAGATGTGGTTGTCAACGCTCCCAACTGGCCATGGTCGGGGCGAAGGCCCAAGGTCCTTGGCGAAACCTTACCGACGTGCTAGAATGGCTCGACTGCTCGAGAGGGGATGACAGAAATGCCGATCCGCTTGTTGCCGCCACAGGTGGCGACCAAGATCGCCGCGGGAGAGGTTGTGGAACGGCCTGCGTCGGTTGTGAAGGAATTGATCGAGAATGCCATCGATGCTGGCGCGACGGTGGTCAGTGTAGAGATTCGCCAGGGGGGACGGCGTCTGATCCGCGTCAGCGACAATGGCTCTGGCATCCCACAGGAAGATACCTTCCTGGCGTTTACACGGCACGCGACAAGCAAGATCAGCAGTGAAGAGGACCTGGGGAGAATCGCGACCCTGGGCTTTCGCGGTGAGGCATTGGCAAGCATCGCGGCGGTCGCTCAGGTGACGATGCTGACGCAAAGCGAGGGCGAGGACGCGGGGACACACCTGCGCGTCGAGGCAGGCGAGACCGTGCGCCGCGAGAGGTACGGCGGGACGCGCGGGACGATCTTGACTGTGGAGAACCTGTTCTTCAACACGCCAGCGCGACTCAAGTTCCTTCGTACAGAGTCCACGGAAAGCAGTCATATTGCCAAGCTGGTCAGCGCATATGCTTTGGCTTATCCCGAGTTGCGCTTCCACCTGACAGACAATGGCCGGACCATTATCCAGACCCTGGGCACTGGCAAACTCTATGACGTTCTGGGCCAGGTCTTCCAGACTGATGTGGTGCAGCAAATGCTTGCCCTTCAGCCCAGGGTCGCCGACGATGCTGGTCAGGGCTCTGAAACCGCCTCTCCTACGACAGAGGATATCCAGGTCACCGGCTACATTGGCGCTCCCAGCGTCCACCGTGCTACTCGCGACTACCAGATGGTCTTCGTCAACCGACGCTGGATTCAGGATCGCTCTTTGAGCTTTGCGTTAGAGGAAGCATACCGTACTCTGCTCCCCGTCGGCCGATTCCCTGTCGGGGTCCTAAGCATCACCATGGATCCTGGTGATCTGGACGTCAACGTGCATCCAACAAAGCGGGAGGTGCGTTTCCGCGAGCCTCGTCGGGTCTTTGTTGCCCTTCAGCGCGCTGTGCGCAGTACCATAATTGGCCAAGCGCCAGTCCCGTCCCTGCCGGTAGGACCGACACCCGTGGCCGGGCAGAGTTGGGAGCGACGCTTCGCGCTCCTTTCGCCCGAGGTATCCGGCCGCAGCGCCGGCCAGTTGGCCCTGGACGTGCAGAGGACGGCTGATGATGGCGAAGGTGTCGCCAGCCAAACGTCCATGGCTGAGCGCCTGCCAATGCTACGGGTGCTTGGACAGGTTCGACAGACCTATATCATTGCCGAAGGGCCGGAAGGGCTCTATCTCATTGATCAGCATGCAGCACACGAGAGGGTCTTGTTCGACCAGCTACGCATCGCCCAGACCACGATGTCGATCTCATCCCAGGTTCTCCTGGAGCCTATCGTAGTGGAGCTACCCCCCTCACAGGGCGGCCAGTTGCAGACCCTGCTGGAATCCCTGGCTGCCCTGGGGTTTGACATTGCTCCGTTCGGTGGACAGAGCTGTTTGGTACGTGCCATCCCGGCAACGCTTCAGGCCGAGAACCTACGCACGGTGATTGGAGAGTTGCTGGACAGCGCCGATGAGGCCGGCGGAGCACCGATCTCGGTTGACCAGACCTTGACGATTGTCGCCTGTCACGCTGCCGTGCGGGCGGGTCAGACCCTCACTCTGGATGAAGCTCGCGACCTGGTGCGCCAGCTGGAGAAAGCTTCCCTGCCGTACACCTGTCCTCATGGCCGCCCGACCATGATCCATCTGAGTTCGGCGCAACTAGAGCGCAGTTTCAGTCGGCGGTAGCTCTTGCCTCTACCTGCAACCCTTAGGCTCGCCGCGCGTAGTGTGCTGTAGGAGGCAAGATATGGACGCGTTGTATCGAGATCCCGGTCGGCGCATGGTTGCTGGGGTGTGTGCGGGTTTGGCGGACTACTTTGCGGTGGACCGTTCGCTAATACGTCTGGTTTTTGTGCTCTGGGCTTTGGCCAGCCGTACCGGGTTCATGGCCTATGTGGTCTTGTGGTTGATGTTGCCGGTGCGAGGCTCTCCGGACCGGTCGCGCGAGCAACTGGTGCGAGACGGCGTCGCGGAAATGCGCCAAGAGGCAACAGCCATGGCGCAGCAGATGCGGAGAGCGTTGGGAGGTCCGGTAGCCCGGACTGCCCCAGACCGCAGGACATTGGTGTTGGGCGGGGCGCTCATTGCTTTGGGATTGGTCCTGCTGGCAGAGAATACTGGGCTGCTAGGCTGGATCCGGCTGGGCAACCTGTGGCCGCTGGTGCTCATCCTGGCAGGCGTGGTCATGCTCCGGCGCGCGCTGAAGAGGGATTAGCATAGACCGGTCGGTTGGTGAAGGACGTGATGCTAGCCTTTGCGTACCCTCGCAGGCGTTCGGGCCAACGGTGAATTGCTGATTCCCTCCAGGCTTATGTCTGACCGTCATGATCTGCCTATAGGCCGAGAAACGCCCGCAGGACGATCTTGAGTGACACAGGAGGCCTAGACTTTTGCCTCTGCCTCGGTGAGGGCCTGCGCAAAGATCCTCAATCCCTCGTCGACTGTGTTGGCGTCGACGTTGAGGGCGGGCATAAAACGCACCGCGTTCATGCCGCAACCCAGGATGAGGAGCCGCTTCTCGAAGCACTTTTGCACGACAGCATCGCGCAATTTGGTCGCCACGGCCTTGGTCTGCCGATCCTTAACGAACTCGATCCCCACCATCAGACCCATGCCCCTCACATCGCCTATGGACTCGTGCTCTGCCTGCAGGCGGGCCAGCTTTTCCAGGAAGTGCTCTCCCATCCGAACTGCGTTCTGCATGTAGCCGCCCTCGATCAGGCGGATGGTCGCCATGGCCGCAGCGCACGAGACAGGGTTACCGCCGAAGGTGTTGCCGTGCGCTCCCGGCGGCCACACCATCCACCTCTTCTGGGCTACCATGGCGCCCAAGGGCATCCCGGACGCGATGCCCTTGGCAATGCAGGTGATGTCTGGGGTGATGCCCCAGTGCTCGATGGCAAACATCTTGCCAGTGCGGCCAATGCCGGTCTGGATCTCATCCAGAGCCAGCAGGATGCCATGTCGGTCTGCCAGCTCCCGCAGGCGCTGGTGGTACATGGGCGGGGGCACAATGTAACCACCCTCGCCTTGAATGGGCTCGACGAAAATCGCGGCTACTTCGTCCGGGGGCACCAGACGGGCAAATATCGTGTCCTCAATGTACTTGACGCAGTGGACGTCGCAGGCGGGATAGCTCAGATTGAAAGCGCACCGATAGCAGTACCCATAGGGCACGTGGGTGACATTTGGTACGAGAGGCGCAAAACCTCTCCGGTGGAGGGACTTGCTCGCTCCCAAAGACAGGGAGCCCATGCTTCTGCCGTGGAAGGCGCCCAGAAACGCGATGAAATGGGAACGCCCGGTGGCATAGCGCGCCAGCTTCAACGCTGCCTCAATGGACTCTGTCCCGGAATTGGTGAAAAAGAGCTGCTTGGGCTCATCTCCAGGAACCAGCGAGTTGAGTTTTTCAGCAAGCTCAATCTGAACTGGATAGTAAAAGTCCGTGCCGGACATGTGGATGAACTTTTCGGCCTGGTCCTGGATGGCCCTGACAACCTCCGGGTGTGAGTGTCCGGTAGCCGTAGTGGCGATGCCAGACGTGAAATCAATGAACTGAGCGGCATCGACATCCCAGACCGTGGTTCCGTCACCGTGGTCCATGACAAAGGGGTAGGAGCGGGTATAAGAAGGCGAGATAGCTGCAGAATCTCTGTGCACATACTCCGTGGCCCTGGGGCCAGGAACCGATTTGTCGATCGCCATTGATCGTATCCTCCTGAATGGACGGCTTTGCTTTCTGCCATACTGCGCGCCATGCGGCACACACAGCGCAAGTATAGCCTAGTATCAGGATAGCGCAAAAGCCGAATTACAAGAGCGTGAATTCAGTTGATGTGCTTGCAGGTTACAGCCCGGAGCGGCTCACGGCTCCGGGCTGTGTTCGTGATGTAGGCCTGTCTTTCCTCGGCCTCGCCGTTTGGAGCTGGCAATGGGTAACAAGACTCGCGGACGTGTTAGCTGAGGAGCCCGAACCATCCTCCCACAAAACCGATGACAAAGATGGCGAGGATGATCGTAGGCGCCTTGATGTTGCGTCGAAGGGCTTGCCAGACCCCCATGGTGAGGATTAGCGGTAGAAGGCTGGGCATGATCTTATCCAGGATGTCTTTGCCCAGCGCTACTTTGGCCTCGCCAGCGGTAAAAGTGATGGGAGTTCCGACGGTCACGAAGCGAGCCGTCATCACCCCCGCTACTACGAGGCCGACGATGGACGCTGCTGTTGCCACCGTGAACATCAACCCACCGCCCATGATGCGGTCGATGGCGTCCTGCCCCCAACGGTATCCAGTGATGAAGAACCACCACATGACCAACCAGGTGAACGCCGTCATCGCAACCACGTACATGATGGGGCCGAAGAAGTTGCCCTGCTGAGCCCAGCCGATGGCCAGGGCCAGCAAAATGGGGGTGACCAGGCCCTGGACGATGGTATCGCCCAGGCCGGCCATGGGGCCCATCATTCCAGTCTTGATGCCGTTGATAGCGTCGTCGCTGATGTCTGCTCCATTTGCGCGCTGCTCCTCCATGGCGATGACGATGCCGTGGATCAGCGCGCCGAGGGTTGGCTGCGTGTTGAAAAAGATCAGGTGGCGCTTGAGGGCAGCCGAAATCTCCTCTTTGGTGGTGTACAGCCGCTCGATGATTGGCACCATCGCGTGAGCGAAACCGGTTGCCTGCAGGCGCTGCCAGTTGTAGAGAGCGTGGGAGAAGAACTGCCAGTTTACGTACGCCCGAAACAGGTCGCCCTGGGTCACGGTCTTCTTCGCAGGTTGGGTCTGTGCTTCCATGGCTATGCCACCTCCGTTTCCTTGGGCATGAACTGCACGTACAGAATGGCCATAATCAACCCCATCACTCCGGCCAGCATCAGGTCTTTAGACCCGTAGACCGCCAGCACAAAGCCGATCAGGTAGAACACCAAGAGCTTGGTGCGACCCATGTACATGAGGAGCATGGCCACGCCCATTGCCGGCAGCATTTTGCCGGTGACCGTAAGGCCTGTTATGGCCTTTGCGGGCAAGGCAGCCAGGATGCCTGCTACTGCATCGCCGCCGTACATGACCACCAGGAATGCAGGGATGAACCGCAGCGGGAACAGCAGGATCTGGCGTGGCAGCATGTTGACGAGGGCGACGCCTCGCGGGTTAGCTTCCTCCGCGAAGCGATCCGCCCATTGCGGAAAGAACGAACAGACCGTCATCAGAAACGTGTTTCCGTACACGCCGATCAGTCCCACCGGAACAGCCACGGCCAACGCCTGTTCGGGGGTGAGATTACCCGTCAGTGCAGCAGCGGTGCCGATGGCGCCCGCAAAACCAATGTCCGCCGGTGCCGATCCGCCAGCCGAGATCCAGCCGAGGTAAATGACATTGATGGTTGCGCCGACCAGCATACCCTTCAAGGGATCTCCCATGATGATCCCGATGACGGTGCCAATGATCAGCGGGCGGTTGAATACTGCAAAGCCCACGCCAAACGACCACGTGCTGCTGGCGAAATAGCAGTACAGCCCTACGAGAATCGCTTTGAGTACCACGCTTGAGACTCCTTTCTCCTACTAGTCATCGACGCTGCATGTCACGTACACGTCCCTTGCGGACCTGCGCTAGTAGTCTCACCTCCTTTCTGTCGCCGTCGCTATCCACGAAGGAGGGCACAGCGAGGGATTCATTCACTTGGCACGAATCTGTCTATCCCCGCTGAGGATGAAAGGGCCTATCCTACCGCTTTGCACCATCGGCCGCACGTGGACCTAGATCCAATCTCCGGGCACTTGTGGTCTGCGAGTGTCACATCGTCAGCACAATGCGATACGTGCGGTCCGCGCTACTGGCCAGTTCGAGCGCCTCCTGAATCCTTTCCAGGGGCATTTTCTCCTGAATCAGAGGCTTGACGTCAATCAGGCGCGCCGACAGCAACTTGGTGGCTACGGTGAAACCGTGCACGTCACCACTGACAGATCCTGTGATCACGATCTGGTTGCGGTGCACATAGTTCGGATCCACGCAGAGGTCTTCGGCTGGATGGGCCGAGGCGAACAGCATCATGCGGCCCAACGGACCCAGCGCGGCGAGAGCTTGCTTGTTGGCTGCACCCACGCCGATGGCGACGATGACAACGTCCGCACCGCGGCCGTCGGTCAAAGCCTTGACGGCCTCAGGGACATCGGTCTCCTTGGGGTTAAAGGCGTAGTGGGCGCCCATCTCCAGCGCCTTCTTGCAGCGTTCCGGGTCCAGGTCACTGACCATGACCTGGGCGCCGTCGGCCTTGGCAACCAGCATGTTCAACAGGCCCATGGTGCCTCCGCCAATAATGAGCACGTCTTCACCCAGCTTGATGTTGAGGCGCCGCTGAGCATGGACCACGCAAGCGGTGGGCTCAGAGAGCGCACCTTCCTCAAACGGTAGATCGTCAGCCAGCCGGTACAAGCGGTCCGTTGTGGCCAGCTTGTACTCGGCCATGCCCATGGGTCCCCAGAGCCCTTCATACTCCCGGTCGCGTCCGAACACTTTCTTGCACAGGGTGGTTTCACCGATACGGCAGTAGTGACATTCGCCGCAGCCAGCCGTGCCCACCGCGACCCGGTCCCCAACCTTGAAAATGGTGTCGGTTCCCGCGCCAATCTCAACGACTTTGCCGCTGTATTCGTGTCCACCGGCAAAGGGCAAAGGCGTTCGCTTGTCGACGCCGGTGAAGGTGCGTTGCTCCCAGGTACAAATGGCGCACGCATGGACTCTGACCAAGGCCTGCCCAGCTCCTGGCTTTGGTACAGGCACCTCGCGTACCTCAGCCTGACGAACTCCGGTGATTACTCCTACTCTCATCATCTCGGCCATTTGATGCTCCTAACCACTCAGCTTCTTGAGGGCCTGAGCAACCGTGGCGCCTTCGTGGATCACCGCTGAAATGGCGGCCACCAGGCGGTCTGGGTGCTCATGACGCCAGATATTGTTGCCAAAGGCAACGCCCTTTCCGCCGCCATCGAGACTGCCCTTGACCACTGTCAGCAGGTCCTCGTCACTGTCCATTTTGGCGCCGCCAAGGATGACCACGGGCACGTAGCAATTCTCGGTCACCATACGGAACGATTCGGCGCTGCCGGTGTACAAGGTCTTGACAAAGTCACCGCCGCACTCCGCGCCAACGCGGGCGCCACCAGCGATCTTTTCAGGGGTGCGAAACTCGGGACCACCCTGGAAGCCACCCGGAACCACCTCGGCCAGAAAGCCCATCTGCCACTTTTTGCACTCGGCGCCCAGGCGACCGGCGTTGATGAGGCTCGTGCGATCGGTTCCGAGGCCGGGGTAGATCATGCACTTGACGGCATCCGCTCCCACCGACAAAGCAGTCTCAACCGCGACCTGAAGCATGGGTTCGTCGGCGTTTACCGTCAGGATCAATCCACCGGGGCCCAGTTCGTCGCTGAAGGCGGTAGCCGTCCCGAGGGTCGTCAGTATGGCGTCGGCACCCGCCGAGACGACCTTGCGGATGAGTTCGCCAGGCTTGATCATGCCGGGCAGTGGACGGTCAGACCATGCGGCATGGTCCATGGCCACGATCAGGATTTTCCCATCTTCTCTCAATAGGTGATGCATGCGTCGTTTCACGTGGATAATCCTCCTCTGTGGTTTGGACAGGAGCGGCGCCAGAGCCCATGCAATGGGGCCAGGTCGCCATGCCTGCACCCTACCATGATTATAGGGAAGAAAGAGATCCTTGTCCAGCACGGCAGACGAACAGCTGTCGCGTCGCCACCAACGTCTCGTCACTGCGACCAGCTGCACTCCGATCTGACGCGTCTAGCTAGCAGGTTGAGCGTTCATGGTTTCTAACCCCACGGCCGGTGCAGCGTTGCGTGGATCGGCCGCGCGGGGCGCAGCCCTACCCCAAGGGCTATGATCTCCTGGGTATGGAGCTCCGTGCCTGTTAGGCACAGTTGAAAACTAGAC
>DDYO01000258.1:0-15418 GCA_002348045.1 Anaerolineales bacterium UBA2232
ATATCAGCGCAAACATGCCTGCTTGCAGTACTGCGATCACCTGCTGCGCCACCCCACCTCCTTGGCTCGGCTTGCTGCGATTCACACTCTCTGCCACGAACCTCTGACCTTGCCGGACCTATGTCGACGTGACCAGGAAGCGAAAGGTTTCCAGAAAGTGCTCATGCGTTGCTTCGGTCTCGTCCTGGATATCCACTGCGGCAGCCGATTCGATGACCCACTGATATCCGTCTTGCACGATAATGGTGGTTCGGCCCGCCAGATGTACAATCGCCCGTCCCAGCGCTACGGACGTTGTGAAGCTGACATCGGCTGCCTTGTGGCCGTCGACGGTGATAAGATGGGGGCGCGTCCTGAGCCGCATGTCACCTTCTGCCACCAACCACTGGGACAGTGAGCGCAGAACCTCATCGTCACTGGCACCCAGCTGGTGCGGTGAGACCGTCAAGGAAATGGACCGGAACCCTGGGATTCCTCCGTCCTGGGCAGGTTGACTGAAGCTCACCCTTCGCAGGTCCTCATTCCCGTCTTCCCGCTTACTCACCGCCCAACCCTCAGGATAACAAGCGAGAAAACCAATGCCCTCATCGACCACTCGGGAATAGGTGGGCAAGCAGGTGGGCAGCAGGATCGGGGGAGACGAAGGAGTTCCTGCGACCGTCGTTGCACGGGCTGGCGGCGTGCCCACCGGTTCGGCAGTGGGCATTGGCGTCGATTGCTGGCCACAGGCAGCCGCCACCACGACCAGTGCCAACGCCAGCGACCACACCCTCTTGAAACGATGTAGCCTATCGTGTTTCCCCACGTCAAGTTGCCTCCCGAAATCTCATCGTGAACACAGGCGACCCATTGCGCGCCTACTGGACTATTACCACGAAAAGCTCGCGGCGTCAAGCCAAGTTCGGCCAAGGTGCAGGTTTACAACAATAATCACGTGGCCCGAACCGGCATCCGAGCCACCTGGGTTTGACGGAACACCTCTTTCACCGTATGATGCAGGAGCCACCGGACGCAGAAGGCGTCCATCAGTCCACTCCGGAGGGAATGACCATGTTTCTTCGTACCCCTGTCTTTGCTGCAGCAGCTGCTGCTCTTGCCATACCGCTCCTGGTCACAGCATGCGCTCCGGCGGCAACGCCAACGCCCAAGCCGGTTGAGGTCAAGCGGTGGAGCAGCCCGCCGCCCATGACCATCGACCTCGGCAAGACCTACCACGCTACCTTCAAGACAGCCAAAGGTGACATTGTTGTCCAGCTCCTCGCTGACAATGCACCCAAGACAGTAAACAGCTTTGTCTTTCTGGCGCGCGCAGGCTTTTATGATAACACTAGCTTCCACCGGGTGCTCAAGGATTTTATGGCTCAGGGCGGGGACCCGACAGGTACTGGCTCTGGCGGGCCTGGTTATCGCTTTGCCGATGAGTTTGACCCGCAGCTCAACTTTGACCAGCCGGGCTTGCTGGCCATGGCCAACTCGGGGGCTAACACCAATGGAAGCCAGTTCTTTCTCACGTTCGTGCCAACGCCGTGGCTCAACCAGCGGCATACGATATTCGGCAAGGTGGTCAGCGGGATGGACGTGCTGCTATCCTTGAGCCTCCGCGATCCGACGACTGCCAAGACTCCCGGAGAGCTGTTGAAGACGATCGAAATCCGTGAGGAGTAGTCGAAGCGAGTGCCAGCTGCGCTTAGAGCGTCCTTGGGTCGGTTGCTAGCGCCCGCTGACAGCCGGTCACCATCAAGACACACTCACTGCTAACCTTACACGGAGCGTCCGGAGGCTTGGGCATTCCACCCATGGGTCCCAGGCCTGCTCCTGAGCAAGCGTGCTAGCGACGCCAGCCCACCGCTGGACACTGCTAGGCGTCAACGATGCTCTCGCGGATCGCCTGGACAAGCAGGCGGTGCTCGCACGCATGCATCCTCGCTTGCAGGTCCTGCAGCGTGTCCGAGGTGGTTATGGGCACAATCTCCGAGAGCAGCACGGGGCCGCTGTCAATGCCTGCATCGGGCACGAGGTGCACCATGACACCCGTGTGGTCGATCAATCCCTGCCGGAACGCCACGTATGCTCTCTCAATTGCACCAACACCGGGAAACGTTCCCGGCAACGCCGGATGCAGGTTGATGACGCGATGGCGAAAGGCGCGGAGAAAGCCATCACCGAGAACGTGCATCCAGCCCGCCAACACCACCCACTCGGCATCGAAGGCTCGCACAAGCCGTGCGAGGTCAGCGTCATAGTCGTCGCGGCCGCCCTCGCGTAGCCGGTAGGGCGCCAAAGGAAAGTATGCAACTGGAACCCCGTGACGAATGGCCCGGCCGATGCCTCCTGCCTGCGCCCGATTCGAGACCACCAAGCAGATCTTGACGCCAGGTAGGCCACCGCTCTCGACCGCGTCCAGCATAGCCTGAAGGTTAGAGCCCTCACCGGAGATGAGCACCGCGACGTGGGTCATGTCCAAAGCTGCACCCTCGGCTGACTGCCATCCCAGGCGACCGCGCGACCGATGGTCACTGCCTCACCCGGCAGTGTGGCAATCGCCTTGTCAACGTGGGTGTCGGCCAGGAACAACACCATCCCAATGCCCATGTTAAAAACCCGATACATCTCCCTCTCGTCCACAGAGCCCAGGGACTGGATCAGGTGGAAGATGGGTGGCACCTGCCACGCAGCCCGGTCAATCACCACCCCTACACCCGACGGAAGGACCCGGGGGATGTTTTCGACGAACGCGCCGCCCGTCAGGTGGGCCATCCCCTTTACACCAATGCCTTGGCTCCACAGCTTTTCCAGTTGTCGCAGGTAAGCCCTGTGCGGTGTCAAGAGCGTCTCGCCCAGCGATGCATTCAGCTCCGGGAACCTGGTGTCCCAACCGTAATGCCGGAAGACGTGTCGCGCCAGCGAGTAACCGTTGGTGTGCAGGCCCGATGAAGAAAGGCCTACGCACACGTCTCCCGGTGCTATGGTGCCGCCGTCTAGAAGATCGCCACGGCGGACCCAGCCCACCAGGGTTCCCGCCAGGTCAAAAGTACCCGGCAGATACACGCCGGGCATTTCGGCGGTCTCCCCGCCCAGGAGTACGCAGCCCACCTCGCGGCAGGCCCTGGCGCAGCCGCCAACAACGCTCGCCACCTGGGTTGGATCCAATTTCGCAGAAGCGATATAATCGAGAAAGAACAGGGGCCGCGCTCCCTGCACAAGGACATCGTTGACACAGTGATTCACGATATCCTGTCCAACCGTGTCGTAGATGCCCATGCTGGCGGCAATCAGCGTCTTGGTACCAACCCCGTCGGTGGACGCGACCATGACCAGGTCGTCCAGCCGGCCCAGGTGATCCAGCGCCAGTGAGCCCCCAAATGCGCCGATTCCGCCCAACACTGAAGGAGTGAACGTGCTTTGCACGGCCTCCTTCATCAACTGGACAGCTCGCTCACCAGAATCGATGTCAACGCCAGCGACCTCATAGGCCGAGCCACAACCCGGTGAATCCGTGACCAGCCCTGTCGCTTTCGACGCCTGCTCCGCAGCAATGTCGGTGCGAAAGTGCATTCCATCGAACCGCACGAGTTGAGCAGCCTCGTAGACTCGCGACCTTGCCACAGAAAGGTCGTCACCGCCGGCCACCACCGTCAGCACGCGACCGCCTGTGGTGCGCAGCTCGCCATTGTGCTCCACCGTGCCTGCGTGAAAGACAGCATCGGCCACACGGCCAGCGTCCTCCGTCCCCGTGATCCGCTTTCCGGTCTCATAGGCGCCTGGATATCCCCCCGACGCCAAGACGATTCCCACCGTCGCTTGCTTCCGCCATGTGATGGGACATGCTGCCAGTCTGCCCTCCAAACAAGCCAGCATGACCTCCAGCAAGTCGCTCTCCAGCAACGGCATCACCAACTGGGTCTCCGGATCACCAAACCGGCAGTTGAACTCCAGGACTCGGGGGCCACTGGCGGTCAGCATCAGACCAGCGTACAACACCCCTACGTACGGAACTCCACGGCGGCGCATCCCGTCTACCGTCGGCTGAAGAACTCGCCGCACCAACCCATCGATGTCGCGGGGCGAAACCATGGGCGAGGGAGCGAAACCTCCCATGCCTCCCGTGTTGCCGCCCCGGTCCCCGTCCAAGGCTCGTTTGTAGTCCCGCGCCGGGGGCATCACGCTAACCGAGTGGCCGTCGCAGAACGCCATGAGGGATACTTCTTCACCCGTCAGGAATGTTTCTATTAGCACCTCATTGCCCGCTGCGCCAAAGACCTTGTCCACCATTATGGCCTTCAAGGCAGCCTCGGCCTCATCCCGCGATGTGCAAACCAGGACGCCCTTTCCAGCTGCCAAGCCGCTCGCCTTGACCACCACGGGCGGTTCGACCTGCCTTAAGTACAGAAGAGCGCTCTGGACCTCGCCGAATATAGCTGCAGGAGCAGTGGGGATGCCCTCCTCAATCATGAACCGTTTGGCCATGGCCTTGGAACCCTCGAGTTGGGCCGCCGCGGCACAGGGACCAAAGGCCCTCAGCCCCGCTGACTCAAACGCGTCCACCAAACCTGCAACCAATGGTGCTTCAGGGCCCACCACCGTCAGATCGACCTGCTTCTCCTGGGCAAAGGTCGTCAGAGCATCGACGTCCTCCGCGCCGATGTCCACGTTGCGCCACTGCTTCCCCGTCCCCCCGTTTCCAGGCGCCACGAAGAGCTCTTGCACCTTCGGAGACTGGGCCAACTTCCAAGCCAGAGCGTGTTCGCGTCCCCCAGACCCTACGATCAAGACTCGCACGGGCTGAGCCCTCCACCGCTGCATTCAAAAGCGAATTTGCTCTGAGCTTCGACCGCAAGGGGATAGTCGCCATCAAAGCAAGCGCTGCAGTGACCATAATTCTCCGAGTTGGTGACCTCTCTGAGCCCCTCCAGCGAGAGGTAACCCAAGCTGTCAGCTCCGATGTGTCGCGCGATCTGATCCAAATCCATCTGACACGCGATCAATTCCTGGCGAGTGGCCATGTCCACTCCCATGAAACACGGATGTTGGATGGGCGGCGATGCGACCCTCATGTGGATTTCCCTTGCTCCCGCCTGTCGGACGAGGTTTACGATGGGTCCGCTGGTGGTGCCCCGGACGATGGAGTCGTCCACCAGGACGATTCTGCGGCCAGCAAGATCCGGTAGTGGGTTGTACTTCAGGGCAACGCCGCGGCGGCGCAAGCGAGTATCCGGCTGAATAAAGGTCCGACCGATGTATCGGTTCTTGATCAGCCCTTCGCCAAAAGGAAGGCCCGACGCATGGGAGTACCCGATGGCATGGGCCGTCGCCGAGTCCGGCACGGCAATCACCATGTCAGCATCGGCAGGATGCTCCATGGCAAGGCGCGCGCCCAAGTGTCGTCTCACCTGATGCACCGATCTCCCCTCCAACACCGAGTCGGGGCGAGCAAAGTACACGAACTCAAAGATGCACAGCGCGGTTCGGCTAGCGGTTCTGCCCTGCCATGTGGTCACTCCCGACTCATCCAGCCGAACGACCTCACCAGGACGGATTTCGCGAATAGACTGCGCGCCGATGGTGTCCAGCGCGCACGATTCGGACGCCACCGCATACCCGTCACCGCCCAGACTGTCCAGGCTGAGGGGGCGATAGCCCCAGGGATCGCGCAGAGCGTACACCGCATCTCGGGTCAAGATCACCAGCGAATAAGCGCCATCCGCCTCTTCCATAAAGCTCAGGATGCGCTCGATCCAGGTCCTTCCTGGCGCCCCAGCCAGCATCTGGGTGATGACCTCGCTATCCGACGACGAAGAAAGACCTACTCCCCGCTGCAGGAGTTCCCTTCGAATGTGATGGCCGTTTGTCAGGTTGCCATTGTGAGCCACGCCTAGAGGGCCCAAGGCGGTCTCGATCAAGTAGGGCTGGGCATTGCTCAGGCGTACCCCGCCCGTGGTAGAGTATCGCGTGTGCCCAATGGCCAGGTGACCGCGCAGGATGCCAAGGTTGTCTTCGTTGAACACCTGGGACACCAGACCAAGGGCTTTATGGACGTACGCACCCCGCCCATCGCTGCTGGCAATGCCAGCACTCTCCTGGCCGCGATGCTGCAATGCATACAGGGCAAAAAAGGCCTGCCGTGAAACGTCCACGCCAGGCGCATAGATACCAAACAGCCCGCAAGCCTCCCGGCACTTGTCCAACTCGCTGGTCATGATACCTGCCCATTCGTTGAGCCGTCGGCGTCCATCAAGCGTGAGCGCTGCCTATTCTGCATTTGCCGCACTTTCTCCCTGAGCTGAGGATTGTTCAGGGCCAGTATCTTGGCCGCCAGGAGCGCCGCATTCTCGGCATCCAGCACCACGGCAGGGGCTACTCCCGATGGCGTTCGTAACGAGGACCAGACATCAGCTCCCCCGTATCGGTCAGAGTACGGCGGGCACGCGATGACCGGAGCTGCAACATGGGCGTCCACCATTCCACTCAAGGCATTGCTGCGCCCCGCCACGGTGATGTACACCACGTCATCGCGGGATGCTTCGTAGCTCTGCACTATCTCCAGCAAGCGTTGTGGTGTCTTGTGCGCCGACGCTATCCGGGTTTCCGATGGAATCGAAAACTCGGTCAGCGCTGCTTCTATCTGTTGCCCCCATGTCCGATCGCTGGGAGAGCCCAGGATTATTACCACGAGCATGTCGGCTCCCTTCCCACTGATTATTGCGTGCCAGCCCAAGCCGCGGGCATTACTCCAAATACGAACGAACCACCTTCTCGATACGCTTGGTCGCGGGCGCTGGGCCAGGCTCGAACACCGCGCCCGTCAGACCCTGGTACAGGCCAATGTAACGTGCTGCTGCCTGTACGATTACATCGTCCGGCAATGGCGGCACCGGGCCCTCTCCTCTGTATTGCTGGCCTACGTACCACAGGCGAACGAATTCCTTGTCCCAATTGGAGGGCGGTCCGCCTCGGCGGCGCATCTCATCGTAACTGTCCACCGTCCAGAATCGCGAGGAGTCGGGTGTATGTGCCTCGTCTATCAGCATGAGGGTGCCATCGGCGGCAACGCCAAACTCGTACTTGGTGTCGACGAGCAGAAAGCCCGCCTCCTCGGCCACTTGCTGACCCCGGTGAAACACCGCGAGGGCTGCATCCTGCACGCGGTCCCAGATCTTCTTGTCCACCAAGCCTCGCTCCACCACCTCCGCGCAAGTAAGGGATTCATCGTGCTGTCCCCGCTGCGCCTTCGTGGTCGGCGTGATCAGTGGTTCGGGCAGCTTGTCGTCTTTCTGCAAGCCCTCCGCCAAAGTGTGTCCGTAGATAACCCGGTTCCCCTGCGCGTACAACGTCCATAACGACGTACTGGTCACCCCCGTAATGTAGCCTCGCACGATGACCTCCACCGGCAAAGGAACACATTCCCTAACCACACTGACGTTCGGATCAGGAACGTCCAGTAAGTGGTTGGGGATGATGTCGTCCAGGCAGCGAAACCAGAACGCCGACAACTGGTTCAACACCTGCCCCTTGTAAGGCACCGCAGTCACCACTCGGTCAAAGGCCGATAGGCGGTCGGTTGTTACTACGATTCGGCGCCCGTCCGGTAGGCCAAAGTTCTCCCGTACCTTGCCACTTTCGTGGGCATAGGGCCACTTGACTTTCAGGCTAGTTACGACATGGGAGATCTGCCGCACCAGAGCCGCGTCGTCCATCACTTGATTCCTCCCGTACACATTCTGTGCCTACGTCTCCCGTTGGGGATCAACGCAGAAGCTCGGATCCAAACGACCCATTCCGGCGACGCTACACGCCCGCGGCGTATGCTATGCCCCGCGCAAACAACTCAAGGCCTAGACCCACCGGTGCCCCAGAGCCGCTCGGCCGCTGCCACGAGTACGTATGGTCTTCCGGATGGGGCATGAGTCCCATGACCGTGCCCGCCTCGTTGCAGATGCCAGCGATGTTGGCCACCGACCCATTCGGGTTGTCAGGGTAACCTGCCTCATCCCCATTGGGGGCAACGTAGCACAGGGCGACCTGACGCCTCTCGACCAGCCGCTGAAGGACTTTCGGGCTCTTGACCACGAAACGGCCTTCTCCATGTGCCACCGGGCAGAACAGCCGTTCCGTCATGCCACGGGTGAACACGCAGGGACTATCCGGCACCGGTTCGAGCCACACCCACCGGCACTCAAACCGGTTGGATTCGTTCACCGTGAGGGTAGCAGCCCAAGACGCCTGTGGAGGACCAGGCAGCCAGCCGCTCTTGACCAAGGNNTGGAATCCATTGCAGATGCCCAGCACCGGCTTGCCTGCCTCAACAAAGCGCGACAGTTCGTCATGGAACAACCAGCGCAGGTCGTTCGCCCACAACCTACCGGCCCCTAAAGCATCGCCATAGGAAAAGCCACCCGGCAAGACCAGCATTTGAAAGCCCTGCAGCGCAGCCGGTCTTTGCCTCAACTCATTCACGTGCACGATCACCGGATCACCACCAGCCTGACGCAAGGCTTCCGCCGTTTCCAGGTCACGGTTGGTTCCCGTCGCATGCAGGATAAGCACCTTGGGAGCATTCTTCATCCGACCCCACCCTCAGATAATGGCTGCCGACTGCCAGGCATCGCGGAGCGCTGAGATCTGGCACTCAACCAGCAAGGTGCCCTGCACGTCCGCGATCCGCAGGCGACCGTCGGCCGACACCGCACCCAGATGCCGACAGTAGCAGCCAGTCATGGCCGCTTCAAATGCTTTGGCATCCTGTGAGCGCACCTCGACCAGGAAGCGGCCGCTGCTTTCGGCAAAGAGCGCGGTGTCGGCTCGACCGAGTTCTTCATGCCAAAGAGGCGCGAGGCTCAGTTCCATACCCAGCCGACCACCGATGCACATCTCTGCCGCTGCCACTGCGAGGCCGCCTTCAGCCAGGTCATGACACGACTGAACCAGGTCCTGCCTCATGGTCGCGTGCAGACTGCGCATGGTCTCGACCGCACGTGGCGCGGGAGCTGGTACGGTTGCGCCCAACTCGCCCTGAACCCGGTAGAATAACGAGCCCCCCAGCTCTGGTCGTGTTTCACCGACCAGATAGATGAGATTCCCGGAGTCCTTCAGGTGAGTCGTAATCGCCTTTGTGACATCGGGAATGAAGCCCAGCGCAGAAATGAGTAGCGTGGGTGGAATCGTGCGCTTCAGGCCGTCGGAATCCACGTACTCGTTGTTCATGCTATCCTTGCCAGATACAAATGGAAAACCGTATGCCAGCGCCGCATCACGACATCCCTGCACTGCTCTAACTAGGGCACCGAGCCTGTCGGGCAAGTTGGGGTTTCCCCAGCAAAAGTTGTCCAGCAGAGCGATTTTGTCCGGAGCACCACCAACGGACACGACATTGCGAACCGCTTCATCCACCACCGCCCAGGCCATGGCATAGGGGTCGATGAGGCCATAGTATGGATTAATGCCGCATCCCAGGACAATGCCTTGTGACCCGTTCACCACCAGGGGTTTCAAGGCCACACCATCCGAAGGTCCATCGTGCGTCAAGCCAGTTAGAGGTCGCACGACGGTCGCTCCCTGAACTTCGTGATCATAGCGTCGAATGACGGCCTCTTTGCTGGCTACGTCGGGATGAGCAAGTATCCTGAGCAACATCGACGTGCACTCAGTAACTGGAGGCAACTGCGGTTCTTGGACTGGCGGTGGCGACCACTCCGCATTAAGAATGGGACGCGGCCAGCCCTCGTGCACAAACTGCATGTCCAGATCAGCCACTACCTGCTCGCCATGACGCACCCTCAGGCGTCCATCACCAGTAAACCGACCCAGCACTGTCCACTCCACGTCCAGCCCGTCACAGATTTCGCCCAGACGACCGATGTTTGCTTCCGGCACCGCCAGTACCATGCGCTCCTGGGCTTCGGAAACCCAGATCTCCCAGGGGAGCAGCCCGGGATACTTCAGGGGCGCAGTGCTCAAGTCCACATCCACGCCCACATCCTTGCCCATCTCGCCAACGGCCGAGGAGAACCCCCCTGCCCCGCAGTCGGTAATCGCATGGTAAAGACCGGCGTCCCGCAGCACCATCACCGCCTCTAGCACGGCCTTTTCCGTGATGGGATCGCCAATCTGCACCACGCTGCCCACGGTTTGACTGGTATCGTGGGTTAACTCCGCCGAGGAGAAGGTGGCACCGTGGAGACCGTCTCGCCCTGTTCGGCCCCCAATCGCCACACAAAGGTCTCCTGGTTGGGGATCGCTCACATGCTGCCCATGCCTCGCCAATCCCACGCAGCCACAAAAGACCAACGGATTCGCAGTGTATCCCTTGTCGTACAGGATCGCTCCTGCAACGGTAGGTATTCCCATCTTGTTGCCATAGTCCTCAATCCCAGCCACGACCCCCCGGGCAATCCGGCGCGGGTGTAGCACGCCAGCCGGAACGTGATCGTTCGGAAGGTCCAGAGGTCCAAAGCACAGCACGTCGGTATTGGCAATGGGACGTGCCGAGACGCCGATGACATCACGAATGACCCCCCCCACTCCCGTATTGGCCCCGCCGAATGGTTCCAGGGCCGAGGGATGGTTGTGGGTCTCTACCTTGAAGGACACTTCGAACTCGCCATCCACGTCCACGATGCCCGCATTGTCCACAAACGCGGACCGAACCCACGGATGAGCCAGCCGCTCCGTGGCATCGCGCAAGAGGGAAGTCAGCAGTCCGTGAATGGTCTCCGCATAGGGGGCTTGAACAGCAGTTTCACCGGGCGGAAGAAGCCGCTCCATGCCTGAACGACAGACATAGCGGATGTGAGCCTTAAAGGTCTTGTGCTGGCAATGTTCCGACCAGGTCTGGGCCAGGGTCTCCAATTCCACATCGGTGGGTTCCCGGCCGATTATGGCGAAATGGTCGCGTATCGCCAGGAGCTCATCCCGTGACAGGAACAGCACGCGCTCTCTGCTGAGGCGCAGCAGCTCAGCCTCGCCGAGAGTACGTATGGGTACGATGGTAACCTGTGTGCGCGGCTCAGGTTCAGGGGGAAACTGGGGATGCAGGGCTTCCAATGCATAGGTCTGGATTACCTGGTTACACAAGATGTTCTGGGCAATGGTGTGCAGTGCTTGGTCAGTAAGGTCGCCCGACAGAACGTACCGAGTGGCGGTGGCCACCCTCTCGACCTGAGTCAATCCCAAAAGGTGGGTCCGACGGAGCAGGTGCCAGGCTATGGGATCGGTAACGCCGGGCAGAAGGCTGACTTCGATGACTCTGGTAGTGGACCGCTGGGGCTCGGCGGAATCCATCTGCCAATGCACCGACTCGGTGACCGGGTCCACCAGCAACTCATCAGCCAACCGCTCGATGTCAGCCTGCGTCAGCTGACCAAGGAAAAAGTACAGCGAGCTAACACGAACTCCCGCGACTCCGACAACGTTGAGCTCACGTATCTGATGCAACAGATCCATCGCCGCGCCGTCTGATGGAGCCGTTGGAAACACTTCCACACGAAACACCGGCATCACTCACCCCCGCAAGTTCCACAGCCGTGGTGGGTCTTGAGGCGTATCACGTTACGTGGTGGACGGCGCCGTCCGAGGAGGCCAATCTGCGTTGAGCCAAGTCCTATCTTACATCGACAGCGGCCATGCGTCAACTTGCCCAACCCGCTCAGGCGCAACAGAGACAACATACAGGCAGAACCACGATGGCAGGTCACAGAGGGGAAACGCGCTCCGAATGGCCCCCTTCAGCGACCACAGTCGCCAAACCCCTCGCGCGCCCCACTCGGCGTCAAGAGCCGGTATTCAAGGGCTCAGAGCCAGGCCATTGGTACATGGAGCCCAGTGGCAGGTGCGCTTACCCACCGCGGCACAAAGGAGGAGGCCGGTCACATCTGGAGTCTCATGTCGGTCTTGCTCGTTTGAGCAATCGAAGACCCGCATTTGCGTGTCGTCTGCATCAACAAGCCACCTGCTACCCCCGACTATAGTTGTAGGTCACACAGACAGCAGCTATCCGAGGATTCCGTGCCGCGGTCTCTTTCTATGTAGCTCTAGATCAATCCTTCTCCCGATGACAGCCAATCCAATTGCTGGTACCATGAAGTTGTTACTACTAGGCACTGGTTGCTGGCACGCCTCGCCGCCTGGTGCGCCGATAATGACCGGAGGCGGAATCGCAGAAAGATACGGGAGGAGCACACCATGAATAAGGATGTTGTGGAAGGCAAGGGGAAGGAATTGCGGGGTAAGATCAAGGAGTGGTGGGGAAAACTCACCGACGACGAGCTGGATAAGGCAGGCGGCAAGTCCGAGCAGATCGTTGGCCTGCTCCAACAAAAGTACGGTTACACCAAAGAGCGCGCGCAAGAGGAATTCGATCGACGGATGAAAGACTCCAAGGACACCACTAAGGGTCTACAGCACGACGTCAAGGAAGCCGCCAAGGTTCTGAAGCACGACGTCAAGGAAGCTGCCCACGACGCCAAGGACAAAGCCAAGGTTCTGAAGCACGACGTCAAGGAAGCTGCCCACGACGCCAAGGACAGAACCAAGGACGCAGCTCACGACGCCAAGAACAAGGCCAAGGAGGCAGTCCAAGATACCAAGGACAAGGTCAAGGACGCAGCCCAAGATACCAAGGACAAGGCCAAGGACGTGGCGCGTGACGTCAAACGCAAGTTGGACTCAGAATAGCTGTCCATTGGGCGAGTCAGCCTGACCGAGTACTAGCCGCCCTGGACGGCACACCATCACAAGACAGGTCCGTTGACGGCCGCCACTCGGATTGTGGCGGCCGTTAGTCGCTCGTGCCGGGGAGAATACCGCTGACCGCGGCAGGGGTACTCCCACGCTTTCGCATCAGCCGTGACCAGGGTCAAGGATGCACTGCTTCGTCACCCAGCTTGCCTAACTGATCGGCGCGTTTTGGTGGCTCAGCATCCGTTCAGGCGAACATGCCTGTGCGGTCGACAGCGGCTATGGCGGCATCGGCGTTGTCTTCCAGGCAGACGGAGCGGCTTGACCAACTGGCAGGAGCCGCCGAGACGGTCAACGAAGTCTCACAGCCAGGGGCATAACAGCCGCTACGTGCTGGGCCCGCATCCAGAGACCCGGGCAAGCGTTTCCGGTGTCTCCGATTTGCCGGGGCGCGCTGAGGACAGATGAGTGTGAGGACGTGTTGCAGCGTACTCGCTATGCTGAGTCGGCGCACTCGTGTTGCATGGCAACGCCATCTGGAAGCGGCGCCACAGGGAGACAATCCGGCCCCTGAATGCCTCGCGGGCGAGAGGGCACAGCGAGCGACGCGGCCAGGCCGTGATCGAAGACGGGTATCGACACATATTGGGAGGCAAATGTGCCAGCAAAGGTAGACACCCACCGCCCTCTGCGGGCAAAACTCATCTTTAATGCGACAGCCGGCCGGCCTGAAGACTCGCCGAAGCAACTTGCTGATATCCTGACCGAAATGCAGAACCAGAATATTTTGCCGGAAGTCTGTATGGTTGGCCCGGATACCCGGGTTGATGCCGTGGTACGCAGTGCCATCAGAGGGGGCATCAAGCTGGTTATCGTGGCAGGTGGGGACGGAACCATCGATAGCATCGCGGGTGTCATGGCAGGCAGCTCTGCAACACTCGGCATCATTCCCACCGGCACACGGAATAATGTCGCCTATAACCTGGGGATCCCCAGTACGATAGCGGATGCCGTGTCGCTTCTGCGCACTGGCCGACGACTGAAGATTGATGTTGGCTATATTCAAAGCGGCCGGGCCGGTCACTGGTTTCTGGAAGCCGCGGCATTGGGTCTGCTGTCCGATCTCTATCCGGTTGCGGACGACATACAGCACGGCGATCTGACGCAGATCGGCAATCTACTGTCCACCTTTATCTCTTCGACACCCTCGCACTTGCAGCTGATTCTTGAGGGGCGTAAAAGGCTCGACACGAATGCTTATTTGGTATTGATTGCCAATATGCCCTATCTCGGGCCGCGCTTTCAAATTTCCCCCGATGTCTCCTGGAACGACAGCCGCCTGGATGTATTCATTTTCACAGATATGAGCAAGCTGAACCTGATCTCCTATGCCATGCAGTCCGTCGGCGGCGCCGTAGAGGATGACCGCATCAAGCATTACCGGGTCAAGCGACTGACGATCCATTCGGAGCCGCAGATGCCGGTGCTTGCCGACGGTGTCCTTCTTGACCAGGGGCCAGTAACCGCGCTGGCTCACCCTCGCGCCCTTGCGGTGATGGTCGGCGCAGCTGACGCAGTAACAGGGGAGCAACCGGTCATATCACCGGAAGATGACCGCGAGGTGTTGTCCCATGGATAACAACCTCAAAGAGGCTTCTCTGCCGGTGGCGCCGATCACTCGTACATGGTCTACTTATCGACGGCCCGCTCTCCTGGTGAGCCTGGTGACTGGACTGATCGTATCGCTCGTTTGGCTACCGAGTGTACCACGGTCGGCGTTGTTCGCGGCACTGCTGGCCCAACAGGCACTGATGAGCCTGCTGCTGCTCTTCGCGCTGATTGCCATGTCCCTGGTGTGGTCAACCGGCCAGCGCCTGGATACCTGGGTTTTCCGGCTCTTAAACCTTCGGGGCTACCATCCCAAGTGGCTGGATCATGTCGTGGGGCTGGCGACGCAGCTGGGCAACATGGTGATGGCATTCCTCCTGGCCGGCCTGTTTTTCATACTGAACAACCGCAGCCTGACCCTGGAGATCATCTTCGGCACGCTCACTCTCTGGTTACTTGTCGAAATTATCAAGGGAGTGACGGATCGTGCCCGCCCATTTCTGGATATCGAGGGGACGCGGATCATCGGCTGGCGGGAACGCGGCCGGTCCTTTCCCAGTGGACACACCGCCCAGACATTTTTCCTCGCGATGCTGTTCAGCCACCGATTCCAGTTTGGCATGGGAGAAACCGCCGCGCTGTATGCCGTCGCCGTGCTGGTCGGCTTCACCCGGATATACGTTGGCGCTCACTACCCGCGCGACGTCATCGGAGGCGCCGTGCTGGGTTCCATCTGGGGGGTGCTGTCGGTGCTCGTGAATCCCCATTGGCTCAGGTTGTGGTTCTGAGGAGAAAGAAAAGTTATGAGTATTCAAACACGTGTCAGTAACCAGGTCTACAGCTTCATGCCGACTGACGTCGAAGGCGTGGATTCGCTGGCCGAGCTTGCCCTGGATATGCGGTGGTCGTGGAATCATGCCGCCGATGAAGTCTGGCAGCAGCTCGATCCCGCACTGTGGGAACTCACGCATAACCCGTGTGTTGTCCTGCAGACGGTTTCACGGGACCATCTTCGGCGCATGCTCGCTGATGCCACCTTCCGGAAAAAGGTGGATGCCTTCGTGCAGTCCAAGGAATACGCAGCTTCGGCACCCGGCTGGTTTCAGCAGAATTATGCCCGGTCTCCCTTGACCGGCGT
>DDYO01000258.1:15563-32320 GCA_002348045.1 Anaerolineales bacterium UBA2232
CCCGGACAGTTGCCGATCACGCCGCTGCGCAAGGCGAACGGCGAGTGGTTGCGGCTTGATATTGCCTTGCCCGGATACTCGGTCTGGCTGCGCGCCTGGCAGGTCCAGGTCGGTCGAGTCAAGCTGTATTTACTCGACAGCAATGACGCAGCCAACTTCCCCGCGCATCGAGGGATCACCAGCGAATTGTATGGCGGTGGACCGGAACTGCGCCTCAAACAGGAACTGCTCCTCGGGATCGGCGGCTGGCGGTTGTTGAGCGCGCTCGGTATCCAGCCGGAAGTCTGCCATCTGAATGAAGGGCATGCGGCCTTTGCCGTATTGGAACGCGCCCGGAGTTTCATGCAGGAGACGGGGCACTCCTTCGAAGTCGCACTGGCGGTCACGCGCGCGGGGAACCTGTTCACCACGCACACGGCAGTTGATGCCGGCTTTGATCGTTTCGCTCCGGCTCTTATCGAACAATACCTTGGTGCGTATGCCGAGCGGGAGCTGCGCATCACACTGCACGCTTTGCTGGCCCTGGGCCAGCGGAACCCGGATGACCCGTCGGATAGTTTCAACATGGCCTATCTGGCCATCCGCGGCAGCGGGGCGGTGAATGGCGTAAGTCACTTGCATGGAAAAGTGAGCCGGCGCCTTTTTGAACCGCTCTTTCCGCACTGGCCGGCGGACGAAGTGCCGCTCGGCTACGTGACGAACGGCGTCCATATGCCGACCTGGGACTCGGCTCCCGCCGATGATCTCTGGACGGAAGCCTGTGGCAAAGACCGCTGGCTGGGGCCGACGGAACACCTGGGAGAGGAGATTCGCCGCATCTCTGCCGCCAGGCTGTGGCATTTCCACACCGCCGCCCGCAAGTCGCTGGTTGAATATGCTCGCGAGCGATGGTCCAGGCAACTGGCCGCCGCCGGCGCGTCGCCCGATGCAGTTGATGGGGCGAAACAGTTATTTGATCCGCATGTGCTGACGCTGGGCTTTGCGCGGCGCTTCGCGGCCTACAAGAGACCGAATCTGCTGCTGCATGATCCGGAGCGACTGCTGCGCCTGTTAACCAATCCGCAGCGCCCGGTGCAACTGATCATCGCCGGCAAGGCCCATCCGGCAGACCAGGCGGGACAGGCCTTGATTCAGCAATGGACACAGTTCATTGGGCGGCCGGAGGCTTGCTCCCATGTGCTCTTCCTCAGTGACTACGACATGCATTTGACCGGACACCTGGTGCAGGGGGTGGATGTCTGGCTGAATACGCCACAGCGGCCCTGGGAGGCGTGCGGAACGAGCGGCATGAAAGTCCTCGTCAATGGAGGCATTAATCTCTCGGTATTGGACGGCTGGTGGGCGGAAGCCTACGCGCCCGATGTGGGATGGGCGTTGGGGGACGGCCGGGGGCATGGGGACGATCCCATGTGGGACACGATCGAAGCCGATGGGCTGTACGACTTACTCGAACAAGAGGTGATCCCGGAGTTTTATACTCGAGACGAGAACGGCATCCCCATGGCCTGGGTGGCGCGGATGCGGGAAAGCATGGCACGGTTGACACCGCACTACTCCGCCAACCGCACCGTGCGCGAATACACCGAGCATCATTACCTTTCGGCAGCGACCGCCTACTGTGAGCGCGCTGCTGGCGAGGCTGCCATGGGCAGGGAGATGGTCAATTGGCGGCACGCGCTGGAAGAGAAATGGTCCACATTACGTTTCGGCGAAGTGACTGTGGAAACGAAAGGCAAGCAGCACTTCTTTGCCGTTCACGTTTCTCTCAATCACCTTGACCCGAATGCCGTGCGAGTCGAGCTGTATGCCGACGGCTTGAACGGCGGCAGCCCGGTGCGGCAGGAAATGCAGCGCAATCACCTCCTGGCAATCGAATCGGGCGATTACGTTTACAGCGCGGCGGTGTCCGTGTCACGCCCACCTGCCGACTATACGGCGCGCTTGATACCGCACTACTCCGGCGTAGCGATCCCGTTGGAGAACGCACGGATCCTGTGGCAACGATGATGATGGCATCCGGGGGGCACCCTGCCGCGATGCCAGCCCGAATCCGAATGGTTGTTAACCGGCGGTTGGTGGCTTGTCCGGTGATTGTACATAAAGGTCGGAGGAAAGTAGGTGATTGAAGGGGAATGCCATCATCACCTGGACTGGAAAGGTGTATCATGCAGCGTTTTCGTTACGAAGTGGTGCAGACCCCGGGCGTCCAGATAGAGAACGAAGAGGAGACATATACCAGCACCGGCTTTGTCGTGCATCCGGACGGCTTCCTGCTGACCTGCGCCCACGCTGTCGATTACGGGCAGGCGAAATCCGTGACCGTCACCCTTGACGGCAAGACATATCCCGCCAGCGTGCTGCAGTGCGATAACACGCATGACCTGGCGCTGATCCAGATTCAGGCGCAGCAGCTGCCCACGCTGTCGCTGGCCAACTCCAACGCGGTGAGGCTGGGCGAAGAGATTCGCGCGGTGGGCTATCCGATGCCGGGCGTGGTTGGGGCTGACATTAAAATGACGCGCGGCACCATCGCCGGGGTGCCCACGCTGTATGCGCGGAAATATTACCAAATCGACGCACCGGTGAACGTTGGCAACAGCGGCGGTCCCATCGTCAATGAGCAGGGAGAGGTGGTGGGAATCGTCAATGCGAAACTCACCTCCCCGGGGGTCGAGGGGGTGGGCTACGCCGTGCCGGTCAACTACGCGCGTGCCTTGCTGCGCAACGAATTCATCGAGCTTCTTCCAATGGCGGAGAGCGGCGCCAAACTCGACGGCCCCATGCTGGCCGAGCGCGTCACCCCCGCCGTCGCCCTTCTCACCACGATCGCCGAAAAGGAACCTGCACCGGGCACCGCCGATCAGAGCGCCGTGTCGAACGTGCTGCGCACGAAAGGGATTGAACTCGTTGATACAGCGGGCAAGACCCGGGCCAGCCTGAGTCTCACGGCTGATGGTACCCCAAGTCTTGAATTCTACGATGCCGTTGGAAAACCACTGCCGGCACCGGAAGCTTTCAACTATTCGATCCGGGCGAAATGAAGTAGAACCTGAAACCTTGTCCTCGTGAATTCCTCACTTGACGGCTCGCAAAGCCATGAAGACCATGAACTCCAAGGAAGCCATCAATCGAAATTGGTGGTCGACATCGCCAAAATGATCGGGCAACTTCCTCCAACAAGGGGGCCAGCGACTGCGCCGTTTGCTAAACGCTATCGGCCTTCCTCACACCAAAGACAAATAACTCGCTCGTCCGGTTGATCGAGTCACAAATACACAAAACGACGATCCTTATTCTGTACTGTTGAGATAGTGTTAAATATATTTTTGAAATAAGGTGTAGGTTCGTATGACTACCGGTATAACAAGAGAGACACCTGTCGACATGTCCTTCACATGACTGCGGGTCACTGACAATACAATCTGGCGAACCCATGTTGTATAGCCAATACGAAGTGTCACAGCAATTGTCTTAACTGTATTGCAGCAAATGAAGGAGAAAACATGTCAGTACGTTTGCCACGATGGGTCTGGACCGTCATGCTGTCAGCTATGCTTCTCGCTTTCAGCGGGATCGCAGCCTTTACCCAGATCGCACCCCTGACCATCAGCGCCAGCCCGACGTCGTTCAATCCCTCGACCGGGCAAACCGCGACGGTCATCTACAATAACTCCATCAAGGTCTACACCATGCGCGTGGATGTCAAAAACGGCAGCGGCAGCGTTGTCCGCAATCTGGCGTCCTACGACATGATCGGCACCGGTCCGTGGAACAGAGTCTGGGACGGCAAGAGCAGCACCGGCGCCAATGTGCCGGCCGGCAGCTATTCGGTCGTGTTCACCGGCAAGGACTCCAGCGGCAGAACGCTGGCGCCGGCGACCACCACCGTTACTGTCACGGGCACTATCGCGCCGCCACCGCCCACGACATTTGCGTTCCGGATCAACAGCATCACACCGAGCACGGTTGATCCGAGGCTGGGGCAGACGACGACCGTCACCTACACCGTGCCGACCACCTGCGATCTTCGCGTGTTCGTGAAGAATAGTGTCGGCACGGAAGTGCGCACTCTCACCCAGGTATCCGGCGTCCCCGCCGGCACCCGCACCGTGTCGTGGGATGCGAAGAGCAGCATCGGCAGCGTGGTGCCGAACGGGACTTACACCGTCACCGTGGAAAGCCTGAGCATGACGCCGATCATCACGCCGGCCAACGGCGCTGTCACGGTGGCCGCCAGCACCATCACGCCGCCCGTAACGGGCAGCCTGACCATCAGCGCCAACCCGACGTTGTTCGATCCGACGCAGGGGCAGACGGCTTCCGTCACCTACAACAACAACGTTAAAGTCTACACCATGCGGGTGGATGTGAAGAACAGCGGCGGCACCGTCGTCCGCAATATTGCGTCCTACAACCTGATCGGTCTGGGTCCGTGGACTAAAACGTGGGACGGTAAAAACAGCATGCGCACGATTGTCCCGGCCGGCACCTATTCGATAGTATATTCCGGTAATGACTCCACCGGCAGAGTGCTGACGGCAGCGACCGCAACGATCACGGTAGCGACCGGCACTGTGACGCCGCCGCCGCCAACCACCTATGCATTCAATATCAGTGGCATCACGCCAAGCACGATCGACATGACGCTAGGGCAGTCGACGACCGTCACCTACACCGTGCCGACCACCACCGACGTGCGCGTCTCCGTGAAGAACAGTGCGGGCACGGAAGTGCGCACCCTCGCCACGGTCACGGGCGCCGCCGCCGGCACCCGCACCGCCACCTGGGACGGCAGGAACAGCGCGGGCAGCATTGTGGCCAACGGCACCTACACGGTCACCGTGGAGAGCCTGAGCGCGACCCCGGCCATCACGCCGGCCAGCGGCACCGTCACCGTGACGACAAGTACCGTCACCCCGCCGCCGCCGCCGCCCACGCCGTCGGATGGCCTCGAAAAAGGCCAGATCATCGAAGGCGCCGGCAGCTCGAATTGGGACTGGACGAAGCGCCCTGGGTATAAGATGGGCATTTCGTTAAAGGCGCCCAAAACCGGCACCCTCACGCAAGTCACCCTGCAGTGGAAGAAGAGCACCGGCTACGGAGCCGGCAACTACGGCAAGTATAACTTCGAGCTGCACACCAATGGCGCGGGCAACTTCCCGTCCGGCAACATCATCGCCAGCGCCAGCAACGTGAACCCGAACACGGCGATGGACAACATCATCGACGGCGCGTTCCACGTGGCGCTCAACGCCCAGCTGACCGCCGGGCAGATCTATCACATCGTGATCTACAACGTGGATCCGAGCCCGAGCTCGAACTTCTCGTCGCCGAACGGTCTGATGACCCGCGTATTGCCCTGGGACGGCACCGGCAACCGCACCTGCTATTACAGCAGCGGTTCCTGGAAGCCGTACGGTTCAACCAGCAGCCCGTGGAATACCAGCGGCAGCAACAACGTGAATGCCCAGTATACCGCGACGATGCTGACCTGGAGCGACGGCACCAATACCGGTGCGCCGTACTACTCGGCATCGCTGAGCGGCAGCGCCCGCATTTACGGCAGCAGCCGCGCGGGCGAGTATATCCTGTGGGATAAGCCGACGACAACGATCAGCCGGATCGGCGTCTCCGTGAAGAAGAACGGCACCCCGGGCGCGCTCGTCTATCACCTGGACAAGGTGAGCGGCGGCAGCCTGGCCACCGGCACGATGAACACCTCGTCGATGAGCGGCTCTTATCAGAACTGGGTGTATGCCACGCTGCCGTCAGCGGTGACGCTGACGCAGGGGCAGGCCTATCGACTGTGGTTCGAATCACCGAGCAGCAGCAGCAGCTCCAACAGCTACTCGTCGAATGCGATCTATGGCGAAGCTCGTCCGGCCACCTGGAGTGCACTCTCCTTCGGCGGGACGCGAAGCTACTACATCTACGGTTCCAGCCTGTCGTCCACCATGCCGCAGGCGGACCTGTCCTTCAGCCTGCAGTAAGCACGCTGATCGACGACAGACATCGCACCCCGCGCCGGGCGGGTATTCCTGTCCGACGCGGGCCGTTTCTTTCCATCGTTTCATCGCTTTCTTTTTGACATAGATGGGTCTGTACTCTGGCGTCCTCTCTGACCTTGGCCGCTTACGGCATTCGCCGGACAAAACGGGAAGGTACCTGCCAATGTCCGGACAGCGTGTCGGCCACTTTATCCTCGACGTAATGCACGAACTGGTCGATCATCGCGCGGAACTGGTTGATGGCATTCACATCTCTCTGAAGCTGCAGGGTCGTGCTATCCTCGTCGGGCAGCAGTTTCAGCAGGTAATGCAACTCGAATGCGATCTCGCGCATGTCTGCCGGACTAACGCGCCCTCTCTGCATCGCCGACCGTACCTGCTCTGATATGGCGAGTAGACGATCGGTCTGCTGCTGCAGCATCTCCTCGCAGACCTGGCGATTGGCGTCTGCTTTGAGTTGGGCGTCTTCCGACTGCTTTAAGTATAATTCCGCTTCGCGGTTCGCGCGCTTCAATCCGCGGCCCATATCCATGAGCTGTTTGATCAATAACACTTTTCGTAGCGCCGTAAAATGATAGGTGCGAGGCGCATCGCTCTCGTCCCCATCACGCTCTTCCTCGTCCACTACGGTCTCGATGATGCCTTTGTCCGCCCAGTAGCGAAGTTGCCGGGGCGAGATATCGCACAATTCGGCGGCCTTGCCCGTCGTCAGTTCCAAGCCTTGCAGTAATGCTTCCGGCTCGATTGGCGAGAGAGAATATTTACGGTTGCTTTGCCTATTCAATCTCATCTGTTCCCCCTTTACTGCTCACCCCAGCCATTGTGTGCATGGCGATGCTTGCCATCAGGATGCCGAGTCCTAATTTCAATCCTTTGCGTTAACCAACGCCAGCAACGACCCACCTCACGGATACGCAGGCCCCCAGGCGGGAAATGTGTCGCTGGCGGAATGATTCGTGAGGCAGGTCTGACCGCTGCCGTCGGCATTCATGACATATATTTCCCACTGCCCGTCGCGATTCGAGCTGAAAGCGATTTTGTTGCCGGCCGGATTGTAGACGGGTTTGTCGTTATCGGAATTGGTATCGGTCAACACGCGCAGGTCGCCGCCGTTCATATCGATGGTCGCAATACGGCCGCCGTCAATGTATGCATACATGCCGCCTAAACCCGGGCTGACAAACTCCCCGCCACAGGTGGCGACAATGCGGCTGCCGTTCGGACTGATGTCAAAGTAAAGCGCCATATCCGCATCGTCGGTAATCTGCCGCTGATCGCTGCCGTCGGGGTTCATGTCGTAGAGCTGGTAGATGCCGCTGCGGGTAGAGCAGAAGACGATCTTCGCGCCATCCGGGGTATAGACCGGCAGCACGTCCATCGCCGGATTGTCGGTCAGGCGCGTCTGCCCGGTGCCGTCCGCATTCATGACGTAGATCTCATCGTTGCCTCCGCCGATCGAGGAGAAGAAGACGAGTTTGCTGCCATCAAGGCTGAAGGACGGCCGCCAGTTGTTCCGCCCATTGTCGGTGAGTTGCTGCAAGCCGCTGCCGTCGATATTGACGGTGTAGATGTGCCACAACCCGGTGATTTTCGAGACAAAGGCGATCCGGCTGCCGTCCGGACTGATGGAGATTTCATCCTTGCGTCCGCTATCATGAGTTAGTCGGCGCTGGTCGCTGCCATCGGCATTCATGACATATATTTCTGTCGCGCCATCACGGTCGGAAACAAAGGCGATGTATTCGCTGGCAGCGGGTGACAGCGGTAGACCGGCCTCCCCGCCGCACCCGACGCACAGTATCACCGCCAGCATGGTAAATACCACGAAATAGACTGTCCTCATCCGTCATGTCGCTCCTTTCTTCCATTCAGTCGGCACACAAGGTTGCCAGGCTCTCGGTGTCCGTAAGCATCAGCCCGCCATGAAGAACATGAATTGAATTTATCGCACGGGCACCATTGTCCACATCATCCATTCGATATATTTTTTCATGCCAGTGTACGGTAACGTCCTCATAATTCAGATAGACGTTCTTCTCCTGCCTGGGCTTGGGTATGCTTGGGAACTTCATCCCCACGGCGACGTCCACCAACAAAAGGGAGCGCGCGTAGCGCCAGCGACTGCACCGTGCCGTGGCTATACGATAGAGGTTTTCTCTCACACCTATGATGGATAACTCACTCGTCAGGTTGATAGAGTAAAAAATACACTGTATACACGATTCTTATTCTGTCATCCTGGCGTATCGTAGTAGTTATAAGAAGCTTGGACGGCTCGCTGTATTATGCGCAGGTTGCGAGCAAAGGACATCACATCATGTTGTGGATGATCATTGGATTGCTGCTGGCTCTGTCGTTGCTCGGGTTATTCATTGGTCACGTCGGCGGGTGGCTGGTTTATCTGCTGCTTGTCATCGCGGTGATTGTCTTCGTCGTCAACCTGCTGAAAGGTCAGCGCGTTGTGTAGAACAGTTGCGAAAGAGCGGCTGTATTCAACCGTGTGAGAAGGTGGTTTTCTATGAATACCGGACAGAGACACGCGATGCCGCGCTTCCTGCACTGGATGCTGCTCGGGGTGCTGATCGCCGTGTTACCGTTTCTGCTGGGAAGCGGCGGCTGTTCCCCCCAATCGCTATTCGCCGTAGACGATTCGACGGAAATCGATATTGGGAAAGAAGCGGTGGCACAATTCGAGCAACAGCATCATGTCATCACCGGCACGGCAGAGGCTGATCGCGTGCTGCGTATCGGGCGGAAGATCGCCGCGGCCACCAACCGCACTAACTTGCCATGGACGTTCAAGGTAATAGACGATCCGACAGTGAATGCTTTTTCGCTCCCGGGCGGGCCGGTCTACGTCAATTCGGGGTTGCTCAACCTCGGGATATCCGATACCGAGCTGGCTGGCGTGCTGGGCCACGAGGCCGCGCATATTAATCAGCGCCACTCGGCCAAGGCCATCCAGCACGCGATGGAGATCGCACTGGTCTCCGACATTGCGCTACGGAATCAGAGCGACGCCACGCGTGCCGCGGTGAATATGGCACTGACGCTGGGAGTTGATCTCCCGCACTCGCGTAAAGACGAATACGAAGCTGACGCGATAGGCATCCGCATTGCCTACAACGCCGGCTATCCTGCCGACAGCATCGTTGCTTTCCTCAAGCGGCTGGATACGCTACCCGACCAGCCACGAACGGTCGAATGGATGTCGGACCACCCCTCCACCATCGAGCGCATCCAGCGCACCGAGCGGATCGCGGCGGAAGTGAGCGTCCTACCCCGCCCCGTACCCCTCATCTCCGCCCAACAATAATGGGACATCATCTAACACCTGCAGGATCGCCTTAACCTGTTCAGCTCCACCGATTGTGTCGGCCTGGACGAGAGACCGGTAAGCGCGGCTAAAAAGCGGGCAGGCCATCGGTCCTTGTATACGGGCTCTGTTGTGGAGGGGGATCACTGGGCATACTGTGGGAACGCACGGGGCGGCTGCGCCGCAACCAAACACAAAATCTGCGTGCAGTGGCGAGAAATTGAGGGTTAATAATACATTGGAAAGCCTGCCGTCTATATTTATGCACCCCCCGGGTTTCACGCTGCATCATAACAATCTCACCGGTCCTTCGCGGGACAATCTGCCGACTGTCATCACCGGGTAACAATTATCAGTCCTCTATCGGATTACATTGAACACACTCTCTCTTTTGATAGATGAGATAATCTATCGATCGGATGATGGGTCATTGTTCCCCCCTGTGGTATGCTCATTGAGTTGGCCAAGGAATCAGAAACACACGGGTCGACCGACATCCATCGGGGTGAATTGGCTAATAAAGGGAGGATCTGGGAGTATGCTTAAACAAAATTTCCTTATGGGTATTATTATCGGAGCCATCGGTGGCCTTATTCTCGGAGCAATTGGAGGCGCCGTGGCCGGAGTGTTGATGGCACCCCAATCCGGTAAAAAAACCCGCACAGCACTGCGCGAGCAGGTGGATGAACTTGGCGAGACCATCAAGGATAAAAGCCAGGACATTCTCAAAGCAGGAAAGCGTCAAGTCAGCATGGTGTTGCAGGGACGCGAAGCGGTATAGCATACCCGCTGCAAGTGGTGTTTGTTGACCATCGTAAAATAGACCGGTCCGAAGCAAATATCTGCTTCGGACCGGCCACTTGATTGCCGCTTTGCCAAGCGGCATCAACGTCCTTGCGTGAAGGTATATTGGGCGCCGACAAAGAGGCGAGCATCCCCGGTCGCTCCGAAGCCGGTGGCGTTTGACAAACCGACCTGCCCGGACAATGCCGGGGTGAGTTGCTGTCTGAGTACCACGGAAACGAGCGGCTCTTCGAAGAGATTGCCGTCCTTGAGCTGATATTCCGCGGCGATTTCCGTCCGGTTGCCCAGTGCGTATTGCGCGCCGATGAACGGCCGCAGCGTGTCATCATCCTCCACCTTGACGAAGTGCACCCCGAGCGTCCCCAGCAGTCTGTTGCCCGACTCGGTGTGCAGGTTGAATGACTGCGTGGCCACCAGGTACAGATCCAGCGCGGTCTCGTCATTTTCGGCGAGGGTGAGTGATCCGCCGCCTGCCAGATTGAACCAGGCCGGGTCGTCGGTAAAACGATATTTCGCGCTGACGCTGACGCCATCCACAATGCCGGAGGAGAGCGATGCGCCGATCTCGACCTTTTCGTTCAGCCCGTAGAGCACGCGGACTTTTACCGTGTTTTCGTCATTGAACAGCAGGTCAGCGGCGCCGACAAAGCTGCCGCTGTCGGCGGTGTATGCATTCGGCAGCGCAACGATTCCCGTCTCAGCGTTGAGCGTAGGATACGCCATCGCGATGCTCCCAAAGGTGAGCAATGCGGCGATGATCGCAGGGGTATACAGACTTTTCATCAGATTTCCTTTTCCCGGCAGTGCGGTTTCCGTTTTTGCCCGCACCATCCGATTCCAGCCGATCCCTTCTTAGGTTGAGGCTGGACTGATGACTATCATAGCATGCCATCCCTATGGTGCAATCACCTGTTCGGTTGATTGCGGGCTCTATCAAACGGTTGAGAAAGGGGTCTGTCGAAGAGGAAGCGGCCGGTGCGGGGGGCCGGGAAAAGGAAGAGGCGGAATGCTGGCAATTATTCCAGCCGTATAATGCCGCGTTTCAGCGCGATGGTGACCGCCTGGGTGCGGTCGGTCGCATCCAGCTTGCGCAGGATGGCGACGACGTGTGTTTTCACCGTGCCTTCGGCGATGGACAACCTGTCGGCGATCTCCTTATTGGCGTGGCCGTCACCCATCAGCTTCAACACCTCCAGCTCGCGCGGCGACAGCGCCAGCGTCGTCATACGGTCAGCGAGTTTAGCGGCGATGGCCGGGGGAATGATCTTCTGCCCATCGGCCACGGCGCGAATGCAGGCCAGCAGCTCGTTGCGCGGGGTATCTTTCAGCAGATAAGCCCGCGCCCCCGCCCGTAAGCCGCGAAAAATATTTTCATCATCATCAAAGGTAGTCAGCACGATGATCCGAGCGGCCGGTATTTGCAACCGGATGGCGGTAATGGCATCCACGCCGTCCATCTCCGGCATGCGCAGGTCCATCAGGGTGACATCGGGCAAGTACTGGAGATACTGCTCTATGGCTTCCCGCCCGTTGCTGGCGGTGGCGACGACCGTCATATCCGTGCTGGAATTGATTAGCGCCGCCAGTCCTTCGCGCACCACCGGGTGATCATCCACGATGAGCATTTTCAGCCGTCTTGTCGTCATCGTTCGTTCCCTACCCTTTCAATATCGCGAGGCGCCAGCACCACCACACGGGTGCCTTGCCCGGGATGACTGGTGAGCGTCAGCTCTCCGCCCATGTTCGCCACGCGTTCCTTCATGATGCGCAGGCCGAAGCTGTTGCTTCGCGTGCATTGGGAAGGATCGAAGCCTTCCCCATCGTCCTCCACGCGCAGTTCCAGCCCTTCCGCTCCGAAGATCAACGAGGCACGGATCTGGCGCGCGCATGCATGTTTCAGTGCATTATTGATCGCCTCCTGGCACAGGCGCAGCAGGTCATGTTCCATGTCGGGCGAGAGCGGATACGGTACCCCCTGGTGGGAAAAGGTAATCTCGATGGATGAATTACTGTGGATTGTTCTGATCAGCGTTTTGAGCGCGGTAACCAGATCGTCCTTTTCCAACGCCAGTGGGCGAAGCGCCATCACGGAACGGCGCGCTTCGGTCAGGCTGTCGCGCGCCAGCGTCCGCGCCTGCAGGATACGGGCGTGCGCCGCGCCGTGGTCCTGCTCCAGCAGGTAATCCGCGGTTTCCAGATGAATGATGATGCCGGTCAGTCCCTGCGCCAGGGTGTCGTGGATTTCACCCGCGATCCGCGTCCGTTCCGCCATCACGGCGGTGAGTTGCTGCGCTTCGGCGCGAATGCGTTCGGACATCTCACACTGCAGCGCCTCGTTGGCTTCTGCCAGTTCGGCGGTGCGTTCGCGCACCCGGACTTCCAACTCGTCGTGCAGTTGCTTGAGCGCGTCTTCCATCTGCTTGCGTTCGATGGCATACCGGATGGCCCGGGCGACCTGATGCCCATCGGCACGCCCCTTGACCAGGTAATCCTGGATACCGAAGCGGACGGCCTCCAGCCCGATCTCTTCATTGACGTCGCCGGTCAGCACGACGATGGGGAGGTGGGGGGCCGCACTGCGCGCGCGGTGGTAAGTCTCCGCCCCGGTGCTGTCCGGCAACGACAGGTCCAGCAGCAGCGCGTCGAAGGCCTCCTGCTGCAGGCATGTCAACGCTGCTTCCAGGCACTCCACGCCGGTGATGGCCAGCGGCATGCCGGTTTGTTGCAGGATTTCCTGCAAGAGATCGGCATCGGAAGGCGTGTCTTCCACCAGCAAAATCTTTACCACGTCGGATTGCATGACGGTGTCTCCTGATGCCTTCATTGCTGCGGCGGCAGCGTAACGATGCTGAGCCAGAAGTTCTCAATGACTTTGATGACTTCCAGAAATTGCTTGAAATCCACCGGTTTGGTGATATAGCAGTTGGCATGGAGTGCATACGCCCCCAGCACATCCCGCTCGGCAGCGGAGGTGGTCAACACGACCACGGGAATCGTTTTCAGGTCGGCATCCGCCTTCAACTCGGCCAGCACCTCACGCCCATCCTTGCGTGGAAGGTTCAAATCCAGCAGGATCAAATCCGGGCGCGGGGCATCAGCGAACTTCCCCTGGCAACGCAGGAATTCCATCGCCTCTACCCCGTCTTCGACCATGCTCAGGTGATTGCATATTTTACCGTTCGCCAGTGCCTCCACCGTCAGTTCGGTATCGCTGGGGCTGTCTTCCACCAGCAGGATTTCGATGGGTTGGCCACTATATGTGTTCTGGGTCATCATGGTGTTCCTTTACTGGGTAGGGTGAAAGAGAACGTAGATCCCTCACCCGGCTGTGATGCGACGCGGATCATGCCGCCATGACGTTCGATGATCTTCTTGCAAATCGCCAACCCGATACCGGTGCCGGGATATTGCGTGCGCGCGTGCAGGCGTTGAAAGATCAGAAAGATGCGTGCAAAATATTGCGGCTCGATGCCGATACCGTTGTCGCGCACCGAAAACAACCATCCGCCGGCCTGCTTTTCTGCGTTGACATGAATCTCCGGCGTGCGCTCTCCGCGGAACTTGATGGCATTACCAATCAGGTTCTGGAAGAGTTGCACCAGTTGGCCGGCGTCCGCATTGAGCACGGGCAGCGGATCGTGGGTGATCTGCGCGCCGGTCTCTCGCATGCTGACACTCAGACTTTGGATGGCCTGACTGAGCACGGTCTGCAGGTCGACCCGGGTGAACGCCTTGCCCTGGGTGCCCACGCGCGATATTGCCAGCAGGTCGGTGATGAGCCGCTGCATGCGCTTGGCGCCCTGGATGGCGCCGTCGATATGCTGCAAGGCTTTGGTGTCCAATTGGTCGTGCATGCGCTCTTCGATCAGCGACACATACCCGGAAACCGCGCGCAAGGGTTCCTGCAGGTCGTGCGAGGCCACGGAGGCGAACTGCTCCAGTTCCTGGTTGGAACGGGACAGTTCCTCGGCAACGTGGCTCAGCGCCTGTTCCGCCTGTTTGCGCTTGGTAATATCCTGGCTGAAAGTCGCGATGCGCTTGACCTGATCCCCTTCGAAAATGGGACAAAAATTGTGATCGAAAATGATGCCGTTTTGCTCATCCTCAAAGCGGACGGAGTGTCCCGTGCTGACAACGTCCCGCATACGCGCCTGGCGCGACTCGACAAGTTGGGCAGGGACAAATTCCGAGAAATGATGCCCGACCACTTCACTCGGGATGCGCCCCAACCGGCCGGCCGCCACCGTATTCGCCGCCAGTATTGTGCCATCCGCGGCAAACAGGGTGATGGACTCATGCGCGGCGTCCAGGATGGCGCGGAGATTGTCTTCGCTTTCACGGCGCGCCTGTTGCGCCTGAATCCGCGCGATGGCGATCGCCACCTGGTCGGCCACCGTCTTCATTAACGCCACTTCGTCCGGCGTGAACCGTGTCCGGGTGATGGTGCCGAATGACAGCGTGCCAAGGAGGCGTTCGCCCGCCAGCAGCGGGTAGCAGGCATACGCCTGCATGCCATAGGACTTCACCAGAGCGGTTCGCGGGTCGGTGGCGTGTTGAATGTCTTCGGCGACGATGCGACACCCATCGCAGGCGACACAACCGCAGACGGCCACACCGGCGCCGAACCTGGCGATCTTCTGCATTTCGTCAGCCGAAATACCAGCATAGGCGTTCAGAGACAACCGGTCGGTTGACGGATCGACGATGTAATTGAAAAACGCCTGGCAATCAAGGTGGGCGATCACGGCAGTGCACAACTCGTTGACCAGCGCTTGCGGATTATCGGTCACCAGCAAGTGCGCCGCCACGTCGGACAACAGCTTGAACCGCTCGTTGCCAGTCCGCAATGCCTCTTCAGTCTGTTTGGGTTCAGTGATATGCACGATGCCAACCCACTTCTATTTCGTGACGTCCGTTGACCATCTTAACATGATTACGACTCAAATTACTGGATTGGTAGCAATATGGACCCAGCTCAATAGCCCTCCCATGGTGGTGAGCCGGTCTCGCTTTCCGCCATCACATCATCGACTTGGGTATCCGGTGCTGACGGCAGCTGGTAGGGGTTCACGGCTTCCTCCCATGATCCCGAGCGCGGCAACCATTCCTCTACCGCCAATGCCGGGGGGGTTTCCAGCATGCTCAAACTCCTCACATCTTCAGATCGTATGGACGAGTATGGCAGCACGCGCCCTTTTCCGCATCACCCATTCGATGGATATTTTGGCTCATTCATGTCCGGATTCCCTCCGGGGCAGTGTAAACCTGAACGTGCTTCCGCTGCCTTCCTCAGTGTCCACCCCAATCCGGCCGCCATGGGCTTCTACGGCGAGTTTGCAAAACGTAAGGCCGAAACCGGTGGAATACTTCATCGTGTTGGACCGATTCTCGACCTGGAAGAACTTCTCGAAGATCTTTTCGCGATGCTGCGCCGGGATCCCGGGACCGGTATCCTGCACGAGGACACGAATGGTATCAGCGCTGGTTTCGATGCTGACGGTGATCCGGCCGTCATCCGGCGTGAACTTCAGGGCATTGCCCAGCAGATTCTGGAACACGCGGGCGATGAGCTCGGCGTCAGCCATCACCATCACCGGCTCGTCGGTGCCGCTCAATGTGAGTTGCCGGCCGCCTTTCAGTGGCGCGACCCTGGCGAGCGCCTCTCGGGCAATCGCGCGCAGATCACTCTGGGTCAGATTGAGCGTCATCTCTCCGGCTTCCATTTTGCTGATGTCCAACAATGAACTGACCATCTCCACGAGCTGCCGGGTGGAAGCCGGGGCCGTGTCGACAAATTCTCGCCCATCCGCTGACAGGTTCTCTCCTTCGATCATTTCCAGCGTTTGCAGGAAGCCGTAGATGGCCGTGAGCGGCGTGCGCATGTCATGCACGATCATGTGCACCAGGTCGTCGCGCAGCACCTCCAACTCGCGCAGCCGGTCATAACTTTCCTGTAACAGGAATTTCTGCCGACGCAGCTCCAGGTGGGTTGCCACGCGGGCTTCCACCTCTTCAAACTGAAATGGCTTTGTCACGTAGTCGACGCCACCGACTTTGAAGGCCTTAACCTTGTCCATGGTTTCGTCGAGCGCGCTGATGAAGATCACCGGAATATCCGTCAACTGCTCATCCGCTTTCAGGCGCTCACACACCTCATAACCATTCATCTCCGGTACCATCCTCCCTGGAGAATCTGGTCAATGCTTGCCTGCTGGGAAGGCGGCGGCGGCGGTGAATCGGAGGCCATCAATTGGGCGAACCCAAGGATCGCGTTGAGCGGGCTGCGCAGCTCATGGCTCATGCTGGAGAGGAACTCCGATTTCGCCAGGTTGGCTTTCTCCGCCACGGATTTGGCGTTGGTCAACGATGCTTCGACCTGCCTGCGCTCGGTCAGGTCCCGTGTCAGTTCAGCGAAGCCGCGCAGATTGCCCCATTGATCTCGAATTGCCGTGAAGACCACATTCGCCCAGAAGAGCGATCCGTCTTTGCGCACTCGCCAGCTCTCGTCCTCAAAGCGTCCCTTGTTTGCCGCCATCTCCAACTCGCGTTGCGGCTTGCCGCTCTCGACGTCTTCGCGGGGATAAAACCGGGAAAAGTGCTGACCGATAATCTCTTCCGCCTGGTAGCCC
>DDYO01000302.1 GCA_002348045.1 Anaerolineales bacterium UBA2232
GATGCCGCCCATGGTCGGCGTGCCCATCTTCGCCTGGTGCGAGGCTGGACCATCAAAGCGAATCTTCTTGCCAATGCGGTAATGGCGGAGCATCCGGATGCCCTGACTCCCACCCACTGCGAGCAAGAGGAATGCAGCCAGCGCCCACAACAACGCTACGTTCACCGACCTCACTCCGTCAACTCGTGCACGATGGTCTCCATCGCCATGCCCCGAGAGCCCTTTACCAGGATAAAGTCGCCGCGGCGCAGCCTCTTGCGCAGCACCGCAACCGCTTCTTCATGGCTCATCACGCAACTCACTGCCGCCTNNGGCTGCCCACCGTAACCAGTTCATCCACCACACCGGCAGCCACCCTGCCGACGTGCTGATGCCCTGGTGTCTCCTCTGTGCCCAGCTCAAACATATCACCCAAAACGGCCACCTTCCGACCTCCCGTTTGGGATAACAGATCGAGGGCAGCCTCCACCGACGCAGGGCTCGCATTGTAGGTATCATCGAGAATCGTCGTCCCTCCGAAACCGGGCAGTATTCGGGTCCGCGCCTCGACGGCCTCACTGCGAAGACCAACCAGCACCTGCTCCCACGTCAAACCCTGGATCACACCGATCACCGTCGCTGCCAGAATAGAGTAAATGATGTGCTTGCCCATCAGCGGCAGCACCCAGTCCTCGGTGTGCCCCTCAAAAGAAACCTGTGCAGCCAATCCAGACAGACCCAACGACTGAACCTGTCGAGCAACGGCATCGTTGGTTGTGTTCAGCCCGAACAAGATAGTTCTCTGTCCTGTAACCAACGGCGCCATGGCCCGAACCCTTTGGTCGTCGCCGTTCAGTACGGCAATGCCGTGGTTCGGCAAGCCTTTGACCAACTCGGCCTTTGCCATAGCCACACGTTCAATGGTGCCCAAGCGCTCCAAGTGCGTAGGACCAACGTTAGTTACCACGCCGATCTCTGGCGCCGCCATCTCGACCAGACGGTCGATTTCGCCAATATCGTACATGGCCATTTCCTGCACCACCCATTCCACGTCGGGTGTAATCTTTAGCAGTGTCAGCGGAGCACCGATCTCATTGTTGAAATTACCCGGGCTCTTGAGCGTCCTATACCGCTGTCCCAACACGGCAGATATGAGCTCTTTGGTTGTTGTCTTGCCAACGCTGCCTGTTACTCCGACTACCCGACACCCAGGGAATGCCCGACGCCAGAATGCCGCCAAGTCCTGTAGTGCGCGTAGCGTATCCTTTACAACGAAACAGACGGCTCCCGTCGGTGGCTCCATTGCGAGTACCGGTTTTGTCATATCCAAAGCACTGGCGCAAGCTGGTAGGGCATGGTCCACGATGGCCGCCCGGGCGCCACGACGGAACGCCTCCTCCACAAACAAGTGGCCGTCCGTGCGCTCACCTCGAAGCGCCACGAAGAGACTCCCTTCGCTGCAGTTCCGAGAATCCACGACAACATCGGTGAGCGTAGGACTGGTCTCTTCGGGCCATACCACATGCTCAGCGCTCAGGGCGCGACAGACGTCCAGATAGCTCAGCTTGGCCAACGGACCCCCTGGCTGGCAGTTCATGGGCGATCCGGAGGCAATCCGTACAGGACAGCGAGCCGCTGTGCGATTTCACGAAAGGCCGGAGCCGCCACCTCGAGTCCCCATCTGCTTGTCTGGGGTTGGTCCAGGACAACGAGGATTGCTAGGCGTGCATCCTTTGCCGGGAAAAATCCGGCAAAGGATGCAATGGTCTCCTTCTTGTCGTATCCACCTGCTCCGGCGACCTCAGACGTCCCCGACTTGCCTGCCACCTGATAACCTGGAACTGCCGCGCCGGTCAGCACCCGGTCAACCGCTCGCACCAGCATCTCAGTCGTCTCCTTGGCCGTTCTGGGCGAAATCACCTGGGCGACCACCTGGGGCTGCAGCGTCGTGCGGTTGTCACCATCTACGATGGTCGACACCACCATTGGACGCATCAGCTTGCCTTCGTTGGCAACAGCTGACACGGCACAGATCATCTGCAAAGGCGTTACCGTAAGTCCTTGCCCAAAGGAGTTCGTTCCAAGGTCGGACTCATGCCAGTTGGCATCTCCGGGCACACGCACTACGCCTGGTAGCTCGTAGGCCAGTCCAATCCCAGTAAGCTCCCCAAAGCCAAACCGACGCACATAGTCGTAGAACCGGTAGGCACCGAGAAGTGTGCTGAGATGGGCGCTGCCCACGTTCAGAGACTGGGCCAGCAGGTCCGCCATACTCACGACTCCGTGGGCTAGACGATCAGAGTTCCGTATTGTCTGCCCACCCACCATGATCGTCCCCGAGTCATAGTAGGTGCTGCTGGGAGTAACGACTCCAGCGTCCAGGGCGGCTGCCATGGTGATGATCTTGAACACCGAGCCCGGCTCGTAGTGATCGCTGACTGCCGGGTTGGTGAACAGACTCTGGTCGGTCTCAGGATATTGATTGGGGTCGTACGTCGGAACGTTGGCCATTGCTCGAATAGCGCCCGTTGATGGCTCCATCACGATCGCGACACCTTTGCGTGCTCCAGCCGAGGACACGGCCTTCTGCAGGGCCTCCTCGACGACCACCTGGGCGTTTCTGTCAACGGTGAGGTACAGATCACTGCCGTCCCTTGTCAGCCGGCAGTCATAGAACAGGCTGCCTAACGGATCCTTGGCAGTTGACCGCTCGCCGTCGACGCCTGCCAGCGTGACAGCATAGTAGCCCTCGACGCCGTAGTAGGCCAGCCTATCCTCGTTGACAAACCCCAGCAGAGATGCTGCGAGTTGTCCGTGAGGGTACACACGACCCGGTCGTGGGTCAGCCTGTATGTAGGCTGGCCCAATCGCTCGTGCACGTAGCATCGTTTCCCGGCTTACCGAGCGCTTGAGTGGAACATAGGGCTTGTCGGTTTGCAGAAGCTCCTTGATCGTGCCAGCTGCCGTGTCCAGTGCCGCAGCCAGAGACCGGGCCGCTTCATCGACATTCCCGACCTTGGAGGGAGCTGCTCCGACATCGTACCGGGTGTCGGGAGCAGCGAGCAGAAACCCGTTAAGATCATAGATGCACCCTCGCTGTGCCGTATACGTGGCTACCAGTTTTCCCGTAGGATCACCGCCAGTGCCATAGTTTGATCCGAGTTGCAGGTAACTGAGCCTCCAGACCACGTAGCCAGTCCCGGCCAGCAGAACCATGGCCAGCATCAAAGCCCGTCGGTATAACTGGAGAGGAAGCGAGGTGTTCACCTGCTGCTATCCTACAGCCTACGGCTTCACGGTTGATGCCCGATCAGCGTTAGATCGGGCCCACTCACGGAACTGCCACACGATTCTCTGAACCCAGGCAGGCAACTCCTGGACATCAGCATCAGACCTGGAGGCGGCATATCCCATGGATGCTTTGCCACCGTCGAAAACCGGCACCACGACTTCCAGATATTCGACAGTCTGGGCTTCGCCAAGGCCAAGCGCACGAGCGCGCTGCTGCAGGGACCCCAGTTGCTGTGCGCGGCCAATCTCCAGGACCAACTCATTGTTGTCCCGTTTGATCGTCTGGATGTCAGATTCTAGCGTCCACATACGCTCCTTCAGGCGTTCAACACGGCCGGCCTGCCAGAGATATACAAAGATTAGCGCCGTTACCGTGCCCAGAAGCACCATCGCGTACGCAACGCGACGAGCATCATCCGAGATGCGCGGGGATACTGACAGGACAGCCCGTTCGCTGGGGAATACGGTATATCGCCTGACGCTCATTCATGCCCCCACTAAGACAGAAAACCAGCGGTGGTGCGTTCCGCGACCCGCATCTTGGCACTTCTGCTCCTCGGATTCCGCTGTCGCTCGGCCTCCGCCGGAATCACCGGGTGAGGCGTTACCACACGCAGCCTTGGCTCGACATTGGCCTCAACCCTGCTTGCCTGGTGGCGGAAAAAATGCTTGACAATCCGGTCCTCCAGGGAGTGAAACGAAATGACCACGATGCGAGCGCCTGGGGCAAGCGTGCCAACCGCCTGATCCAAACCCTCCGACACCGTCTCCAACCCGGAGTTCGTGTACAGGCGAAGTGCCTGAAAAGTTCTGGTGGCCGGGTGCGTTCTCCCACGGCGGGGCACTACCCGTGCTACCAGTGAGGCCAACTCGCTTGTGTGCTCCAAAGGACGAGCCCTCACAATAGCCCGAGCGATGCGTCTTGCGGCACGCTCCTCGCCCAGTTCAAACAGGACATCAGCTAGCTCAGCCTCCGGCAGCGTGTTCACTATTTCCTCGGCTGGCGGGCCAACCGAAGGGTCGAAGCGCATATCCAGCGGCCCATCTGCCTGGAACGAGAAACCCCTTTCACTGTTGGCCAGCTGATGGGAAGATACCCCAAGGTCAAGCAGCACGCCATCAGCTGGAAGAAAACCATGCTGCAATGCCAGTTGCTCTAAATCAGCGAAACTACCATGAATCACTCTGACCCGGTCACCATATTCAGCAAGCCTCTCACCTGCAGCACGAACTGCCTCACGGTCCAGGTCAATGCCAAGGAGGCGACCACTGGGCGCACAACGGTCCAGAATTCCTTTCGCGTGGCCGCCGCCGCCGACCGTGCCGTCAATATAGGCGCCGTTCGGGCGCGGCGACAGGGCATCCAGCACTTCCCCGTACAGCACGGGCTCGTGTTCAATCATAAGACTCCCAAGTCGCTCAGCTTCTCGGCACGGCTCTCGGGATCTTGTTCCAGTCTCGAGTTCTGTTCCTGGTAATTCGCGGCGTTCCATACCTCCAAGTGGTTGCTGGAGCCAGCGACAATGACGTCCGTATCTAGCCGAGCATAGTCTCTGAGGTAACCAGGGATGAGGATGCGCCCCTGCTTGTCTGGGATGCAGTCGGCTGCCTCCGCGAAGAGGAAGCGCACAAACAGTCTGGCGTCTTCCTTAGTCAGGGGGAGTTTGCGAACATTGTCTTCAAGCTGCTGCCACTCGCTCAAGGGGTAAACGTACAAGCAACGATCCAGGCCACGCGTGACGACGAGACCGGCAGCGAGGACACCGCGGTACTTGGCCGGAATGGTCAACCGACCTTTGTCATCGAGGGTATGCGCGTATCTGCCTAAGAACATGTGTGCTAATTCCCCACCCGCGCTTGCTTGGGCCGGCCTTTTGTGGGGTTTCGTTCCACCAGGCCCCACTTTCACCCACATTCTACCATATCACGGGCGCACTGTCTAGCCCTTGTGGGGAGGGAATTCGCTATTCTTTAAGGTTGAACTATCGACCTCCTGACCAGACTCGCAGTGCGGTGGTGCCCGACCGAGCCTGTAAGCCGAGTTCTGTGGTCAGCACAGGCCATGCCCGCACCGACCGGCAATCATCTCTCTGGGACGACGGTTACCCGCCATCTCTAGCGATCAACCCGAGGGTATGAGGACGAGCAGCCCTCTGCCCAGGAATCCTGAGCCGCCCCCTGCTCGATCTTGCTCCCGACGAGGCTTGCCTAGCCGCGCCAGTCACCTGGCGCGCCGGTGGTCTCTTACACCGCCGTTTCACCCTTACCCCAAGCCTTGCGGCCAGGGGCGATCTGCTCTCTGTTGCACTTTCTGTCGGGTCACCCCGCCTGGGCGTTACCCAGCGTCGTGCTCTGTGGAGCTCGGACTTTCCTCGAGTAAGCACCACAGTCGCTGCATGTGCAGGCGACTGTGATCACGGACCCGCGATTGCCCAGCCTGGTCGGACACCACTTGCATTATAGGGTCCGCCCGGATCGTTGTCAAATGGATTTTCTGCCATCGCCCGACAGTGTCACTCAATTGCCCGCGGGACAGCCCAGGGGTACAATGCTGATGAGTTGCCGATGGTGAGATTTCACCGGTGTCCGCCACGCCGCTGACCAGGCGCCGATTGTCCTGTGTCCCAGGGCTTGCGGAGTGTGCGCCGGGAGCCGATAAGTGGGCTCACATGAGACCGCCGGTGGAGTGGTATCGCCCGATCGTCACCACTGATGCCCATGGCACTGTCCCACGGTTGGCATGGCAACCGTCACGAGCAAGACTGGAGGTCACGAAGCATGTCGAGCAAGTCACGCATCGCGCTTTGGCAAGGCCCCGAGCGCAGTGAGAATCTGCGAGCGTCCCTGCGACTGGTGATGGACGAGATAGATTGGTCAACTCGAAGCAGTGTCGTTGTCAAGCCCAATCTGGTGTCACCATACCGCCCCGATGGCAACACACACATTGATGCTTTGCGGGTGGTACTGGAAGAGGTCAGAAGCCGCTATTCGGGCGCCGTGTCGGTGGCTGAAGGGTGCGCGAGGAGATCGACGCTTACTGTCTTTCACGATGTCGGCTTTGAGGCCGTAGCCAACGCGGCGGACGCGCAACTGGTGGACCTCAACACCGACGAGGCAGGTGAGGTGTCCGTGTTCGACCGGCACGGCAACCCCCTGTCCCTTCGTGTCGCCCGCACGGTGCTTGAGAGCGACTGTCGCATTTCACTCGCCATTCCCAAGACTCATGACTATGTAATGCTGACCCTCGGGATCAAGAACATGGTCATGGGTTCTATGGTGAACCGCGCTGCATTTGGAGGCCTCGACGCCGGGCCTTGGCCCTATCCCTCCTGGCAAGAAACCGACGAGGTAGGTCAGGGGGGCAACGATAAGGATGCCATGCACCAGGGTTATCCGATGATGCATGCAAACCTGGCCCTTGTCGCGCGCCACGTCTTGCCGCACTTGACGGTGCTCGATGGCTTTGTCGGAATGGAGGGGCGCGGCCCAGCCCAGGGAGACCCCGTGCCGTGGAAGATCGCGATAGCTGGCACTGATGCGCTGGCCGTGGATGCGTTCACGGCGGGTCTAATGGGGTTTGACGTCCAAGAGGTCGGCTATCTAGCATACTGTCGGCAGATTGATCTGGGCCGCGCCGAGCCCGGCAGCACGGAGATCATTGGCAACGCAGAACCTGATGCGGTTCGACGGGCCTTCACCAGGCACCCCACGCAAGCGGAGCAGAACAGCTGGCATGACCCACGGGTGCAAGCTCTGCTCTCAACCGCCGTGGCCCATGCATAGTTGGACTCGGCAAGGCCAGGCACCCTTGACTTTTGCCCTTGACCAGGGTATTCTTGCCGACGTTGGCGGAAGACTCAATACGGGGGTGTGGTATGGCCGATCCAAGAGCCGTTGCTGAAAGCTTGGTGCACAACGTCGAAAAAGTCATCCTCGGCAAGCGCGAGGTGATTGAACAGACCATCATCTGTCTTCTGTGTCGCGGGCATCTGCTTATTGAGGATGTGCCTGGGGTTGGCAAGACCATGTTGGCCAAGGCCATTGCCAAGTCCATTGACTGCACCTTCAAGCGTATCCAGTTCACACCGGACTTACTCCCCGGCGACGTCACCGGGGTCTCGGTGTTCAACGAGAAGAATCGGGAGTTTGAGTTTCGTCCCGGCCCCGTGCTCTCGCAGATCGTTCTCACCGACGAAATCAACCGAGCAACGCCGAAGACACAGTCAGCGCTGTTGGAGGCCATGGAGGAACGACAGGTTACCGTCGATGGCGTAACGCACCTCACCCCCGAGCCCTTTTTGGTCATTGCCACTCAGAACCCCATTGAGTACGAGGGCACGTTTCCCCTTCCCGAGGCACAGCTGGATCGATTCCTAATGCGCGTCGGTCTGGGCTATCCATCCCGGGACGATGAGATGAGCATCATGGATGCGCAGCAGTTTGTTCACCCCATCATGAATACCGAGCAGGTGGTTTCCGTAGATGACCTTCGGTCGGCCCAGGAAGCAATCAAGCAAACGTACGTTGATCCCTTGGTCAAGGAGTACATCATCAGTCTGGTCGTGGCCACCCGCAAACATCCCGACGTATACCTGGGAGCCAGTCCCCGCGGGTCGCTGGCCTTGTTTCGAACGGGACAGGCGCGCGCCATCATACTGGGCCGCGATTACGTCACGCCTGATGACATCAAGGCCCTGGCTGGCCCAACGCTAGCCCACCGCATCATCATCAGCCCGGCAGCCCGCATCAAGAATGTCGACTCCCGCCAGATTGTGGACGAGATCCTGCGTTCGGTGCCCGTACCTGGCACCCGAGTGCGCAGTCCTGCTGGGCTCGACAGCAAAGAGCGTTAGCGGCAGGCCGAGCGACGTAGGAGACGATATTGGTGAAGCGCAGTTGGCCGGTGCTGGTGATTCTCGTGATCATCGTGCTGCAGGCTCTTGCGACCGGACGTGCTCTGTTCTTCAACCTCGCCTACTTGCTCGGTGCCCTGGTCGGGGTATCATTCTTCTGGTCATGGTCCAACGTTCGGCGGATGCAGGTCGTTCGGGAAACCCGGTCGCATCGTTCACAGGTCGGCCAGATCGCCGAGGAACGATTCTTGGTTCGGAACCTAAGCATGCTGCCCAAGCTCTGGGTAGAAGTCCGCGACCATTCTGACCTTCCTGGGCATCATGCCAGTTGGGTGGTGAGCACCCTCCCTGGCCGAAGGTCACGTGGTTGGGCCGTGCGCACCATGTGCAGGCGACGGGGGCGGTACCGTCTGGGCCCTCTTACTCTCATGAGCAGCGATCCCTTCGGTCTCTTCGAGCAACGCAAACACTTCCCAGCCACCTCTTCCATCGTGGTCTATCCATGGACCGAGGAGCTGCCGTCGTTTGATCTGAGCAGCGGTGAGGTGGAGGGAGGCGCGGCCGCCCGCCGGCGTACCCACTATGTCACCACCGACGTCAGCGGCATGCGCGACTACTTTCCAGGAGATGGATTGAATCGCATTCATTGGCCCTCCACTGCGCGAGCGGGCCGGCTGATCGTCAAAGAGTTTGAGCTCGATCCCAGCGCGGACGTGTGGCTGTTTGTGGATATGCAAGGTTTAGTACAGGCCGATCGGCTCTGGCAGGGGGAGCAGCCCCCATCCCATTCTCTGGCTCCCAGCCGGCCTACCCTCGAGCCATCCACAGAGGAGTATGCAGTCGCCATTGCCGCCTCCCTTGCCAGGCACTTCCTCGGCCGCGGCCGCAGTGTTGGCTTGGTGGCTTTCGGTCACCGGCGGGAAGCTGTGCCTCCCGATCGCGGTGAGCGCCAGATGACCAAAGTAATGGAAGCCCTTGCGGCAATCCGCGCCATTGGGAGCATCCCCATCGCCCAGATCATTGCTGCGGAGGGACGAGCCCTCCACCGCAATACTTCAGCCATCGTCATCACTCCGTCCACCGACAAGACCTGGGTGGACAGCTTGCGCGACCTAAAGCGACGCGGCATCCGAGGACTGGCAGTGGTTCTGGATGCAACATCCTTTGGCCGCGCGTCAGAAACCGACGCCTTGATGGCAGCCCTGGCCCTCAATGGCATCCCGGCCCGTCGGGTTCGCGAAGGGGATTCACTCTCAACAGCGCTGGCATCGGCGTCATGAGCACTGCGGCATTCATCGGGCCATGGACAGACTAGACTCATTCGACGCCGTTGAGCCAGTGGCACCGCCGTTTGACCTGTCAGCGGGATTAGAAAGCCTCGGCGTTCAGCGGGGCGCCAGTTACCTTCGGGTTCGTCCAAGCCCTCGCGCAACCCGATGCCAAGGTCTGGGCCTTTCCGGGCGCGAGATCAGGACCGCTCTTGGCTCATCCTATGTCGTCGAAACCAGTTATCCCCTGCATTATGTGCACGGCTTGTACCGGCTTGACTCGCTCTTGGGACACACGGCCGTGTCACCGCGCCTCGCCCGACTTTCCGACGATGCGAGGTGCTCGCAACTGGACTACCGCACGGCTGTCTTCCTTGACATCGAAACGACTGGCCTCGGGTCAGGGGCGGGAACATACGCCTTTCTGGTGGGCATCGGCACTTTTGCGGCAGACGAGTTTTGTTTGCGCCAATACTTCCTGCGTGATCTTTGCGAAGAAAGCGCACTCTTGTATGCTCTCGACGAGCAACTTTGCGACCGAGAGTGGTGGGTCTCGTTCAATGGGCGCGCGTTTGATCTGCCCGTCTTGAACACACGCTATGTCTGCGCCCACCAGACGTTGCCGCTGGCCCATTCGCCGCATCTTGATCTTCTCTTTTCCGCTCGCCGACTCTGGCGGCGCAGATTGGGGTCTTGCGCACTGTCGTCCCTGGAGACCGGGGTTCTCGGTGTGGAGCGCCAAGGTGATGTCCCTGGCTGGCTCATTCCTGAGGTCTACTTTGAGTATCTGAGGAGCGGTGATGGGGAGCCGCTTCAGGGTATCTTTGATCATAATACCAGCGACATCCTCTCCATGGTCACCCTCACAGCACTCGCCAACAGGCTATTGGAGAGCACGAGCTGGGACGCCGAGCTGCACCCACTCGATCAGTTGAGCGCCGCGGTCAGCCTCGAAGCCATTCGTGAGATTGCCTCCGCCCAAGCGCTGTACCAAGGTGCCTGTGCAGCTTTGCCTTGCTCCGCCGACACAGATGTGGCGCTCCTGCGGCTGGGAGCGCTCTACAAGCGACAACGGGATTGGCTTCGTGCTCGAGACGTTTGGCAGCAGTTGCGTCAGCGCCGTCACCCTGTGGCGCTCGTCGAGTTGGCCAAGTATCACGAGCACCACCAGCGCGATTGGAACGAGGCCCTCGTGCTCACCAATGAGGCGCTCGCTCTGGAGCATCTGCCCGAGAAGGGCGAGTGCTCAGCTGCCGAACTGCAGGCGCGGCTGCGCCGACTCAAGGCCAAGGCTTCGGCGGGAGGGCTGATGACATTTCACATTGACTCCTACTCCTTCGGCAAGGTGTGCATCAGCGGGATCGCTTACGATTCGGATGTCCTAATCTTGCCGGGCGAGATTCGCCGAGGATGGCGGCGGCAGCAGGGGCACAGGCTGGTGCCTGAGGACCTTGCTGCAGCGTTGGACGCAAAGGTCAAGTGCATTGTGGTGGGCACTGGCAACCTCGGTATGATGAAGGTACCTCAACACACCTTGGACACACTGACCGAGCAGGGCATACAGGTCGAGGTGTGCCGCACGTCGGAGGCCTGCCGCAGGTACAACGAGCTAGCCAACTCACAGCCAGTTGCAGCGGCACTCCACCTCGCCTGTTGATGACCACGAGCCGCCAGGTCCCAGGTGCCCACGCCATGCAGGCTCAACCGCGTTGGACGATTGCAAAGCATCGACCCTTTGCAGCAAGGTTTGGTTTGAGATGGCGAACGTCAACATGACCGATATGCGCGGCCCTATCAACGCTGTTATCTTTGACTTTGGCGGCGTACTCATGCGTACCGAGTCACAGACGCCCCGCATTCGCATGGCGACCCGATATGGCATGACTATCGGGGAGCTCACGGCTCTGGTCTTCGACAGCCCCGACAACCATCTAGTTGAGCTGGGAAAGCTCTCCACCGCACAGCACTGGTCACGCATATCGGAGTCACTCTGCCGACATCAGTCCGGGGACCCCGAGGTACTGCGCCGCGAGTTCTTCAGCGGCGACGCACTTGATCTCGCTCTGATGCGGTATATCAGTGCGCTGCGCAGCCTCTGCAAGACCGCCTTGCTGAGCAACGCGGGAGAAGCGCTGCTGGACCAGATAGCCGATCTAGGCATTGCCAGCTGCTTTGATGCCGTCATTGTATCCGCCGCTGTAGGCGTGCGGAAGCCCTCGCCCGAGATCTTTCAAATAGCCCTGTCCAGCGTCGGTGTCGAGCCTGATCGGACCGCTTTCGTTGATGACTCAGGTCCCAACATCGCCGCCGCCACTGCGCTGGGCATGCATGCGATCCGCTTCACCACCCGCCAAGATACCATCACGCAGCTCAACCAGCTGCTGCACTCCCACTGCCATAGGGACGGAGGACCAGCTTGACCGAATACACTGTGCGCCCGTTCTGCCAGGAGGATATCGCAGCCCTGGTGCGATTGATTAACGAATCCGATCGGTGCGACCGCTCCGGGAGCGCCACAACGGTAGCCCGGTTTCGCCAGGTCCTGAACACCACCAAGCGACCGCCCGAAAGCGATGTCCTGGTGGCCGAGGCGCAAGGGCACGTCGTGGGATATGTGCGTCTGGTGACTGTACACCGGGAGATCGAGAATCGCGTGCGGGCGGCGGGCGTCGTGCACCCCGACTGGCGCCGCAGGGGCATTGGCTCCCTCCTCATGGCCCGCGCCGAAGACAAGGCCGCCGAACTAGACAGCCATCTCCCTCTGTGCCTGGACATGGGAGTCCGGGATAGCGCCATAGGGGTTGCCAACCTGGCTGAATCTCTTGGGATGCACGCCGTGCGCCACTGTCTCCATATGGAGGTGCACAACCTGGCCTCATTGCCCTCTGTCGACATGCCACCGGGATTCTCCCTTCTGCCGTTCGTACCCGGTCAGCACGATGAGGCGTTTGCGGAGGCGCTTACCGATGCCTTTGCCGATCACTGGGGCGCTTCTCCACACACCGTGGAAAGAGAGCGTCAAAGGCAGGGAGCGCCGGGGTTCCGAGCTGAGAACACCCTGATGGCTGTGGAAGCTACAGAAACCATTGCCGGCCTGTGCATCGTGCTGATCGATCCTTCCTCCGGAGAGCCGCCCCTGATCGATGATCTCGGGGTTCGTCCCAGATTCAGGCGGCGCGGCCTGGGCAGAGCACTGCTGTACGCCGGGCTCCACCTCATCCGGTCTCAGGGCCATTGCCGGGCATCCCTCGTCGTGGATGCTGCCAACCCACACCAGGCACTGAAGCTGTACGAGTCCGCGGGATTCATCGTCGTTAACCGCACGACACTCTATAGCAAGCGGCTCGACCCAGAATCTGACGTTGCGAACAGCAGCGTCACCAAGCACTCAAAGTGAGGGCATGATGCCAGCAGACAACATCCCACCCATTCGTCCCTACTGCCCAAGCGATTCCTCTGCCCTCATCGGGCTGCTGAACGACTGCCTAACAGCCGATGCCTCGCCGGATGGTGTGACTCTTGACTTTGGATTGCCCGGGCTCTCCTGCCTTTCGGACGCGACCGATCGTGGCTGCCACGTTTGCCATGCCGAGGGTGAGCTGGCTGCCGCCGTGTGGATTGACCGCGAGGTCGGAGCGCGTCACATAGGCCACCTGTATATACGACCCAAGTGGCGAACGCAGGCCTTGGCGCGAGCACTGCTCCAGATCGCTTTCCACCACGCCCAGGGGTTCCCCGAGGCAGCCTTCGATGTCAGTGTCACCCCCGGAGAGCGCTTCCAGCGCGAGGCCCTTACCGCCCTTGGCTTCCGACACGTTCGCACCTGGTGGCGAATGCGCGTTATGCTTGAGGACTCTCGTGCTGTCCAATGGCCGCCGGGCCTCAGCATCCGCTCATTCCGACCCGGAAGCGATGAGGTAATGCTGACCCAATTGGTGAATCAGGTCTTTAGCGACGAATGGGGTGAAGGTGTCCGCAGCCTGCAGGACATGCAGGAGACGGTTGGCCAAGCGGTCTTTGACCCCGACCTGCTGCTCTTCCTGGAGGACTGTGGAAGGGTAGTGGGTTATTCGTGGAGCTGGATAGACCAGCAGAAGATCGCGCTGTTGGGTAGATCCTGCGCGTTCATCAGCAATCTGGGCGTGGTGGCCTCCGACAGAGGTCGTGGGCTGGGTCGCATCCTGCTCCTCCACACTCTGAGTCAATTGCGGGCTCGGGGCATGACAGAGGCTGAGCTCGACGTAGACGCGCCCAATGTCCCTGCGCGACACCTGTATGCCTCAGTCGGCTTCGTCGACATCGTGGAGCAGCAGTGGCACCGAAGGCTGCTGAGCGTAAGGTGCTCCCTTTGACACCAAGCGCCGAGCTATCCCAGGATCCACTTCTCATAGAGCTCTGACAGGTTCTCCCCAGAGATCCCCCCCAGAACCGCCAGCAAATCATCCTGCGTTACGACACCATACATATTTCTCTGCAAATAGGCGCGGAGAGCTTCCAGCATCAGGTCATAGCCCAGTTGTTCCCGCACATGGTAGAAGAACAACGCGCCTTTGCCGTAGACGATGGGCCCGTAATCCTGGGGATCAAAGGCAGCTACCGGCTGGTTCACCACGGCATCCCGGCCACGCTGCAACGCCGCCTCATAGGGCCCAGCGACATAGGTCCGGAACGCCAACTCAGCCCGATCGCGTCCATACACGTGATCATAGTAGTAGAAGGTGCTGTAGTTGGTCAGACTTTCATCCAGCCAGGGTTTGTTGACCTGGTCGTTTCCCACCAATCCATACCACCACTGATGAGCAACCTCGTGGGCAACGAGGAACTCCAGCGATTCACCAGACTGCCGGTAAGAGTCACTGCCCAGGAGCACCAACCCCGGAAACTCCATTCCTCCCGGAATCGGCGCTTCCAGTACGTCGAACTCATAGTACGGATAGACCCCAAACGCCTGCTGGTACGCCCTGATGGCGTCGCGGGCATATCCAAGCACGGCTTCGCCCGTTTCTCGATGCTCCGGCCTGTAGTACGAGTTGACAGCAATCTGGCCGACCGTTGCCGAAGCCTTCTCCAGGTTCGCAGAAGAAGCGATCATAAAGTCGCGCATGGGGCCGCTCACGCACGTCCAAGTGACCGTGCCGTCGCCGTTGTCCTTCTGGTCGATCGTTTGGCCCGAGGTGACCAGAGTGGCCGTGACCGGAATCGTTACGTCAACCGAAAACAGCCCAATCTCCGAGTACGTGGCATCCCCGTAGTTGGGTCCGACATCCATGTTCCATCCATCCTCGTCATGTACGGCGACCATGGCATAGACGTTGGACAGAAGGAGTATTCCATCCTGGTAGTTAAAGGTGCCGTATCCACGAGGTTGGCCCACCGGCACTTGGACGCTGTACTCGAGCACCACATCGGCGGCCTCATCGGGCTGGAGTGCATGATCAAGAGCTACGACAAGGGCCGTGCCCTGGGATTCGAGCCCGTGTGACGCTTCGACGCCAAATGCCGTCACTCTTCCGAATCTTACATTGGGCTCCTCGCCGGGAACATTTGACCACAGGCGAAAGACTAACGCATCCAGGGACTTGCCAAGTCGGTTCAGGTAGTGCGTATGCTGAACGACCTCAAGCCGAGGTTGCGGATCCATCACCACCCTGAGCTGGATATGGTAGCACGCCGCATAGTCCACACTCCCTAGGTCGACTTTGGCCGCAGGTTGCATGGCCGGCTCGTGTCGGTAAGGATCGCACAGGTCAAACGCAGGCACTGGCGCTGACGCCGGCGTTGCCGATGCTGTTGGCGTCGAGGACTCACGCTCCAAAGTCCTCCCGCAGGAAGCCAGTCCCAGGACCATCGTCAGTGCTAGCGAACAGGCCAGCGCTAGGCAGCTTCCGGAGAACCATGTCTTGTTTTGCATGCGGCCGATTATACCCATCCCGCCTCCCCCGGACAAGCGCAGGCGTTTTTGTGCCCGGTCGGTCAACGCAGTATAATCGTTACTCCATCATGGAACTCCAGGCCGCACCGTGCCGTCCTAGGGTCATTCTAAACTACCCGGAGGGCTCACAGCACCGTTATGTCGCGTCAGACGTCAAGTCTAGCTCCCGGCCGGCCCACCTTTCGAGATCGCCTTCTGGAAGGCGAGTGGCAGGGTCCATTCCTTAAAGGCATTCTCGTCAGCGTCTTGCTGGCCATTGTGCTGGCACTGCTTGCCTCAGCAGGAGCGATTGCAGTCTATGCCTACATCGCCGTTGGGCTTCCGTCGCCCGAAGAGCTAGCGGTGCGTGCTGACACCTTTGAGAGCACCAAGATATACGACCGCACGGGCGTGCTGCTCTACGAGATCTTTGATCCACAACAAGGACGGCGCACCGCCGTCCCCATCGAGCGAATTCCCCTGGTCGTTCGTCAGGCTACCATCGCAACCGAAGACCCCACGTTCTATGAGAACCCTGGCTTTAACCCCCTGAGCATCCTCCGCGCATTCTGGCAGAACTTTCGCGAGGGCGACATCGTTTCTGGAGCAAGCACCATTACCCAGCAGCTCGTTCGCAGCCTGTTCTTTACACAGGAACAGACATACGAACGCAAGATCAAGGAAGCGGTCCTCTCCACAGAAATCACTCGCAGGTACTCCAAGGACAAGATCCTGGAGTTGTACCTGAATCACTTCTACTTTGGCAACCTCTCCTATGGAATCGGCGCCGCCGCTGAATCCTACTTTGGAAAGCCAGTCGAGCAACTCAACTTGGCCGAAGGCTCACTGCTGGTGGGCGTCTTGCAGGGGCCCTCTCTGTATGATCCCTACACCAACCTCGCCGCCGCCAAGGTGCGCCAGGGCATCGTCCTGAATCTGATGGTCAAAAGAGGCTACATCAGTGAGGCGGAGGCAGATCAGGCACAACAGCAGGACCTCCAACTGATCCCGCAGCGCATCGACATGAAGGCTCCGCACTTTGTCGTGTACGTGCGTGAGCAGCTTGAGGCCGAGTATGGCACCGAGCTTGTCTACCGCGGCGGCCTCGAGGTCTATACGACCTTGGACTTAAAGCTTCAGCAGGAGGCCGAACGTATCATCCGCGCCAAGCTTGCCAACTTGGCCGACCTCGGCGCCTCAAGTGCCGCTCTGGTCGCCATGAACCCGGCGAACGGTCAAATCCTGGCCATGGTTGGCAGCGCTGACTTCTTTGACGAGGCCATCGATGGCCAGGTGAACGTTGCCCTGCGCCTCAGGCAGCCAGGTTCATCCATCAAGCCAGTGACCTATGTCGCCGCGTTCGAGCGCGGCTGGACACCGGCGACTTTTCTTATGGACGTCACAACGGCCTTCCCCGATGGCGCCAACCCGCCGTATGTCCCCAAGAACCACGACGACAAGGACCACGGGCCGTTGCTAGTCCGGGACGCCTTGGCTCAATCCCTCAACATCCCGGCGGTAAAGACACTGCAGTTCGTCACCGTGCCCGGGTTGTTGGAGATGGCCAATCGCCTAGGCATCCATTCTCTGAATCGGCCCGACTATGGGCTCGCCCTGACCTTAGGAGGGGGCGACGTCACCCTACTCGAGATGGTGACCGCTTACTCCACCTTCGCCAGCGGGGGCCTGAGAGTGCGTACTACGCCGATCCTGAGTGTCACTGACAAGGCAGGACGCCTCGTTTCTGATCAAGTGCAGGCGCCATCCAAGCAGGTATTGGACTCCCGCCTGGCCTATCTGATCACCAACATCCTCTCGGATAAGGCCGCTCGGCTGCCCACCTTTGGGGCCAATAACGCCTTGGAGTTGTCCAGGCCAGCCGCTGCCAAGACCGGCACTACCGATGACTACCGGGATGCCTGGACGATTGGATACACGCCTGACCTTGTGGCAGGCGTGTGGGTCGGCGACCCACGGGGAAAGCCCATGAAACGCGTCTACGGGGGATTGGCCGCCGCGCCGATCTGGCACGACTTTATGGAGTCGGCGCTCCGCGACGCGCCCATTCAGGACTTTTCGGTCCCCGATGGCCTGGAGGTCGTCGAGATCTGCCCTGTATCCGGTGGCCTGCACACGGACCAGTGCCCGCCCGGTCGCCGCGAGTTGTTTGTGGCTGGCACCGCTCCCACTACTCCTTGCAGCATCCACACTCACGTACGGCTCTGCTCGGTCTCCGGGCGTCTTGCGGGCGACTTTTGCCCCTCCAACGCCGTGGTGACCCAGTACTTTGAGGTCTATCCCGCCGAATACCGCAGCTGGGCAGAGTCTCGCGGGATAGCTCAGCCTCCCTCTGAAACCTGCTCGGTGCACACCCGTGCTCCCCGAGTTGAGTTGCGACAACCCGTGGAAGGCAGCGTCGTGGAGGGCATTGTCGCGGTCGTTGGCAGCGCCCGCATCGATGACATGAGCCACTATGAAGTCCAGTACGGCGTTAGCGACAACCCGATCGGCTGGGGATTGGTTGCCGCTGAGAGCTTTGCCCTGGAAGACGGTATCCTGGCCGCCTGGGACACCCGCCTTCTGGCCAACGGTCTTCATTCACTGCGGGTGCTGGCCATTGACCGCCACGGCAATCGCGCAGTGTCGCCCGCCATTCGCGTCAACGTGGTGAACCCGACACCCACGGCAACCGCGACGGCGACGTCAACGCCCACCGAAACCATCACGCCTACACCAACGGTCAGCAGCACTCCGACCGCTACGCCGACGGTGACCGCGACCGCCACGGCATCACCGATTCCGTCGGAGACGCTACCCTTGCCGCGTACACCAACCAGCGCCGTCGGGCCGCCCACTCCAAGTCCTACGCCTGCTGTAACTGCTTCGCCGACGACCACGGCCACGCCTCCTGCCGAGGAGACGGAGACACCCACCCCACAGAATTCCTTGGAGCAAGACGCTCATCGTCCCGGTGGACAACGCCTGAGCTAGGAGTACTCTCATGACGCCACGCATGCCAAGGGCTTTCAAGGTCCTTCGGTCCCCAGGGCGGCTAGCGCTGGCAGGTCTGGGCTGCTGCGCCCTGGCCCTGGCCGCCCAGGCACAGCTGGATCGTAGGGCGTCACTGACCATGGCGCTGGGTCTCTTTGGCCTTGCCGCCGCGGGATTTGTCGGCGTAGCCGGGTCAGTGTCATCAGACAACTGCGCCACCAATCGCGCTCCCTCTGCAGCGCCCCACGCCTCGGCAAAGGTGCTCCTCGTAACGTTGCTTGTCAGCTTGTCGGGATGCCTGGCCTTTGGCGGCAACCAGTTTCGCTTACCGGGGGTGGTGTTGTGGCTTGGAGGCCTGGGTGTGCACTTGCTTTACCTTTGGCTTATGGCTCGCCCAGACACGATTCCCCATGGTCGACGCCAGCGCTCCGTCGCCTGGCTGCTTGTCATCGTGGTGCTGGTAGGCGCATGGCTGCGCCTGCGACTGCTTGACCAGATACCGGCCGACATGGGATGGGACCTGCCCTACAACTACTATGATGTCCAGACCATCTTGCGCGGCCGCTATCCAGTCTTCTTCCCGGCAAACCTCGGGCGAGAAGGCCTGTTCTTTTACTTCGCTGCCTTCACCTCACGGCTGGTGGGCCTGAGCCAGTACTCCCTGCAGCTGACCTCAGCCCTGATCGGCGTGGCCACACTTCTGGCTGTTTACGCTCTCGGGAGCGAGGCATTTGGCTCATCGGTCGGCCTGATGGCAGCTGGATTGGCTGCGGTAAGCCGATGGCATATCATCCTTTCCCGGCCCGGCTACCGAGTGATCCTCATGCCCCTTCTGACTACTCTCGCGCTCTGGACGCTGATCCGAGCGCTCAGACGAGAAAGGCCTTTGGACTTTGCTGTGGCAGGGGCCACCATCGGCCTTGGTCTCTATACCTACAAGTCATTCGTGTTCGTCCCGGTAGCGTTGGCAGTGGGCTTTGTCATCTACGTGGTCGGTCACGGGCGAGCAGTCCTTCGTCGCCTTTTGCCCGGCCTCTTGCTGATGGCCCTGGTGTTCCTGGTGGTTGCTGCTCCCCTGGCTCGTTTTGTCCTCGAGTACCCGCAGCAGTACCTGGCCCGTGAGCAGCGTCAGCTAGAGGTCATCCAGCGTCAGCCCTCGGTTCAGGGCGAAGGTCTGCTCGCGTACTTTTGGCGGGGCGTTCTTGCCTTCAACTACAAGGGGGATTCCAACACCCGTTTCAATGTGCCTGCCGCCCGACACATGGGATTCGTGAGTGGGAGCCTCATGGTGCTGGGCCTCGCCTGGGCGTGTTGGCGTTGGCGCAGCGACTATAACGCCTTCTTTGTGACCGCCTGGGCAGTGCTTGTCCTACCCACGGCCCTCACGATGTTGCCCAATGAGTTGCCCAATGTCTTTCGAATGTCCGGTGACATCGGAGTGGCGCTCGTGCTGGCGGCCCTGCCTCTGGCCACGCTGTGGCAACGGGTTGCCGCCCAGTCAGCACCCGCCGCCAGTGCCGGTGGTGATGGCGTCTTGGACTCGTCGAGGACATCCCCATCATCACACCTTGTGGTGAGCCTAGCGACACCAGGCCGTCAACACATGTGGCTCCTCCGTCCCGCTGGTTTCCGCCTGTGGCAATGGGTCATTGTGGCGGCTGCCCTAGTGCTGCTGCGCCACGAGGCGACGGAGACCTATCGATTCTATTTCCGCGATTATGTCGCCGTGTTGCCCGACCAGGCGAATTACTCGGTGGCTCGGGAGATGGCGCAAGAGATGTCGAATTTTGGCCAGCTCTCCGCAACGTACGTCAAGGTTTGGCCCCACTGGTTTGACGGTAACTCGCTTCGGGTCAATCTTCGCAACACGGACCCACGCTGGAATCCGGAAGTGCTCCAATTGAGGGCAGGTGAACCACCGCTCAACCAGCTCGGCCCTGTACTCGTTCTTCTCAATCCTCAGGACCAGGACGCACTCAGGACGCTGCAGGACGCATACCCGCGGGGAGTCCTGGTCCCTCGGCACTTCCCAAACGGCAGCACGGCCTTCCTGGCTTTCTACGGGGCGCTCTGATCCAAGTCCCTTGGGACACCTGGTTGAGCCGGCGGAGTGGGTGAGCAGCAGCTGCAGCGCATATGGCACTGTGCTGCCCAGAATGCATCCAACCGTGGCACCTACTTGTCCGGGCTGCCGGCAGGAGCGCCTGCCCCCACCCCTGTCTGGCTGATGCTGCTCTTGCCCAACAACTTGAGGCATGATATAATACGTCTGAGTGAAACAGCTCCACGATTCACATATGAGAGGAGGAAAAGATGCCCGAGTTTCCAAATCCGTTTATCGGGAACGTTCCGGACCGGAAGATGACAACCAGCGAGCTTGTGCGAGCGCTCCGTATCGACATTGCCGGAGAGTATGAGGCCATCCACTTGTACTTGGCGCATGCGGAAGCAACCGACAATCCATTGGTCAAGGCGGTTCTCACCGATATCGCCAATGAGGAGAGGGTTCACGCTGGTGAGCTGCTGCGGCTGCTAGTCCTCTTGCTGGAGGACGAAGCAGCCCTCTTGGCCGAGGGTGCCGCGGAGGTGGACGCCGAGGTCGCCAAGCTGGGACAGGAAGCAATCGCCGGCCAGGAGCCTTCGACGTCGGAAGCGCCCACTATCGGGTCGCTCAAAGCTCAGGAATAGGCATCAGGAGGATACGGATGGCGAACAAGTATTTGGCTCGTGAGGACGCTCCGATCAGTTCTGCCCTTTGGTCCAAGATCGATAGCGCGATGTTGGAGGCTGCCAAGAGCCAGCTGGCCGGCAGACGCCTGCTGCACGTGGAAGGCCCTTTTGGCATTGGCCTCAAGACGATCCCCACCGAGGATCAAGTTGTCATTGCCAGCACCAAGTCCACCGCAGAAGTCGTTGCCAGCGGCACGACGCCCGTGGCGATGATCCGCACGACCTTTCTGCTGAGCGCTAGAGACCTGGCATCATACGAGCGAGACGCCGTGGTTCTGGACGTCCAGCCAGTAGTGGAAGCTGCCATGGCCTGCGCCCGCATGGAGGATGACCTTCTCTTCTACGGCTCTCCCAAAGTACATGCTGCAGGTCTGCTCACGGTCAAGGGAGCGCAACAGCTCAAGCTGCTGTCGTGGGACAAGGCGGGCGGCCCCAGCAATGATATCATTCAGGCCGTGACCGTGCTGGACAACGCTGGATATCACGGACCGTACACCCTGGCCCTGGCGCCCAGCCGCTATAACGCGCTCCTTCGGTGGATGCCAGGTCACCACCGCAGCGAGTTAGAACACGCCAAGACCATCGTCACCGATGGCATCATCAAGGCGGCCAACCTCAAGGACGGGGGTGTTCTGATCGCCAGCGGCCGCCAGTATGCGTCAATAGTCCTGGGTCAGGACATGGCGGTGGGCTTTGTGGGGCCCTCGGGCAACGACCTCGAGTTCTCAATCTCGGAGAGCTTGGCGCTCCACGTGCGACAACCCGCCTCAATCTGCATCCTGGAAGGCTAGTTTTCAGCACTGAAGGGCAGAAATTGCCTAACGAGCCGCGCCCAGTTGGGCGCGGCTCGTTTCTCGTTTGGCTCCGAAGTAGATCTCATCAGCATCTTAGTGGGATGAGCGCTCTTAAGATCCCTACCTGAGTCTCGTTCCCACCGGTGCTAGCCGGACCACACACCTGCATAGTAGATCACGCTGGCCACCAAAAACGCGGGCACGATCCAGTCCCAAAAGTTCAGAAACCAAATCTCACCGTGGTACGCAAAGCGCCAGAAGAGAAACTCGATGACGAACAAGCTGACCATGGCTATCGCCATGGTAGCAAACGGCGAAAATCGGTTCACGCAGCGATGGTACAGGAAAAAAGCCAGACCAAACACCGCCAGGTCCAGGGCATAATGCACCAGGATGAAGGCTACGCGAGAAAGTCGTTGGGCAATGCTGAGCCCACCGAGCACAAGCACCCACGATATC
>DDYO01000315.1 GCA_002348045.1 Anaerolineales bacterium UBA2232
CATCGCGTCAAGAACAACCTGCAAACGATTGCCATGCTGCTGCGGCTGCAGATGACGGAAGAGCCTTCGGAAGCACAGAGGGCGCTGGGAGAGGCCATCAATCGCATCCTGAGCATGTCGGTGGTTCATGACATCCTTTCGGTCGGCGGGCTCCGCCGGGTGGACGTGAAGCCGATGATCGTAAAGGTGGCAGAGACGACCGTTCAGAACATGGTGGCACCTGACAAGCAGATCAGTATCTCCGTGATCGGCGACGGCGCAGAGCTATCTGCTCAGCAAGCAACTGCTCTGGCCCTGGCAGCAAACGAACTAGTACAAAATGCAGTGGAGCATGCCTTTGTGGGCCGAGAGGTTGGCGTCATCAAGATCCAGTTGGCTCACGAACCGGGATGCATGAGCATTAGTGTGCAGGATGACGGAGTCGGCTTTCCTCAAGACGAAGCCTCTTCCTCGGACCGCCTGGGCCTTCGGATTGTCCGGATGCTGGTGGAGGAGGACTTGCATGGTGAGCTTGAGTTGACCAGCCTTCCCGGTTTGCGAGCGGTGCTTCGAATTCCACTTGAATCATGAGGAGGCCTTGGAGTGCGCGTCCTGATTGCCGACGATGAGTCCATAATCCGCATGGGCCTGCGGCGGGTATTGGAGGACCAAGGACACCACGTCGTTGCGGCTGCGGGCGATGGTGAGCAAGCGGTTGAGCTTGCGCTCAGGTCGCATCCGGACCTCGCTATTCTGGACGTCAAGATGCCGCTGCTCAATGGCTTGGAGGCAGCGCGACGTATCTTTGATCACCATCATTGCGCCATCATCCTTCTCACGGCCTACAGTGACCGTGCTTTTGTGGACGCTGCGCGAGAGCTACCAATCATGGCCTACCTGGTCAAGCCTGTGCGAGAAGCCGAGCTGCTGGCGACCTGCGCCGTCGCAGTGGAACGCTTTGGCGAGTGGCAGGCGCTTCAGGAGCAGGTGACGGACCTGCGTGAAGCGATGGCCGTGCGCGAGTTGGTGGAGCGCGCCAAGAAAACGCTCATGGCCCGGCTGGGGTTAACCGAGCGCGATGCGTTTCTCAGCATCCAGCGTCAGAGCCGCGATAGGCGTCAGACGATGCGAAGAACGGCAGAGTCCATTCTCAGCGAAGAGCCGGGCGCAACTCCTCAGCTTGATCGGAGCGACGCGGACTCAGTCTAGCCACCGCGCCGCTGGCCCAAGCACAACCGGGACCCATGGCCCAGCACTTGGAGGGCAGAATTGGCGACGTTCAAGAAGGCAATGGTGATGCTGGTCACGGCCGTCAGCCTGATCCTGTTGGTGGCGATTGGCGTGGGCTATCAACTTGTGCGGCGGAGCTTTCCCCGCACGACCGGGTCTGTGGCTGGGGTGGGCGCACGGGCCAGAATCGAAATCAGCCGAGATCAGTGGGGTGTCCCACACATCCTTGCTCAAAGTGACTATGACGTCTACTTTGCCCAAGGGTACGTTCACGCGCAGGATCGTCTGTGGCAGATGGATATGAATCGCCGCACTGGCGCTGGGCGCTTGGCGGAGGTGCTGGGAGAGGCCGCCCTGCCTACGGATCGGCTCATGCGCACGCTGGGCATCTATACGCTGGGCGAGAAGGACCTGCAGGTCCTTCCTCCCGAAGTATTGACCATGCTTCAAGGGTACGCCGATGGTGTCAACGCTTTTCTCGAGGCCCACCGTGACCGGCTTCCGTTGGAGTTCATCATCCTGGGCTATGCTCCTGAGCCGTGGAGCCCACTGGACTCTTTGGCCTGGACGCGGGTAATGGCCTACGGCCAGGGGGGCAACTGGGAGCGGGAGCTCTTGCGCGCACGGCTGGTTGCCGCCTTTGGAGAGAGCAAGCTGCGGGAACTGGCGCCTTTGTACCCATCGGAAGGGCCCTGCATCGTCCCTGGGGAGGCGACAGCCTTCTTCTCGTTTGATCCTGCGTATCTGGATGGCGTGGCGCGGCCGGAGACGGGGGGACTTTTGGGCTTCGACGGAGCTGGCAGCAACAGCTGGGTTGTCGATGGGTCGCAAACGGCTACGGGCAGACCGTTGCTGGCCAATGACCCGCATCTGGCGATCCAGATGCCGTCGATTTGGTACCAGGTACACCTGACGGCCCCGGATCTAGATGTGGTTGGTGTTTCGTTCCCGGGCGCCCCTGGGGTCATCATCGGCCACAACGATCGTATAGCGTGGGGCTTGACCAACGCGATCGTTGATGTCCAAGACTTGTATATAGAACGGGTGAACCCTGCCAATCCGCGTGAGTACGAATACTTGGGGTCGTGGGAAGCGATGTCGATTCGCGTGGAGGAGCTCCAGGTGCGCGGCCGCGCTGAGCCCGAACGCCTCGAAGTGCGTGCGACGCGACACGGTCCCATCATTACTCCAGTAGCGAAGGGAGCGGTGGAGGAGTTGTCCCTGCGGTGGACTGCGCTGGACGAGCTGCAAATGCTTCGGGCGGTCTACGATCTCAATCGCGCCTCCAATTGGAGCGAGTTTCGTGAAGCGCTGCGCTCTTGGCAGGCCCCGTGTCAGAACATCATCTACGCCGATGTCGACGGGAACATTGGATATCAGCTCCCGGGCAATATTCCGATTCGATCGAAAGGCCGGGGCCTCGTGCCGGTTCCAGGCTGGAGTGGCGAATACGATTGGACGGGCTACATTCCCTATGACGACTTACCCAGCGTACTGAATCCTCCGAATCACATCATCGTGACGGCCAACAACAAGATTGCCGCCGAAGGCGATGTGCCCTTTCTCTCGGACGAGTACGCGGACCCGTACCGTGCTCAAAGAATCCTTGAGTTGCTCTCCGCATCGGACGATGTCGATGTAGAGTACATGATAGAGATGCAGTCTGATGTGCACTCTGAGCCGGCAGCGGCCGTAGTGCCGTACATTCTGGCGGCGAATCCCGAGGGCTGGTTACAGGAGCGGGCCATGGGCGTGCTGCGGAGTTGGGATTGGCGCCTGGATGCCGACAGCAGTGGAGCAGGTCTCGCTCAGGTGTTCCTGCAAAGGCTGTTAGCCAACACTTTTGGAGATGAGCTTCGGGCAGCAGGCATCACCGACTGGAACGGCTCGACGGCGGCCCTACTGGCGATCATGCCCGACGCAATAAACGAGTGGTTTGACGACGTTAGCACTGGGGTCGTTGAAAGCAGGGATGATATCGTTCGGAGGAGCTTTCAGGAGACAACCGATTTTTGGGGGAACCGGTTTGGCGACTGGATCGGGGCAGTCCCTGACCAATGGGGTTGGGGAAAGGCGCATTTTGCGGTTTTCCAGCACCCGTTGGGCAGCGTGAAGCCACTACATCTCCTTTTTAACCGCGGTCCCGTCGCCCTACCGGGAAGCGCTGATACCATCAACGTGGCTGGACATAATGCAACCAATATGCAGGTTCGCCTGATTCCTTCTTACCGGCAGGTCATCGACGTGGGTGGGTGGGAGAATTCGGTGTGGCATCACTCCACTGGCCAATCAGGTCAGCCGTTGCATCCGCACTACGACGATCTCATGGAGGGCTGGCGCTCGGTGACGCCATATCCGATGCTGTTTGAGCCTCGTACGGTGAATGACGCGACGAGCGGAGTGCTCTTGCTGGAGCCGTAGAACCTCTTCGCCGATGACAGCATGTTGAGAGCGGGTCCTGGCTGGCTGCCAGGCTGGCACCGCCGACCAAAGACGCCAAGGGGTCACAGCCAAAGCCGAGCTGTGACCCCTTGATCTAGTGACAGAGCCCAGGGCGCTTACTAGTCGATCTTGACAACAACTCGGTAGGTGTCGCCTCTGGAAGCCAAATCTAACGCATGCGTCAGATCCTTGAAAGGTATGACAGCCTCAATCGCCGGTTCCACGTTGATCATCCGTTCGGACAACAGCTTGGCTGCCTGCCGCAGGTCGTAGGGGTCCTTGCCGTTGGTCCCCAGGATGACGTACTCGTGGTGGTGGATGGTATTGGGGTCAATATTCAGCGGTGTCGAAGGATAAGCAGCCGCAAAGAGCATGAAGCGTCCGCCCTTGTCCAGCATCTCAATAGCCTGCTCATTAACCTTGCCGCTGCCAAAGGCGGCGATCACAAAGCGCGCTCCCCGACCTTCGGTGAGTTCCTTGACCTTGGCCACGGGATCACCCTCACCGGCGTTGATCACGGCGTGAGCACCGACCTTGAGGGCTCGGTCCAGTCGCTCCTGCACGAGGTCCGAAGCGATCACGCGGGCGCCCATGTTGCGAGCGACCATCACATTGAAGAGGCCCATGGCTCCGGCGCCAATGACCACGACATCATCGGTCAGCTCGATGCCCAGCTTTTTCATGCTGTGAATCACACACGCGACGGGTTCTCCCAAGGCGAGGTGTTCAAAGGGCACGTCACCGTTGGCCTTGAAAAGCTCATTCTCGTTGACGACCCGGTACTGCCCCAAGCCCCACATGCCTGGGATGCCCTCATACTGCGGGACATATTGCCCATAGAGCTTGCCAAAGTTGACGCAGCGCTGGTTCATCCCGCGGCGGCAGTAGTAGCAGGCGCCGCAGTCTGAGCCAAGCCCCAAGACCACTTTGTCACCGGGCACAAAGCCCTGCAGGCATGCATCGCCGACCTGGACAATCCGACCGGAAACCTCGTGGCCGCCGATGGTGGGGAATCCCATGCCGCCCACCCTGGTACCTGTCCAAATACGCCGTTCCACGGTGCAGAGGGCACAGGCCTCGATCTTGACGAGGACCTGGTTGGGCTTCGGAGTGGGCCGCTGAATCTCCCGAAACTCGAGCTGTCCAGGACCAGTAAAAACCGCAACGGTCATCTTCTCAGTCATAGCGCTACGCCATCAACTTGAGAGCTGAATCAACCGACGCTCCATCATGGATGACGGCAGCAACAGCCTTGGCGATCTTGTCCGGGTGATCGTGTCCCCACAGGTTCCGGCCCATGGCAACGCCGGAGGCACCTCCATCGAGGGCTCCCTTCACGGTCTCCAGAACATCCCGGTCGCTGTTCATCTTCGCACCACCCAGGATCAGCACCGGCAGGCCCAGGCAAGCGGAAGTGACCATCTTAAAGCTCTCCGAGTCCCCCGTGTAGGTGGTCTTGATCATGTCTGCGCCGTACTCAGCGCCGATGCGAGCTGCCAACGCGACCTGCTTGGGATCAATGCTGCGCCCGCCGCCCTTGGGACGCGCTAGCATCTCGGCCAGGAGGGGCATTCCCCACTCCTCACACATGCTGCCCAGCGTGGCCAGGTAGGGCAAGTTCTCATTCTCCCCTTCTCCGCAATAGCCCATGCAGATCAAGCCATCGGCACCGATGCGGAGGGCATCCTCGACAGTAAACAGGAGCTTCATCTCTCCATCCATGGCGCCCATGGCCGTCATGCCGCCATCGACCCGCAGGATCAGGCCGACGTGGTTCAGCAGATCAGAGCACTTGACCGCCGTTCCAAAGCTGGTGGCGATTGCGTCGGCTCCGCCCGCGATCAGCTTCTCCACAGTGGGGCGCGGATCCACAATACCGGGCATGGGGCCCATGCCACTGGCATGGTCCAACACAGCTACCAGGGCACGCCCATCCGGGCGCAGAACTTTGTTCATACGAGCTACTTTACTTGCCATTCAAGACCTCCAATATAGTGTTATTCACCGGGCTGACTGGCCCTTGCCTGCAGCCACCACAGCCGAAGATCCCCCCTTGCGTGGTGTTGGCATGTCATGGCTGCATGAAAGTGACAGTGAGCGACATCGCCTGCGGGCCAGAGCTGGCCTGGTCGCGACCAGGCCAGCTCTTGTCGGGAGTGGAATGAGACTCAGCCGCCAAACATGTGCATCATGATCTGCAAGCTTGTCTTTGCGGGCTCAATGGGCGCACCAAGGATGCTGTTGTTGTTGAACAACGCCAGCGGGATGGGATAGGCACCCACCAAACAGACGATCAGGAGCACGATCATGACGAACAGGGCTGTCTTGCCGCGACGCAGGAGCCAATAGCAGAAGAAGAACACAAGAATCGGCAAGAGTTTTGGCTGGATCGAGTCGATGATGCTCTGAATCTTGATGGGTGAAGTGCCAAAGAACGAAGGAGCCCAGCGGATCTGCAGGTTGACCAGCGTGACCACCAGGCCACCCACAACGAACTGGCCGACGACCGTGGCCGCGGTGGACAGGTCACTGAGCAGATTCTGCTGCTGCAGGTCCTGGAGGGCCGACAGGCCGCGCTGATAGCCCCAGCGGATGCCAAAGCGCTGGATCCAAAGGTGCGTGGCAATGGTGATGCCACCGCTGACCAGGGGAGCTAGCCACATGAGCACGGTGTTACCGGATTGGGCCCAGCTTGCGCAGATGGCGACATAGATTGGGATGTAGGTAGCCCAGAAGAGCGAGTCGCCTACGCCGGCGAACGGACCCATCATGGCTACCTTGACGCCCTGGATTGCCGCCTCATCTACTGCCCCACCGTTGGCTTTCTCCTCCTCCATGGAGGCGAGGATGCCAGGAATGATGGCTCCTAGCCAGGGGTTGGTGTTGTAGAAGGTCATGTGGCGCTTGAGGGCGGCGCTGACGTCTTCCTTGGTCTGGTACAGGCGGCGGATCACAGGGACCATCGCTTGGGCCATACCTAGGCCGCCCAGCACTTCCCAGGAGGCTGAGGAGAACAGGCCATAGTGACGCCACCACATGGCGTCCAGGTCCTCATCGGTCAGCTTGATCTTGCGGTCCTTGGCCTGAGCTGTGGCCTCAGCAGGGGGAAGATCAAAGCTCCCTTCCTTTCGGGTAACAAGCATGTAGATGAGGGCAATAGCGATGCCCATGACCGCCAGAGCCAGGGTGCTTGGCTTCATATAGAGGGCGACCGCCATGCCGAGGAACAGGAAACCGATGAATTTGGTGCCCATCTGGTACAGCAGTAGGGCAAAGCCCAGGGCGGGCAGCAGCCCTGCCACAAGGCCCATTCCCCCCATGACCCAGCCCGCGTTGGCGCCGATCCAGGCCGTTACGGCCTTGACGGCGGGGATGCCGATGAACCCACCCAAGAAAGCCGGGAACAGGGTCTGCAGAATGAACACAAATTGCCAAAAGGTATTGGCGTGATCAACGCCCTTGATGTCGCCGGCGTCGGCCTTTTGCTTGCCGATACCCAGCGCCAACTGGTTGAACGTGATGGCCGCCATGAACAGGGTCTGGCCCAGGATGGCGATGGGCATCACGATCGTCAGAGCTTCCTCAGTGGTTGCTCCGGCGCGGATCACAAAGATGGTCGTCATGATGGTGGCCAGGGTCGGCTGTGGAGGCGTGGATGCGCCGATCTGGAAGACACCCAGGAACATAAGCTCGATCACAGCGCCAACTGCCAGGCCCTCCAGGGGTCTACCGAACAGCAGACCCGTGACGAACGCGGTAAAGACCTGGCTTTTGTTCAATGCTTGAGCCACGGCGCTGGTGATGGAAACCATCCAGGTGACCCACTTGTTCTCTCTCTGGGAGTTGACGGAGACGAACTGGGGGAGCCAGCCAAAGATCACGCGGTAGCCGCCGGCGACAAAGGCAGCTACGAGGCCGCTATAAAAATCTAGACGTTCCATAAAGACCGCTCCTTTCGCTGCTATTTCTGATAAGCGCACATTGCGAAGAACTGGGACGCTCGGTTTCGATCAGGCGACTTCCCACCCCCTTTCGCGTCAAGGTATCGGGCGGCGCTTGGACCCTCGCTCGCTGCAAGGGCCCAGAGCGAGGGAAACGACTAGGGCAGCTTTGCCAGAATGGCAGCAACGTCTTCCAGCTTGTCACGGGGCGTCAGTCGGATGTCCATCTTGACTCCCGCAGCCTGGATCTCCCGTAGAACTTTGACGTCATCCGGGGTGAGGGCAACGGACTGACTGACTTGCTTGGCGTTGCCACCTTTGTGTTGCTGCATTCCACCGATGTTGCCGATGTTTATCTCGGTAATCCCGATGTCACCGTTAACGAGGGCCAGGGCATCTGTCGGGTACTTGCAGATGATCAAAATTCGATCCCGATCCCATTGGCCCGATTTGGCGGTCTCTATGGTTTGTGCATTGGCCATGATGTCCGTTGGCACTTGCGGTGGTTTGGTGACGGCCACAATGGTCTTTTGCAGTGGATCGCTCGCAACTTCATCACTGCTGATGACTATTCGTCGAGCAGCCGTCAAACCCATCCACATGGTGGTGATTTGACCGTGGATCAGTCTGTCATCGACGCGCACTAGCACGATAGGCATGGTTTTACTCTCCTTCGGATGGAGTTGTGCAGGTTGCTGGAGAACCTTGTTGAATGGTGGCTTGGCGCAGGATAGCGCCGAGATCGCGAATGCCGGTCTGGCCGGCCTCGATAGCGGTGGCAACAAGCTCCTCCATGCTCATGGTATCGCGTCCCATGAGAACTTCCAGGAGCATGGGCAGGTTGACGCCCGACAGCAGCTCAAAAGAATGGTCGTCGGCGAGACACCGCATGGCGGTGTTGCCCGGGCTGCCCCCGAACAAGTCCACGAGGACAAGCACTGCGTTGGTGTCCGACAAACCGGCCTTGGCCTCGAGTATTCTGCGGGGCAGGTCGGAGATAGCGTCTTCCGGGTGTAGGCCTATGGTGGCGACCGAGTCCTGTTCTCCTGCGATTATTTCGGCCGCGGCAAGTAGCTCATGTCCCAAGTTTCCGTGAGCGACGATAATGAGACCAATCAACGTTGGATTACTCCTTTCGGTGATGCGCCGACAGGATGCGGCGTGGAGCGCCGTTTTCCCTGCGCCTGTCCCCATTGTACCACGAACACCCCCACCGTAACAATGAGAATTCCGATCCACATGAGCGGGCTGATCTTTTCACCGAGGAAAATCATGCCGGCGAGAGGCGCCATTACGACTCCCAGCCGAGTAATCGAAGTACTGATCGCCCACGAAGTCAGGGCAAGGGACTGGGTGATTGCCAACAGTGACATGGCGTTGAACAGACCCGCCACGGCGAGGTCACGAACGGCGCTGGCCGGGGATGTCCAGTAGAGCGCCAGTCGGCCCCGTACCAGCAAGGCGACAAACATGCTTACCACGGCGGTGCCCGTGCTCAGTAGCATGGCGACGAATATATCTGCCCGCTTCCGGAGGGCATAAGTAAGCAGGATGCCCCCAATAGCTGATCCAAACGCTCCGATGAGGGACAGTCCTACCGCCCGCATCCAATAGGGGGACACGGGGGCTCCTTGAGACTGCCCTCGGGTCAGTACCAGAACACCCACGGTACTGATGATCATGCCGATGAGCATTGGCATGTTAAAGACCTCCCGAAGCACCAGGTAGGCCAGAATGCCCCCGAAGATTGCTGATAGAGAGGTCACGGGCGAAGTGATGGCAAGTCCTCCCCACTTGAGCGACTCAAAATTCAGCGTGTTGCCGATGGAAAAGATCAGTATTGCCTGGGCAAAGATTGCTGCGATGGGTCGCCAGCCAAGGAACTCGCTACTCCCGGGCATCAGCTGGTTACGTCGCCGTGGCGTGCTCAGAGTAACGATCGCCGTGACGACGAGCGCCGGCAGGGCTCGGAGGGTGACGGCGATGGCGGGATCGCCTGATCCCGTCGCTCGCCGAACCAGCAGGCTAATCGCTGTATAATCAAGGACTGAGATCATCGCCCATGTCTCGCCGCGGCGCAGGGCGGCCTGCAAGTGCTTTCTCATTGGAGAACCCTGGAGGATGTGAGCGTCATCAAATCACCCGGCCAAGCCTAGATCGTCTGCCTCAGCACTGAGGCCAAGTTCGGCGAGCCGCTCCCGTCGTGCAATGCCCTCGCTGTCAAGTCCTCTCGCTCGATAGTACGCTGCCAGAAGGTCCGGGAACGCTGGCGTCTCGGGAAGTTGGGCCAGGACCCGCGATGGCAGCACATCCGCCTCCCCGGCGACGCCACAGTGCCTTAGATTAAACACCCGACGGAGATGCCAGATGCGCTGGCCCGCAGCCATCAATTCCTGTTCATTATAGGCGTGTCCCGTAGCAGCGTGGAGAACGGCTGCGGCGTCCGCATTAGACAGCGGACCCACCGTGAAGCTGCACCACACCGCTGAACCATTGACCATGGCGCGGTCCACTGACGCAGCGATGGCAGCCGCGCGCTCATCGATGGTAATACCGTCCTTGTGAACGCTCCCTCCCTCGTTATGCGACGCCCCTCTAGCCCCACTCGCGTAGGAGATCTCGAGGCCGCGCATCGCCCGGGGATGGTGCATCGCCAGTTCCAGTCCCTTGACCTGAATGGCCAGGTTCTCGCCCTTGCCGAGCTGTGCAGCCGCTGACCGGCTGCCTCCCGCCAAGAGCTGTCCGATGCCTTCTCGGTGCGCAATGCGCTCGATGAGTTCCACCAACATCCGACCATCGCCCCAGCGCAGCTGGAGCCCGTCAGTGTCGGCGGCACTGAGCAACCCCTGCTCAAAGGCCTCTATCGCCCAGGCGATGGTGCCGCCGCAAGAAATGGTGTCCAAACCGAAGCGATTGCACAGCTCATTGGCCTTGCATAGGGCCCGTACATCCTCTATCATGAGCATTGCGCCCAGTGCTCCCACGGTCTCATACTCTGGTCCAGCACTACGGGGCACGCTCCAACCGTTGCTGTCCACCTCCACCAGCCGGCGGCAGGCGATGGGACAACGAAAGCAGGATGTGCGGCCGACTACCAAGCCGGCTTCATCCATGGCTTGTCCCGTGATGTTCTGGGCGGGGGCTGTCCATTCCTTGGTCTCGATGGCCCAGTTCTTGACCGGCACGTCGTTCAGTTGAACGGCCAGACCAGTGCCCCAGGCAGTACCGCCAGCCTTGAGGGTGCCTACCCACCAATCCTTTTCGTAGGCTGCCAGAAGCCGATTCCGGAGCTCGGCCAGAGCCTCTTCATCAAAGGCGGGTGCGGTGCCGCTTCCGATGGCCACCACCGCTTTCAAGCGCTTGGAGCCCATGACCGCTCCCAGACCGCACCTTCCAGCGACGTCACCGCCTCCATGGTTGATGGCTGCAAAGGAGACAAGGTTTTCTCCTGCCTGTCCGATGCTGGCGACCTGAGCCCTCGTGCCGTGAGTCGCTTTCAGGCGAGCTTCAGTTTCATAGGTGTCCAGACCCCAGAGGCTGGAGGCGTCTTGTACCGTGATGCCGTCCTGGGCTAAGACAACGTAGCACGGTGTCGAGGAGATTCCATTGACCAGCAGTCCGTCGTAGCCCGCTGCCTTGATGGCCTGCCCCAAGTGACCGCCCATGCTCGATTCACCCCAGCCGTTGGTTAGGGGAGAGCGCGCGCATACGCTGACGCGGCCAACTCCGGGAAAGTTCATGCCGGTCACCGGTCCGGTCATCATGGCCAGGATGTTGCCTTCGGAGAGAGGCGGAATACCAGGCCTGAGGTGGTGATAGAGAAGGTGCGCATTCAGTCCGACACCGCCAATGCAGTCACGGTAAGTCTGTGCGGAGGGCTCAATGCTGCTGATCTTGCCACTGGTCAAATCAACTACGGCGATCTTGCCTGTCCAACCGTTCAAGGTGCCTCCAGTTCGATGGTCGAGGATATTTTGCCTCATAGGCTCGTGGCTCACTGCCAGTGAGAGACGTCGAGGCTCAACTGCAGCGACAGGGCGTCGCCGCGGTAGGTGCTTCGAGAGAATTCGATCATACCACCGTGCTCAAGATAAGTCCTTCTTTCCAGATAAAGAACCGGAGCGCCCTCGTCAATCGTCAAGAGGGCCGCATCTTCAGGAGTAGCCGCGCGTGCCTGGATCGTCTGTTGGACACGATCGGCATCGAGATGGTAGCGACTGCGGATTGCGTCGACGACTGAGCCCTCGAGCGGCAAGTCGGCATCCAAGAGGCCCGGGCAGAGTCGGTGGGGAAAGTACATAGTGTGGTGGGCGATCGGCGTGTCGTCAAGGCAGCGGAGGCGAGCAATCAGGACAAGGTCTTCGGGTACGTGAAAGCCAAAGGTTGCCATCAGTTCGCCCTCTCCGAGAATGAGCTCCTTGTGCAGCAACCGGGCGCGAACGGAGCTGGGCAGCGTGACCAACAACTCGCTGTATCCGGTGAGAGTAAAGACCAGCTGGAGCTCTGACTTGGGGGGGGACACGAAAACGCCCTTGCCAGGTCGGCTGTAGACAAGGCCTTCTTGTGCCAGAAGACTCAGCGCGTGGCGTATGGTCATGCGGCTGACGCTCCATGCTTCCGAGAGCTCGCGCTCAGATGGGAGCTTTTGCAGGGGGCGAAGCTCTCCCGACCCGATCCGCGAACGGATGTGGGATCTGAGCTGTTCGTACAGGGGCAGGGTAGGGTCAACCGAGCTCACGACGACTCCTCGAGCGCACTTTGCTTCCCCTCTTGCGACCACGACCGATAAAGACTGGTCTAGACCAGTCATCACAGCCAATGTAGCATATGTGGGTCTGTTTGTCAAGTATCTGACGCCAGTACGCGCAAGAGCCGCCCCACGCGTTGCTTTGCGCCACCATGCAGACCGGGTGGTCCAGTGCAGGCTGGACACCCCTCACGACAGTGACAACGGGCGATCCAGTCACGGCAGGCAGCGATCAGCTGGGTGTGCAGGGTGTACAGGTGGCTGCTGAAGCCGAGTCCACCTGGCGCAGTGTCGTAGAGCATGACAGTTGGGGCTCGAAAAATCGGCGGCTCCAGGTCAACCAGGGTTCCCAGGTCTCTGGCGTCGCACATGACGTGGAGAGGGGCGAGCGACCTGAGAAGATGGGCGAAACCGTCCAGGGTGCCCTGGAGCGCAACTGCGGCTTCGGCACTGTGATGGCAGAGTGGACACAGGGTGACCAGGTTGTTAAGGTCGTTGGCGGCCAGGTGTGTAGTGTTCATCCCCGGACGGTAGTCGAACGTTCGAAAGGGTGCTATGTGGTGGACGTCGTGCTGACGGCTGGTGGATTCGGCCGCACCGCAGCGGGTGCAGCGGTAGTGGTCTCTCTCGCGAGCCCGGTCGCGCTGTTCGGCCCAGTTTGGGCCATACGACAAGATGGGGGCTATGGTCCAATCGCCTTGGTCGCGAAGGAAGTTGACAGTGCTTTCGCCCAGGCAGATCCAGTAGGCAGCGGTCTGCAGCAGCTGCTCCGGCAATTCGAGAGGCATCAACAAGAGCTCCTCATGGGTGTACCAGGCCAACTGGCGGAATGAGGTCACGCGCACCTGGATGCTGACCTCTCCCTGTGCTCGCCGGGCATTGTCCCCCGATATGCGGTCCGCCTCTCGCACTGAAGCTAGCTTGGCGACCGATCGTGCCTCAGTAAAGTAGTGTCCGGAGGCGGGCTCCACGAGGGCTTCGCGGCGCCTCCAGTCGAGCTGCCGGACAGAATATGGCTCTCCCTCATGCAGGTAGACGGCCCCCGGGTGAACGAGGCGCGGAGCGCTAGGACCATCGATGGTGGCGATGGGAGCACGCCCTGATTCAGTGACCACGGCGAAGGTTTCCGAGCCTGCGGCCCGCAAGGAGGTCTGCGTCGCCGGGTAGGTAGCGCTGCTCCAATACCAGCGGTCATGAGAATGCCGGAGAACTCCATCGGCTTTCGCCAAATCTTGCAGGAGGTCAGGGCTGCGACCGGTCGTAGCGAGCGGTTCACTGTCAGCAATCGGGATCTCAAATGCAGCGCACTGCAGGTGTGACCTCAGTAGATAGGGATTGTCGGGATAGACAACCGCCTTTTCCGGCGAGCGAGCCAGCAGGAACTCGGGGTGCGCTAGGAGGTACTGGTCAAGAGGCCCAGGTCCACCTACCACGACGGCCAGCGAGCCGTCGCAGCGCCT
>DDYO01000096.1 GCA_002348045.1 Anaerolineales bacterium UBA2232
CGCGTTGACATCCCAAGGCACGGCGCTATAATTCCCAATCAGCAGCATAGGCATGACCAACCCAAAGGAGGGCAACATGATCCAGTTCGGCACCGAAGAGTGGGTGCTGGCGCTGAAAGATGCCATCAACGCCAGTCAGTCGTATGCAGACGCCGCCAAGACATGGGAGGGAGACTTCTACTTCCTCGTTGAGCCCGGCAGCCCAGGCGAGCCAGAAACGATCATGTACATGGACCTCTGGCATGGAGAGTGCCGTGGCGCATGCATTTGCCAGGACCGTGCCGCCCAGTCTCCCGCCTTTATCATCAGCGCTCCGATCTCCGTCTGGCGCAAAGTGATTGACAAGAAGCTCGATCCCATTCAGGGTATGATGACCCGTCAGATCAAGTTGCAGGGCGACATGGTCAAGATCATGAAAGCGGTCAAGGCTGCCAAAGAGCTGGTTGAATGCACGACCAGGGTTCCGACCCAGTTTCCCGAGTGATTTCCGCTGCGTCATCTGCATCCCAGGTATAGGGCAGCAGAACACCAACGGCCTGGGCTGAGTCTGCCTTGTCTCTCACACCCCCAAGGGAGGGCTACCATGTGGTATTTCGACAGTCCGCGGGTCGTCTTTGGTGAGGATGCGCTGAGTGAGCTCGCCGGCATTCAGGGAGAACGGGCCTTTATCGTCACTGACGCCAACGTCCGCCGGCTGGGGCTGGTGGACAAAGTGACCAAGCCCCTTGTTTCCGCAGGTTTCCAGTGCGAGGTCTTTGCGGATGTAGAGCCAGATCCCTCCCTGGCCACGGTCATCCGTGGGGCTGAACAGATGCGGGGGTTCCAGCCGGACTGGATCATCGGCCTGGGCGGCGGCTCATCCATGGACGCCGCCAAGGCCATGTGGGTGCTGTATGAACACCCCGAGATGACGCCGGAATCCATCAACCCGGTAGTGCCCCTGGTCCTTCGTGAGAAGGCCCGCTTGATCACCATTCCGACGACCAGCGGCACAGGTGCTGAGGCCACCTGGGCCATCGTTCTCACTGACACTCAGGAGGGGCGCAAGCTCGCCCTGGGCTCACCGACGAACACGGCCGACATTGCCATCGTGGACCCATCTCTGACCGAGGGCCTGCCGGCTCAGATCACCGGCGACACCGGTATGGATGCCCTTACCCACGCCATCGAAGGCTACACCAGCACCTGGCACAACGACTTTTGCGATGGCCTGTGCTTGGTGGCCACCAAGCTCATCTTTGAGTACCTGCCTCGGGCTGTCGCCGACGGCAAGGACAAGGAAGCTCGAGAGAGGATGCACAACGCCGCGTGCATCGCGGGTTTGGGCTTTGGCAACTCCATGGCCGCCCTGGCCCATGCGATGGGCCACTCCATGGGTGCCGTGCTACACACCCCCCACGGCCGAGCTGTCGGCCTGGCCCTACCGTACACCGTCGAATTCACTGCCGCCGCAATGAACGAACGCTACGCAGACCTGCTGCGGTTTGTCGGATTCGGCCAGGTAGACCTGGACGATGCTGCGCGAACACTGGCTGCTCGGATCCGCGCCCTTGCCCGGTCGTCGCAGCAGCCCGCCTCTCTACGTGAGACCGGCTTGAGCGCGCCAGACTTTGAGTCGGCCCTTCCGAAATTGGTCGAGAACGCCGAGAGCGACGCAACACTGGTGATCAGTGCGCGGATTCCAGACAGCTCGGAGTTGGAGCGGCTGTATCGCTACATGTACGAGGGCAAGGCAGTGGATTTCTAGTTAACTCGTATTGACCGGCCTGCGTGGGCATGACCACCAGAGCTCCCGACTCCGGAGGATGACAATGAACGGCTATATGGGCAAGCTCCTGTTGGTTGACTTGAGCAGCGGCAAGATATCGTCCATGCCTCTGGACGAAAACGATACTCGTCGGTACGTCGGTGGAGCCAGCCTGGCCTGCCGCTACCTCTATGGCCATCTTCATCCCGGCCTTGACCCTCTGGGACCAGACAACCCGCTGCTCTTTATGACCGGCCCCCTGGTAGGCACTGCGGCGCCGATGTGCGGTCGCTACGAGGTCTGTGCGCGGTCCCCGCAGACAGGGCTGTGGGGAGAGGCCAACTCCGGTGGACGGTTCGGACCCATGCTTCGCTTCGCTGGCTACGATGGCGTGCTGTTGACCGGCAAGGCGCCGCACCCCATGTACCTTTCCATCCACAATGGCGAGGCCCAGTTGCACGATGCGCAACGCCTATGGGGAAAAGACTCCTACGAAGCGCAGGACCTGATCCGCGATGAGCTTCGCAGGGACGCCGTGAGCATCGCCTGCATCGGTCCGGCCGGCGAGTCCCTCGTCAAGTATGCGGCCATCATGAACGACTGGGGACGGGCGGCTGGCCGCACCGGCATGGGGGCAGTGATGGGCTCCAAGAACCTCAAGGCCATCGCGGCCGGCGGTGAACTCCAGGTCCCTGTCACCGATGAGGCAGCGCTCAAGGCTGCCGCCCGTGCCATCAACGATACCATAAAAGAGGACGTGCGCGCTCAGTTCCTGGCCGCAGGAGGAACGGCCTCGGCCATCGATACCACCATGTGGATGGGCGACCCGCCCAACAAGTATTTCTCCGAAGCCTTGTGGGAGCCTATCGCCAACCTGAGCGGCGCCACCATGGCCGAGACCATCCTCACCGGCAAGAAGGCCTGCTACCGCTGCACCATCGGCTGCGGGCGGGTGACTACCATCAGTGGACCTTGTGCCACGGAGCAAATCGATGGTCCCGAATACGAGACGGTCGTTGCCTTTGGCTCCCTAATACTCAGCGATGACCTGTCCGCGGCAGCCTATGCCGGGCACCTCTGCAACCGTTTTGGCATCGACACCATCAGCGCGGGCGTGACCATCGCCTTCGCCTACTCCCTGTATGACCAGGGGATACTCAGTCCGGCCGACACGGGCGGCCTCGACCTGCGTTGGGGCAATGTGGACGCCGCGCTAACGCTGATCCACCAAATCGCCCGTCGCGAGGGTTTTGGCGCCGTCCTGGCTGAGGGCACGCGTTTCCTCGGCCGTCGGTACGGCGTCGAAGATCAGTCAGCCCAGGTCAATGGTCTTGAGGTACCCATGCACGATCCCCGCGCCTTTGCGGGCATGGGGCTGGTCTACGCCACCAGTCCCCGCGGTGCCTGCCACAACCAGGGCGATATGTACCTGGTAGACCTGGGCGCTCCGGTACCTGAGCTTGACATCCAACTCTCGGATCGGTTCGAAAGCTCCCCGACCAAAGCCCTCATGGTCGCGCGGGTTATGGACTGGCGTACCCTCTACAATGACCTCATCATGTGCGTGTTCTGCAGCCCCCCCGTTGAACACATCGTCAGCATGATCAATGCAGCTACCGGCTGGGATATCGGGATGTCCGATCTGCTGCCTCTCGGAGAGCGGGGCTCTAACCTGAAGCGATTGCTCAACGGCAAGCTCGGTCTCACAGCCCAGAATGACCGGTTGCCTGCCATCCTGATGCAGCCCCTGCCCGAAGGACCCGCGGAGACCCATGTCCCGGATATGGACACTTTGCTGGCCGCTTTTTACCGGACCCGGGGTTGGGACCCCATCAGTGGTATGCCGACTGCCGCGAAACGGCAAGAGCTAGGGCTGGACTGGGCATAACGCTCAACAGCATCCACAAGCACGGCTTCGCTCGACGACCCAGAGTGGCCTAGTTCTGTAGCGAACACAGTCTAGCCTGCCTAACCTCGCGTGCGTTCACCATAGGCCGGGCGGATAGGCTGGCACGTATTGGCCCTGGCCAGCCGCACCCACGAACTGGCCATTGGCAACGACGGGCTGCCCGCGTAGGAGTACGTCTCGCACGCGCCCCTGCACCGTCCAGCCCTCAAATGGGGAATAGTCCACCCGTTGGTGAAGGTTGGCGGCGGATACACTGGTCTCATGGTTCGGGTCAAAGATGACGAGATCGGCATCCGAACCCACGGCGATGACCCCCTTGCGGGGATACAGCCCAAAGAGCCGGGCGGGCTCGCTCGCGTTCAGTTCAACGAAGCGCTCCAGGGACAAGCGCCCTTTCGCCACCCCCTCGGTAAAAAGCAAGGCGACGCGCGTCTCAATGCCAGGAGCGCCATTGGGAATCCGCGAAAAGTCGTCCTTGCCGCGGACCTTTTGCGTGGAGTAGTTCCAGGGGCAGTGGTCGGTGGAGACCACCTGGAGGTCGCCGCAGGCCAATGCCTTCCAAAGCGTCTCCCAGTTTGAGCGATCTCGCAGGGGTGGGGAGAGAACGTATTTCGCTCCCTCAAAGCCTGGCCGTTCGTACTCAGCCTGGCTCAGCAAGAGGTAGTGCGGACAGGTCTCGCCATAGATGATCTGCCTGCGATCCCTCGCGCGAGCCATGGCCTGCAAGGTCTCCCGACAGGTCACGTGAGCCAGGTAGAGAGGGGAACCCACCACATTGGCCAGGGCAGCAACCCGTTGTGCCGCTTCTGCCTCGACCAGGGGAGGGCGGCTCAGAGGATGATAGCTCGGTGCCGTCCTGCCCTGCGTGAGGAACCGCGTCGTCAGAAACTGGATAGCTGCGTTGTTCTCCGCGTGAACCATGGGCAGCAGTCCAGACTCACGCACCGCATCCAACACTTCTAGAATCTCGGCATCCTCCAGGCGCACGCCTTCATACGTTGTGTAGAGCTTGACACTGGCATAACCGTCCTTGGAAAGCTCCCTCAACTGCTGCAGCGTGCGCCGTGACGCATCGGGGAGGGTAAGATGCAGGGCATAGTCCACCGCCACCTGTCCCTCTGCCTCGCTGCGCCTCCGGCCCGCCGCCTCCACAAGGTCCTCGTTGCGCACGTTCTCGGTGAAATCCATCACGGTGGTCGTCCCGCCACAGGCGGCGGCCACGGTGCCCGTGTAGAAATCATCCCCAGTCATCAGTCCATCTACGATCATCTGCAGGTGCACATGGGCATCCACAAAACCAGGGAACACATAACAGCCGCTGGCATCGATCACCTGTTGAGCTTGAACATGGGGCGTGACCGCAGCGATGCGCTCGCTCTTGATCCCAACATCGGCGTGGATAACTCCTTGCGGCGTTACCACAGAACCATTGTGAATCACCCAATCCATCACACCCTCCACCTACAGAAAGTGGGGGTACTATGAACAGGCATAGTACCCCCAGCGCTCAAGCGCTTTGCCTTCGGTGACCCCGCAACCAACTCCCTGTCTGGGCCGGCTCATCAAGCCGGCCAGTGGCGATACGGGTTTGCCAGTTCAGCCATGCGCACGCTTATCGGTCTACATGGATGCCGGAGAACACATCCTCCGGGCACACGGAGAACAACACCTGCAGGTCAATCGTCAGGTCTCTGTACCTGCTTCGCCCAGCGCCCTGCGTCTTGTGAACCCCACCCTAGCACGGAATGTACAGCGTCTGCCCAAGGCGTATATAGTTGGGGTTCCAGATACCGTTGGCCTGAGCAATGGCCCAGATCGACGTACCGAAACGCCACGCGATCATGCTGAGAGTATCACCAGCCTGCACGACGTACACTCTGGGGCAGGGGCTGGGCACGGGGGTGACCGGGCCCACCCCACGAATCACCAGAATCTGGCCCACCCGGATGTAGTTAACGTTCTGAATGCCGTTGACCTGAGCAATCGCCCAGACGGTGGTTCCGTAGCGCAGGGCAATTCGGGTCAGGTTCTCCCCAGCCTGAACGACATGGGTAGTTGCATACACTGGGGGAGGAACAGGCGGCGCGGCCACGACTGGAGGGCTGGTGGACGGCAGCGGCGGTGCCGCAGAGGCAGCAGACGCCCCCACTCCCAACAACAACAGGGCGATCGCGATCACTCTCATCATACGTGTCATCTCATTCTCCTCCATACAAAACACTCAGCGATGCCGTGCACGGCTCTGGCTTGACGCCATTATACGACAGGTTCCAGCAGGCACCAAGGCACTCGGGCGTTGGAGCCGCCCTTGAGCAGTCATCCGAGGCAAGCCAAGGCCGGCTCAGAGCCCTTCTCTTACTGGACAGGTTCAGGCCCTTCCAAAATACGTGATCCGCCGCTAAAAGCCCTGCACCTTGTCGATCTGGTTGCGCAGCGGAAGCTCCCCTCTCAAGAAGCGTTCCAGATTGTCCTCAAGGATGGCCACCACGTGCTGATGTTCGAACTGGGTACCGCCCGCGATGTGCGGCGCAATCAGCAGGTTGTCCAGCCCCCACAACTCGCTTTCAGGAGGCAGCGGTTCTGGTACCATCACGTCAAGGGCAGCCGCCGCCAAGCGCTTCTCACGCAGGGCCTGAGCCATCGCGGATTGATCGATCACTCCTCCCCTCGAGATCCCCACCAGCATTGCCGTAGGTTTCATCAGCGCAATTTGCTTCGCCCCAATCATGCCCATCGTCTCGCGGGTACCTGGCACCGTCACCACGACATAGTCTGACTGGCGCATTAGCTCGTCCAGACGATCCATGCCCCACACGACCTCGACATAGTCGGGCTTGGCGCCGGGGTACAGGTCCGTGGCGATGATGCGCATGTCATGGCCGTGGGCCATCTTGGCCAGAGCTCGAGCAATACTGCCAAAGCCCACGATGCCCAATGTGCTCCCGGTCAACTCCACCAACTTGGGCCTGATCTCACGCCCGCCCCATTGCCGGCGCTCCTGCCACAGAACGGCATCTCGGATGCCCCGGGCAAGGGACAGGATCATCGCCAGTGCGCTTTCAGCCACGCAGACGGCATGGGTTCCACGAGCGCTCGTAAGCAGCACATCGCTGCCCGCTAGCTCGGGAATCGCCAGGTAGTGATCGGCCCCCGTGCTGGTCTGCTGCACCCATTTCAGCCGGTTGGCTGCGGCAAATAGCTCACGGTTCATTGACCCTACAAAGACATCAGCGTCCCCGATCAGGTCAAGCAGTTCGTCATGATCAGAAGAATGGACAAACTCCACGTTCGGGAATTTGAGACAAAGATCGGGAATCGCCCTTTCCACCTGCATTAGATTGCGCCCGATAACCACTTTCATTCTCGCATCCTCCACCATGGTGTACTAGTGTCCTCCTGAACCAGCGGTAATCCAGGCTCCAAAGACAGGGAAGGGCTTGCAGAGAATCTCCAGGTAGGCAGGGCGGTCATGGGCGTTCTCGTCCAGCGCCCGACCCAACGCCGGGATGATGTCGTCCGGGCGCTGAACATCTTCGGCATAATAGCCCAGCGCCCGTACTGCCTTGGACCAGTCAGCTTTGGTATGATCGCTTACCTCACACGTATACGGATCATGACCACCGCCCCAGAAGCCCGGTCCATAGCCCGCAAACCCACCGTTGTTGATGTGGATGGTCATCACGCCGATACGAAGGCGCACCAGCGCCTCCATGTTCCCGATCATGTAACCGACGCCCGCGTCGCCGGTCACGTTGACGCACTGGCGATCCGGGTAGGCCAGCTTGGCTGCCATGGCCACGGCCAGACCAAACCCAAGCGTTGTAACATTGCCCCAGCCAACGAAACCCCGAGGAACCAGGGCTTCGTAGACAGTGCTGAGCTGGTCTCGCGTGTTGCCCGAGTCGTGGGTGACCACGGACCGACCGCGATCTATGACCTTCATAAGGTCTCCGTAAACCCGGTACGGATTGATGGGAATGTCGTCAGAGGCCAAAAGCGGATGGTACTCGGCCAGAAACAGCTCTTTCGCTACTTGGATTTCCTGAACAACCTGCGGATTGCTTTTCGCTGGCACCGTGGAAGCACCCATCTCATCCAGCAGCGCCTGCAGAGTTAGTTTGGCATCGCCGATAAGCGCGTGATCTACTTGGTAGCTACGGTTGATATCCTCGGGATCCACCGAGCAGAGGATGATCGTCTTCTCATGAGGCCGAGGAATGATGTGCCGGAAATTGTGTTTCGAGAGGCTTGTCCCGACAGCGAGGATCAGATCGCAGCTCTCCAGGAAATGGTTTGCCAGCTTGCCGCGAACCCCAACGGACAGAGGGTGGTTCTGGGGGAAGGCACTCTGGCCCTGCAACGTGGTCAGAACGGGCATGCTGGTGTACTCCGAGAACTGCAGCAGCTCTTCCGTCGCGTCGGCGTAGAACACCCCCGATCCCGCATACAAGAGCGGCCTCTTGGCGGCACGCAACGCCTGCACGGCCCTCGTAACATCCGCAGGATCTGGTGCCCAACGCCAGCCCTTAACGGTTGTGTACGGATGCTCTTCCTCGTCATACTCACCTAGAGCCCTGGGCAGTGTGAGCAACACGGGCCCAGGGCGACCAGTTCTCAGGTAGGTGAAGGCCCGCCCGAGAAACTCGGGTACACGCTCAGGTTCGTCGATGTGGCCGATCCATTTCGTGACAGACCGGAAACCATCCGAGAGATCGTAGCGCCGCTGGTCACCAGAACTGGGGGGGAGGCCGTCAGTGATGCAGAGCAGAGGCGATGAGTCCTCAAAGGCTTGTGCCAGGGCACCGTACGCCATTTGAAGGCCAGCGGGGTTCAACGCGCCCATCACCGTGCAAACGCCAATGCTCTTGCCTCCGGTGATGCGTGAGAAGGCATCGGCAACTGCCACCGCGTACCGTTCGTCACGCATCATCAGCAACGGCACCCCCTCTTCTCCAAGGGCGTTGTTGACGTTGCAGACGGGGAACGTGGCGACCCAAGGCACACCCTCAGCTTTGAGAATCCGAGCTACGCCGTTCGCCGCTTTGACCCGCATATGCTCCTCCTTTCGTCATTGAATCGGAGTATCCTGAGCGTACGTGGTTGCAGGGCTCGGCTACTGAGCGCCCTTGCTCCTGCAGGCCAGGCCAATGGTCATTCTTGGCAGATTAACGCTGGGCCGCGGGATACTGAATGTCGGGCCCGCCTGCCATGCTCTTGAGTCCCAATTCCTCCATCAGCTTGCCTTGCTGCTTGCACCAGGCAAAGAGCACGCTGATATCCCAACCCACGCAAAAGTGTCGTACACCCAAATCCAAAAAAGGCTGAGCCTGTTCAAATCCGGCGATTTCCACTCGCGGGTGCTTCCCCGCTCGCAGGGCCATCTCGATCATACGTTTCTGAACCCCTTGCACTTCAGGGCTTCGGCCTTGGCCCGCCTTGCCGATGCTGACGGAATAATCACTGGGCCCGAACTGCACCATGTCCACTCCGGGCACGGCCAGTATCTCCTCTAGGTCGTTCATCGCTGATTCTTTTTCGATCATCACGGCGATCACCACCTCGTTCATAGCATCCACCCAGGCTTGTGAACCGCCTTCCAGAACATAGCCCACGTTGCGGCGCATTCCCGCGCCGTGAACACCCTTCGCTTCTGGGGTCTCGGGCCGCACAACTCTCACGCATTCGCGCACGTCTTCAGCTGTCCGCACATCGGTGAACAGCACGTTTGGAATGCCGGAGTCGATGGCCCGACTGGCGATGAACCCGCGGGTCTGCTCCTCAACCTTCATCATAGACGACATGTTAGGAAACAGCTCGATGGCCCGCCCAAAGTCCTCCATTTGCTGCAGGCTGAAGGGCGAGTACTCACCTACCAGCTCAATATAGTCAAACACCCCCGAATGGCCGATGATCTCTACGGTGCTCGGCCACGGGCTGATCACATGAGTGCCCAGGGTGGGCTTCCCTTCCTGCAAGAGCTGCCTAAGCCGGTTTGGCTTCATCCCCCTATGCCTCCTTAGATGTTGTCGTGTCGTTCAGCTTCGCAGTATAGCACGGCAAGAGGCTGGAGGCCAACGACCGACTTCCGGCGGGCGGCTCCGATCACTCCGCAGGACGACTGCAGAGGCGAATCCTAAGGGACCACGGGCGTGTTTCTGAGCCAAATCATGGGAACACGGAACGGAACCAGCGCAAGAATTGCTCCCACGCGCTGGACGGCTGAACAGATGGGGGAGGTAACGGCGACACCACGTCAATCGCACCAGGCTCCACCTGATACGCTGTCCCTCTCAGCACCACGATGGCCCGATCGCCCAGGGCCAGATACCGTCCCGACTCGGGATACTCAGCCAGCAGTTGCTGATATCTCTCGCCGGCAAAAGCCACTTGCTCGGCCGACATGACCTGTCGGTCATAAACCGTATCGGTCCAGAACCCATCCCGCAGGATGAATGTCTTGTTGCCTACGTGCTTGATGGCTGCCGCCGAGTCACCGCCACCCCGGTCTGCTGAGGCCAGGCTGCTCTGAGCCTGGCTGTCGGCAACGGCTTTGGCGCCCGAGGCCGGCGCAGTCCCAGGAGCGGCATATTGCGGGCTCGCTGCTAGCACTTCACGACCCGTCTCGGTCAGGATGTCCTCCCCTTCGTCAATTAGAAACGAGGTGTAAGGCGTCATGATTCCATAGCGAATGGCAAGCCGCACGATGCTGTCGACCAATTCCCGGTTTTCGCCACGCAACCGAATCTCCGCCAACATGTAGCCGATCTTGCGCGTCGCCCAAAGGCGTGGTACAAACTCCTGTCCGCCACCGTTGGCAAAGTCAACGGGAGGAAACGTGTACGAACGCGGCTCGCCGTTCACCACTCCGTGCAAACTCACCCGCGCTCGTGTCCCGCCATGATACCTTCCCGTGACGAGCAATTGGCTGCCCGCAAACAGGTCAGGCAATGGGTAGGGGTAGATCTCATCGGCGACGACTCCCTCGAACTCGATGCTGACGTCGGACAGCAGCGGCGACCTGATCTTGGTGTAAAAGGCGGCGATCTCTTCCTCGATGTCCTCATTGGGTTCGACGTACGCACTGGCGCCCTTGTGCTCCCGGCTGATCGTATCCAGCAGAAGGGTATTCACGTCATAGCCCACGCCAAACGCAAAGAGCCGGACGTTGTCGTCTGCTGCCCTGGCCACATTGGCGACAATGGTCTTCAGATCCGTAGTCCCAGACGTTGGAAGTCCATCGGTCAGGAAGATGAGATAGTGCGGCTGCTCACCTGCCGCCATCAAGAGCGCCTCCTGGAGCGCCCGATCGATGTTGGTTCCTCCACCGGCGCTGAGGCTCTGCACAAACCGCTTGGCCGCTTCTCGTTGGGCGACGGGCTGCATCGAGGCCGCAAAGTTGCGCAGGCCAGTGCTGAACGAAACTATGTTGAATCGGTCGTCCTCATTGAGGTGATCCAAGACGAACTGGACCGCTGCCTGGGCCTGGGCCAGCTTCTTGCCCTCCATGCTGCCCGACGTGTCCAGGACAAACGTCACCTGCTTGGCGACTACCGTCTCAACATCAGCCTCCAGTGCAGGGCTAACCAGGAGGAGGAAGAACCCATCCTCGCGGCCTTCCTGGTACGACAGCAACGTAAAACCAATATCATCGGAGGATAGCGAATAGTACAGCTCAAAGTCCGTGTCGGGACGAACGTCATTAGCTTCAAAGCTGACCAGGGCGCTCGTCGGATCGTGGCGCTCGACCGAGATGTTGTGGCTTGGTGAGTATACCGCTCGAATTGGTATTCGCGAGTGAATCTCCACAACCACCGACACCTCCTCCAGGGAACGGCTGGAGAAGCGCTCGGTGTTCAGAGGATAAACATAGTGAACCAGTCCCTGCTCCGCAGCCAGCACCTGGGTGTACTCAAGCTGGACACGCTTCTCGCCACGCGCTGGAATAGGATAGATGCTGGCCTGAAAAGCGTTACGCCCAACGTACTCCAATAGAGCTGGATCCCGCCGACGTCGTACGATGTCATCGTACACACGACGAGCCTCATCGCTGCTCAGCATCTTGCCCGTGAGGCGCTCACCATCCACAAACATGGCGAACTCGGAAATGGTGGCGCTCTCCGGCAGGGGAAAGATATAAGTGCCCTCCAGCTCAAAGGAGGAGTCGTTGACGAACACCTGGTCGATGCTCGTCTCGGCTACCTGGTCCCAAATCCGGACCTGAACGCGATGATAGCGAACGGCCAGATCAGGGACCACTGGCGTGTGGGGAGGAGGAATGGGTATGATGAAACCATCTGCTCTAGCGATCAAAGGCAGGGCACCGAATAGAGTCCAGAGAACCACTGCGGCTAGGCACCTGCGCCCCAAGGCCCTCGCGCCACTATCTCGATCATCCATCCAGCACCTCCCTACCTCGTCCTCCACCACAGTCTCATGTCAGGGACGGTGCCGAAGCTGACAATGTTCCACGGAGGGGCTGGGGGTCAGCCCCTCCGTTCCCACATGCCCAGGATCAAGCCCTTGAACCAGATCGAGAACTAGGTGCTTCTTGCCTCAGCATTGAGAAACTCGGCTAGCATGTACGCGGTGTGGACAATGAGTGGTCTACAAACGGACGGAGGCTCTCCCTCGGGAGTCCGACGCTCTCTGATTGTGGCGCAGTGTTCCGATCCAAACTCCAAGATGAACTGATCGCGCCACTTCCGAGCAATGACATTAGCGGTTTCGTCATCTTGCCCGATCTCCGTGCGCCCATACAGCATCCCAATGAGCATCATGCCTGCCAGGAGCGCTCCGCAAGGGCCCTCCCGAGTGCTGGCTAAGCCTCCCCGCAACGTTGTCGTAGCCCGCAAGACCGAGCCACACAAGTCAGCATCGGACACTGCGTGCGCGCCCACGGCGCGCATAACCGTTTCAGATCAGTGATAACCTTGAAGCGCAGTCTCCAACGCAAGCTCTCGAACCGCACTCGGATCCATGTAGTCACGCCCTCCCTCGGGTTGGATTTGGTCAGCTTCGTGAGCGCGCGGCTTGCCATCGCATTCCTTGAAACCGCAACCCTGCACCATAACCATGACACCGGGCGCTAGTCTATCACCAGTTATTTGCGGGGTCAATTACCTCAGCACACGCGGCCATAGGCCCAGGCCGGTCTAAGGTGACGAAACAACGAATCGGCTGCTTTGCTATCGTTGGCTCCCATGGTACAATTATGCCAACTCACTGGACTCACCCACAAGGAGAGACCCCATGGGCAATTCCGATAAGCAAGTGGTCCAGCAAAAGCTGATGGGGGTACTGGTGCGACACGCCAGGCTGACGGCCGGGCGAAGCCAGGCCGAGCTCTCGGCCGCGCTGCACATCTCCAGAAGCCGATTTGCCGAGTACGAGCGCGGCCAACGCGACCTCACCATCGACCAGCTGCGTGCGATCGCTGATCTGTGCGGTGTACCCCTCGGCTACTTTTTTGACGACCGGGCCGTGGTGCAGGATGAAGCCACCGAAATGTCGTCGCCCGCCCGGTCTCGCATTGAGCGCAAGCTGATTGGCAACGCCTTGCGCCAAGCCAGGCAGTGTGCCGGCAAGTCACAGAAGGATTGCGCCGAAGAGCTCGGCATCCCCGCCCGTCGCGTCAGTCAGTACGAGAACGGGGAACGAGACATCCCGCCCGACGAAGCCGAGGCTTTCGCCAGGTTCCTGGAGGTGCCTCCAGCACACCTGACCGCCAGCGGTGCGCCCCTGATGTTCGGAGGCGGGAGTGGTGGCGGCGGTTAGACACGGCTTGCACAAGAGTCGCCGACAAATACGAATCAGCCACCGCCAGGTACTAACCACAAACCCGACCTTGTGGGTCGGGTTTGTGGACTGAAGGCGAACCCGCCCAGCTAGGGCTATTCGCCTGCGTCCTTCTTCATCGCCTCGATGATCACCTGCTGAGCGTGGGAGGGAACCCGCTCGTAGCGCAGGAATTCCATGGTAAAGTAACCGCGGCCTTGTGTCATGGACCTAAGGTCAGCTGCATAGCGCTGAATCTCCGCCAGCGGCGCTTCAGCGTTCACCACGCTATTCCCCTTCTGCTGGTCCATGCCCAGCACCCGTGCACGCTTGGTGTTCAGATCACCGAGGATATCGCCCATAAACTGCTCGGGAACGATGATGGTGACCTTCATGATTGGTTCCAACAGAACGGGATCACCAGTTTCCCAGGCCCTCTTTACAGCCAGGTGAGCGGCAAGCTTAAAGGCGATTTCCGATGAGTCCACCGGGTGTGAGGAGCCGTCGTACAGGGCAGCTCTTACATCCGTGATGGGGTAGCCTGCCAGATCCCCCTTGACCACAGCCTCCATCAGGCCCTTTTCCACCGCCGGAATAAAGTTCTTGGGCACGTGTCCGCCGTAAACCTCGTCCGCAAATTCCACACCGGTACCGGGCGGCAGAGGATCAAAGCGAATCCAGACGTCACCGAATTGGCCGCGACCACCGGTCTGCTTCTTATGGCGGCCCTGTACCTGCACCGTCTTTGTGATGGTCTCTCGGTATGGCACCCTGGGAATCGCCGTGACCACTTCCACTCCGAACTTGACCTGCAGGCGACGCACCGCAATGTCAATGTGGGATTCGCCCATACCCGAGATCACGGTCTCATTGGTGTCCGCGTCGCGCCGAACCCTGAGGGTAGGATCCTCTTCCACCAGCCGAGCCAGAGCAGAACCCATCTTGTCCAGGTCGGCCTTGGTCTTTGGCGCCACAGCAGCGAAGGCAACAGGATTGGGGAAGGTGATGCCCGGCAGAATCAGGGGATGGTCTTTGTCACACAGGGTGTCGGCAGTAGTCGCGCTCTGCAGTTTGGCCACAGCGCCAATGTCCCCCGCGATGATATCTTTGACCGGGATTTGCTCCTTTCCCCGCAAGAGGAAGAGCTGCCCCAAGCGTTCCTCTTGTCCCTTGGTCGCATTGAAGGCTCGCGAATCGCTCTGCAGAGTCCCAGAGTAAACGCGCAAATACGTAACCTTGCCAACGTATGGGTCAGCCATTGTCTTAAAGACCAGCGCTGCCAAAGGTCCGCCAGGACCAACCTTCAGCACCTCTTCACTGCCGTCCTTGACGTTGGTGCCAGTGGCCTGAACGACGGCAGCGGAGGGCAAGTAGCGAACTATCGCATCCTGCAGGAGCCGCACGCCGATGTTCTGCACTGCCGACCCACACAGCACCGGCACGACTTTGCGAGTTGCCACGGCCTTGGCCACTCCCGTGCGAATCTCCTCCTCACTCAGCTCGCCGCCGTCAAGGTACTTCATGATCAGCTCATCATCTGCCTCAGCCGCAGCTTCTACCAGCTGCTGATGCAGCGTGTCAGCCTCATCACGAAGGTCTCCCGGAATCTCCGCGGCCTTCTTGCCATCGCCCACGTATGCCTTCATGGCGAGAAGGTCCACGACTCCAGTGAACGAGGCCTGTGCCCCTATGGGAAGGTGCAACGGAAGGAGGTTTTCACCAAACTTGGCTTTCATCTGGTCAAGGGTCCGCTGAAAACTGGCGTTCTCTCGGTCCATCTTGTTGATAAAGGCGAGCCGGGGCAGCGCCATCTCGTCAGCGTACTGCCAGACCAGTTCCGTCCCCACCTCAACCCCCGAAGCAGCGCAAAGGACTACCACGACGCCATCGCAAACCCGCAGGGCGCCCTTCACTTCACCCACAAAGTCGGCATACCCAGGAGCGTCCAGCAAGTTTACCTTGCACCCCTCCCATTCCCAGGGCAAAACAGACGTGCCGACAGAACTCTTGCGCCGGATTTCCTCAGGGTCACAGTCAGAGACGGTGTTACCTTCATCTACCTTGCCCAAGCGGTTCACAACGCCCGTGTTGAATAGAATCGCTTCGCCGAGGGACGTCTTCCCCGCTCCACTGTGGGAGACCAGGCCCACATTGCGCAGTTCCTCGGCCTTGTAAGTCTTCATCCGACCTCCTGTGGTCAACGTGAGAAGCACCGCCGTCACCAGACCGCGGTGGGGCCCCGTGCTTGCCCAAACCGGGCTATCTTATGCTATAATGTCACAAATGTCAATTCATTTTGGACCTCGCTCAGGCTCGTGCCATTCGCAAGTCCAGGACACGCCTTCGCGCGGTGACCCTACTCCCACCCTTAGGCGAAGGGCATTCTTGCAGTGGGCGGCGGGAGTACTGGCCTCCTTCTGCCTATCAGGCTGTGCGACCCCAGTCCCTGCACCAGCGACGCCCGGTTCCCCTTCCGGATCCTTCACCTCCACGGCAAACCGCAGTACACCGCCCTGGCGCATCGGACGCTCAGGCCGGGGCGACATCAATCCATGGATGGTGATGTTCAGCGCCCACCTGGAGTATGGGATCCGAGAAAAGTATCGCGCTTGGTTTGCCGAGTACCATGCTACGCAAGCAAACTGGGATGCGCACAAGCAAATCGAGGATATCCGCGCCCTGCTGGCTCGAGACATCGATCTCCTTGTCATCGACCCCCTGGAGGACGTCACCGTCGCAAACGGCCTGGAGCAGGCCCAGTTGCCCCTCATCCTGGCCGGTTCCACCCTGGACATCTCTGGTAATGTCGTCCGAGTGAGGTTGCCGACTGAGGATCAAGGCAGGGCGAGTGCAGACTGGCTGGCCCATACCGTGGGATCAGGTCGTGTGATCGTTCTGAGCAGTCGAACAGGCCTCAGCTCTGGCGCAGAGTGGCTACGAGGAGTCCGAGCCTCGGCTCTGGCGGAGTTCGCTGATCTAGAGCACAGCTTTGTCCGCAGTTCGTGGTCTGTTGACAGCGCCCGAGACGCCCTAGCCGCCGTGCTAACGGAGCATGACGTTATCGACGGTGTGTTGGTTAACAACGGGTTGCTGGCGCTAGGGGCTGCCCAGGCCTTCCTCGATCGGGGGCTTTCCATCCCGCCGATTTCCGGGGCGGACGATTGGAATGGGTGGTTGCGGTTCGCCCGAGAACACGACATTCTCTTCACGGGCTATAGCGGCGCTGCCAACATGGGGCTACTGTGCATTACGCTGGCCGTCCAGCTCCTCTCTGGCGAGAGCGTACCTGCCGTTACGACCTTTGGTTACGAGCTATTAGACAACTCTTCTCTGGATCGCTTCTACCGACCCGAGCTCAATGACCACTACTGGGGGGTTCATGACCTGCCTGAGGCATGGATCCAGCGGATGTTCCGGCTATGAGAGCGCCAAGAAGGCGCACTGTGCGGCCATTTATGGGTGCCCGGCCGAGCTCTTCTCTTGGGTCATTTGGATGTCGCCGCCGTTTCCCGCGACTCACAACAATTGCCCGATTCCACCCAGGAGGTAGACATGCTTCTTGAGGAGCTGATTCAGGTAGCCCGGGGCGAGGTTGAAGCCGACCTCCTGCTCAAAAATGCCCGGGTGGTTAACGTCTTTTCCGGCGAGATCCACGACGCCGATGTTGCAATCCACGAAACGCGAATCGTGGGGTTTGGTGCCTACAGAGCGCGCCAGGTCATTGATCTGCACGGGCAGTTTCTCTCCCCTGGCTTTATCGATGGACACGTACACATCGAGAGCGCCATGCTTCGGGTTTCGGAATTTGCTCGCGTCGTTGTACCGCACGGGACCACCACGGTCGTATGCGATCCCCACGAAATCTCCAATGTGTTGGGCCTGGACGGAATACGGTATATCCTCGAGTCAAGCAAGTACACGCCGTTCAGCGTTTATGTTATGCTGCCCTCTTGCGTACCCTCTACGGACATGGAGACCGCAGGTTCCCGGCTCATGGCCGAAGACCTGCAGGGTATGCTCGGCAACGAATGGGTCTTGGGATTGGGCGAGATGATGAACTACCCCGGGGTCATCTTCCGCCAGGAGGACGTCCTGCAAAAGATCAAGACGGCGCGAAACAAGCCCATAGATGGGCATGCGCCGGGGCTGACTGGTCGAGATCTCAACGCCTATGTTGCTGCAGGCATCCTGTCGGATCATGAATGCACCAACGTAGAAGAAGCCCGGGAAAAGCTCCGCCTCGGGATGCACATCATGGTCCGCGAAGGCACTACTGCTCGCGATCTGGAACCGCTTCTTCCTCTGATCACAGCGCAAAACGCGCACCAGTGCATGTTCGTCACCGACGACCGCCATCTTTCGGACCTCTTAAATGAGGGGCATGTGGACTTTGTGGTCCGCAAAGCCGTTCGCCTTGGCCTGGATCCGGTCACGGCAATTCAGATGGCGACCCTGAACGCAGCCAGATACTTTGGCCTCAAAGACAAGGGCGGCATCGGCCCAGGGATGCAGGCCGATCTGGTGGTGCTGGACAACCTGCACGACCTGAACGCACGTATGGTCTTCCGGGCAGGGGCACTGGTGGCCATGGAGGGTGAGCTCACCCCACAGAAGCAAAAGCCCAAGGACGTACCACTTCGCAGCTCGATGAACATAAACTGGCGACGAGCCCGCGACTTGAGGGTGCCTACGGCAGGTACTGCCATGCGGGTAATCGGCGTGCTGCCAGACCAGATCGTAACGGAGCATCTGATGGAGGCTCCCACGGTGGACGGCGATCTGGCTCTAGCTGACACAGAGCGGGACATCTTGAAGATCGCCGTGATTGAACGCCATTTGGCCTCGGGAAATGTGGGGATTGGCTTTGTCAAGGGATTGGGCCTGCAGCGTGGCGCGATCGCGTCGTCCGTTGCCCATGACTCGCACAATTTGGTCGTCGTNNGTGGGTGCCAATGACGCGGACATGTTGATGGCCGCAAGGCACGTGGAGCAAATGCGCGGGGGGCTGGCAGCTGTGGAGGGCGGTCGGCTGCTGGCATCACTACCCCTTCCCGTCGCAGGACTGTTATCGGACCGCCCGTTTGAGGAAGTGAACCACGGTTTGAGCGAGCTCCTCGCCGCTGCTCGTGAGCTGGGCTCCGGCCTCCATGACCCCTTCATGGTCCTGTCGTTTCTGGCTCTGCCCGTCATACCAGCCCTCAAGCTCACCGATCGGGGCCTGGTTGATGTCATCCAGTTCCGGTTCGTGCCGCTGTTCGAGCCCTAGCCACACTCGCCAATGCAGGGGCACGCCGCCCAGAGGTCCCTGTATCCTGCCGATCAACAGCTCCTGAGAGTCATGGTCACCGTGTCTCAGCCAGAATGGCCCGGGCAACGCCGCACCTGCGGCGATTGTGGTGATTGCACTCCGCCTCGGGAGTTTGGGGG
>DDYO01000084.1:0-899 GCA_002348045.1 Anaerolineales bacterium UBA2232
CCATCAGCGCCGCGTTGTGGTGGGGTCGCTACGTCGCCTCCTGTCCCAACGAGCACGGCGCCCTGCACTTTGCCGGGGCCTGGGGCCACATGGTCAACGTCGACGAGCTCTCGCCAACGGAGGCCCGCGCCATCCTGGACCAGATGCGCCTGCAGGGGGCCTACCTCCAGGCCAAACCGGGGTTGGAGGTGGCCTACGACTTTCACAAGGTGGCCAAGGCCCTGGAGATCATCGAGGAGATCAAGGCAGCCGGGGAGAAGGTGATCGTCTTCACCAGCCTCCGCGGGCTGTACCGCACCCTGGAGGCCGCCTTCCGCGATCGCTGTATCGCCTTCGTCGGCGTGGACGGCGTGGGCACGCGTAAGCGCAATGACGTGGTCCGCCGCTTTGAAGCGTCGGACGCCACGGTGCTGCTGGCCGGGACCGGGACCCTCAACCGGGGTGTGACCGTCAACGGGGCCAACCACGTGCTGATCCTGAACCTGGAGTGGAGCCCGGAGACGACGCTGCAAGCCGAGGATCGCTGCCACCGGCCGGGCCAGACGCGGGAGGTACACGTGCACTATCTGCTGTCCAGCCACACGGTGGACGAGCAGATGTACGACTTGGTGGACCAGAAGTGGGCGGCGCAGCGGGCGGTGCAGGACCGCGAGGCGCAGCACAAGACAGTGGAGGCCATCCTGGCTGAGGCGGCACTGGCCAACGCGCAGCTTGCCGTAGCCAAGGCGGTGATGCAGGCCGAATTCCGCCGGGAAGGAGCCACGGTCGAGGAGGCGGCAGTCAAGGCCGAGGAGGCCGTGGAGAAGTTGTCCACCCGGTTGGTCTTTGGTCGCGTGCCGGCACAGAAAGTCCGGCCGCGGCGCAGCAGGCCGCCGGTCCAGGTGCTCTACGTCGGCAGT
>DDYO01000084.1:929-5572 GCA_002348045.1 Anaerolineales bacterium UBA2232
GGCGATGTTTTCGATGTAGTGAGATGAGCACGAGAGAGGGGGCCTGCAGAGGCTCCCTCCTTTTTCGGCTGGTTGACGACGAGAAGACGAGGGTCGCCATGAAGTCGGATTCGTCACCAGCAGCTGGTCAGTTAGGCTTCCGCAGATTAGGCTCAGGTCGCTCATTCAGCCACAGCATGCCTTGCAGTTTGAGCGAGAAGGCAGTTGTGATTGCCCGTTTGGCTTCCAACTTGCCCTTGGCTTCCTGATACTTGGTGTGGAGATTCTCCAATTGGGCCTGCCGCATCCGCTGAATGCGCGCTTCCGTCACCTTGTCGAGATAGCCCTTCACTCGGTCTCGCTTGGCCTCGTACGTCCGTGTGAGCGAGTCGATGCGTGCGTTGACCACCATGTCGTTCAGGCGCCGACCCTCACTTGCAGTCTCAGCCTGCAGTCCGGTCATATGGTCCATAGCTATCAGGAGGCCATCCTGGAACCGGTCTGGGTCAAAGGGCGCAGGCACTACCGGCAATGCCTCGGTCCCCTCCAGGACGATCCGGAAGAACTGCTGACTCAGGTCGGGCAACACGCTGCCTCTAGCCGGGTCGACGATCACCGCGACGAGCCGCTCCTCGACCCGTATTCCTTCGGTCCACAGACCGAAAAGGTAGAACAAGAAGCAGCCCCTCGGATACCCCTCCTTCTCGATCTGAACAGCAAGCACCGGTGGTTCGCTTTCTGCCTGGCCGTCCCAGTAATTGGCGGCGGCTCGTGCCAGCGGATGCCTGAGGTTTATGTACTGCACTAGCTTGCGCTCATAGGCAATCTCATCCGAGAACGTGATCGAGATTGGCTTCATTCCTTGAAGATGTCGCAGAAACTCTACATGGCTTGGGACCGAGCGCCCAGGACTGTAGAAGAACTGATGCATGGCCTGAGCCAAGTCGGGCTTGGCCTCCAGGCACCACGTGTCGTCGCCTGGGTTCGGCTCCAAACGGGTTGTCGGGAACTCGGCTTGTAGATAGGTGCGGACCAGGGCGAGTAGCTCTTTCGGCGACACATACCGACCCGAATCGACGACCTCTTGTAGCTCCTGCTCGAGCAGGGCATCCTGGCCCATGAACTCCAGCCTCTGCTTGTCAAACTCTTCCATTTCCTGCTTGCTGCGGAGTATGGTGTCGGCTGCCTGATCCGCGAGTCTCGCTTCCTCTGCGGGGCTCAATTCCTTCGTGTACAGCTTCCGCGTCAGGTCGCGCAGCTCTTGCCCCAAGATGGCCTCAAGGTCGCCGACCGATTCCTCAAAGATCTGGATCCGGTCGTACAGGCGAGCATAGATGCGCTCTTCAACCGTGCCCCTGGCCACAAAGTTGTAGATGGAGATCTTGGAGCTTTTTTGCCCAAAGCGGTCGATACGCCCAATTCGCTGTTCAACCTTCATCGGATTCCAGGGCAAGTCGTAGTTAAAGAGGACACGGCATACCTGGAGATCGATGCCCTCAGAGCCCACCTCTGACGAGAGGAGGACACGTGTCTCCTGCGTGTTGCGAAACTGATCGATGATTGCATTCCTGTCCTGCACCGGGATGTCTCCGTGGATTATGGCAACAGGGATGCCCTCCTTGCGAAGGCTTTCGCCCAGGTACGCCAAGCTCTTCTTAAAAAAGGAGAAGACGAGAACCTTGGCGTCAGGTTCCGATGCGAGCACCTGGCGCAGGACCTCTAGGAAGCAAGCGAATTTCGTGTCGGTCCCACCCAGCCGCCGAGCCGAAACCAGAAGCTTCCTGGCTGCTTCCTTGAGCTCCGTTGGGAACTCGAGTGTCTCCGGATCGTCGCTGTCTCCCGACAACGCAGCCAACATGTCCGATCCCTCAGAGTCAACACACAGACAGGCCATATCTTCCACAAAGTGCTCACGAAAGGCCGGAAGACACGATGCAGCCTGCCGTTCCCGCATGACCAGGGCAAAAGCTGCCGCCCAGGACGTCCGGGTCATCGCATGCCAGTACTGGCGCACAAAGCCAACCACTGCATCGTACAGCGCGCGCTCTTTTGGGCTGAAGAGAAAGGTCAGTGTCTGGGCCTCCCGCAACGGCGCGCTGGCTACCACCTCACGTTTCCGGGTACGCGTGAACAGATGGGCGAGGCTGTTCAACTCGAGCAGGAGCCGTTGCGCCCGAATCATCTCACTGCGCGCCAGTCGGCCGCGGTCGAGGATGGCAATGACCTCACCGTAGTAGGGATTGCCAAGGTAGCGCCTGCGTTCGGAGCACTGTTCGACCTTCCGCAGCTCCACGAGCGCCTCCTTGATGCGCCCAGCCTGCAACAGCCTGGACGCGCTGTTGACGTAGCGGTTCGGCTCGATCTGAGATGCAAACTGCGTTAGGTCATTGAATTCCCCCGGGTCAAGGATCCGCAGCAGGTGGAAGAGGTCCTGATTGCCTAGGTGCAGAGGCGTGGCGGTCAGAAGGAGCATCGCATCTGCGTTCTCCCCCAGGACGGTGACCAGTTCGTTGGTGGCTGTCTCGGGATTGCGGCAGTGATGGGCCTCATCCACGATCACGAGGTCAAACTGCACCCGATCCTCGGTCAACTGCATGATAAAGCTGTCCCGTCGTAGAAGTTCGATCGAGACAATACCCTTGAGACGCTTGCCCTCTCCGCCCTTTCGATATTCGTCCAGAAAGTTCTGCACTGCTCTTGCGTCCATCAGCTCAAAGTCCTCTTCGAAGCGAGATCTCATCTCATCCCGCCACTTGGCCCGCAGCGAGGATGGACAAACGACAAGCACTCGGGCAAGGTCCAGGCGTGCTTGCAGTTCCGTCATGATGATGCCTGCCTCGATCGTCTTGCCGAGGCCCACCTCATCCGCAATCAGGAGGCGGTAATTCGGGTTTCTTAATAGCTTCAAAACCGGCTTGAACTGATAGACATGGAACTCGACCCGAGAGGCACGGTAGGAGTAGAGACTCTCCCCGTAGGGGCTATGCAGCTTGGCCAAGAGCATCTCTCTGCGAAGGTCATCCAAGCGACTCTGATAGGGAATCACCCTATCGCCCAGGGCTACATGATTCGCAGGGAGCAGATCGTCCTCTGCGATGAATCGATCGTCTCCGGCGGCAAAGAACACGCGGTACTGATACCGAGCTTCTTTGGAGGGATAGGCTTTCACCACGCTGCCGGTCTTCCCTGGTTCGCCTCCGAGGCTTACCCGGTCACCCGGTTTGAATTTTGGCTCTATGGTTCTCCCGCTGGCCATACCTTTCTCCTGGCGCAATGTCCATCTCATCTAGCATCTGGGTTGTGGCTCCGCCCTGACGAACGACGCTAGCCTCACCTCAATGTTGTCCTGCACGGCCCCCAAGCCAAGAAAATCCTCGCCTGTTGTTCTGCCATAGATCAGGGCTGTCCAACGCGAATCTAGGCAACTTATGGCTCGATCATCAGAAGTCATCTGGTTTTGCCCATCTCCTATCCCCCTCCTGCAATCAGGGGCAGCACCCTGGGCATCAAATTGGCAAACTACACGCCTCACTCATCAATCGCCTGCAAGTCCCTGACATCGACGAAGGCATGTAGAACGCGGTCAGAGAGCTTGTGTTCTTTTAGGCCCAGGAATGCTTCCATGAGCTCGATGGCACCCTCCCACTGAGCTTGAGAGGCAGGGCCTTTCTGTTCCTCGTCGTTGATAAAGTAGAGAAAGAGAAGATATGCTTGCAGCCCATTGAGCGCGCCCCTGATTTCTCCTCGGCATGATCTAGCTCTCCTTTCAGTTTATCACTCCATACACCTTGAGCAGCCGGATGGTCTGAAGGATCTCCGAGTCGGGATAGTTCTTCCTCGCCTCTACCTGGTCCACAGTGAAGCGCATGATGGTGTCGAACTCGATCACGTGATCAATGCCGCCCTCCTTGAGGAGTGCAATCGCTGCCTCGCGGTTCGCGTGAACTGGCGACAGGCGGGACAACACCAGAACCCGGCGAAAGTCGGCGTCGTGGAATACCTTGTCGCGGGCAGTGGCAATTGCCTCTGGTCGGACAAAATTAAAGAGCTCGGGCGTGTTGCGGATGAGACCCTCGGTGAAGCTTTCGGTGTGCCACCCCTTGGTCTCCACGATGGCCTGGCGCAGACCAGGCACTTCGTCTACGGTGAGGACGAAACTGGTCGGTGGATGCAGCTTGTCGGGTGACAGATTGTAGACAACCAGGTCGATGTCGCTGTCGCCCCCACCNNACCAGTACTTGACGTTGGTACGCACCAGGAAGTCATTCAGCTCAAAGAAGTGACGGACGATCGTCTCGTTGATGTCAGGCATGCCCCTCTCCTTCAAAACCCCCAACGCTGCGCTGCCGGTGTGGTTAGCATTTCTAGTCCACCCCCATGGCCCGGAACGCCGCATTCACCGGGTCGGAGAAAAAGATGATCTGCAGCTTGTCCAACACATCGCTGGGAATGTCGGCAAAGTCGCGCTTGTTCTCCGAGGGGATGAGCACCCGCTTGGCGCCATTGTCCATGGCCAGTTGCAGCCGCTCGGCCAGGGCTGGCACCTTCAGCAGGCTGCCGTGGATGCTCATCTCACCCAGCACCACCGACTGCTCCAGCACCGGCTTGTCGAGCATGGCACTGAGCATGGCGATGAAAAAGGCGACCCCAGTCTCACTACCCTC
>DDYO01000243.1 GCA_002348045.1 Anaerolineales bacterium UBA2232
CCCTCCTGGCTGGGAGTGCTCGTGCCCATAGTGGTGATCTCCATTGTAGGGCTCATTCAAGCCACGTGTATCTTAAAGCTCCAGATGAATCCATGGATGACCTCCATGTCCGTTGCCATGATCATCACAGGACTGGGCACGATCCTGCTGCATGGAGCCCAGTTGTTTCCTATGCCAGCAGACTATCGTCGATTGGGCATCGGGACGATTGGCCCGATTCATATATCTCTCATCGTGGTGCTGCTGTTCTTTGTCGGGGCCTTTTTCATCCTCACGCGGCGCCCACTCGGACGCGAGTGGTATGCCACGGGCGCCAACGCCCGCGCCGCAAGGGCTTCCGGCGTCAACATCCACAAAATCGTGACAATGGCGCTGGTGTTCAGCGGAATCATGGGCGCCATCGCGGGCTGGATGTGGCTTGGACGCACCAACGCGATTGACATGACGTTCGGGAAGGGCCTGACCTTCGAAGTGATTGCCGCCGCGGTCATGGGTGGCATCAGCCTGAAAGGTGGGCGCGGGGACGTGTTGCGCGCCTGGAGCGGCATCCTGCTGCTCACCTTGATCTCCAATGGGCTCAACTTGAACAACGTGCCCCCCTACTGGGTGGCGGCTTCGCGAGGTATGTTGATCTTTCTGGCAACGCTGATCGACGGCCTGCGCACACGCGCCGAGGGGTAAGCTACGGCACCCTGGCCAATACACAGCAACGAAAAGGAACAACTATGGCAAACAGATTCTCTGGTGCTGCCAACGTCGATGCGGCTAGTACCAAGCCTCACCCACTGGCCACTATTGGTGGTTTCCTGGCCACCAACCTGGCATGGGTCCTGAGCCTGGTCATCTTCATCGTGGGCAGCACTACGATCAAGGCGTTCCTCTATCCAGCGAACCTGCGCAACATCCTTTTGCACAGCACTGTCGTGGCTACCCTGGCCATCGGCACCGGAGTCTGCTTGATCACCGGTTTCTTCGACATGGCCCAGGAGGCCATTTTGATTCTGTCTGCTACCGTTGCCGCGTGGTTGTGTTCTTCATCGTCGTTTGCGTCGGGCTGGATGCTTCCTGTTCCCATCGCGATCCTCGCTTCTTTGGCTTTGGCCGTTGCTCTGGGTGCCCTGCAGGGAATATGCATCACCAAGCTCGGAATGGTTCCCTTCATCACGTCACTGTCATTGCGCATCGCGCTCCTCGGTATTGTATTGGTGATCTTGCGGCAGGGCTCGATCGCTGTATTACCGGCCTCCTATCGTTGGCTTGGCGTTGGGCAGATCGGCCCGTTGCCCGCGGCCATCATCGTCGTACTCCTGCTCTATATGGGAATTCACTGGGTGCTCATCAGCACGTCTCTGGGCCGTTCCGTCTTCGCCGTCGGCGGAAACCGCCAGTCAGCCAAGAACGCAGGCATCAACGATGAGCGGATCATCCTGTACGCGTTCATGCTGAGTGGATTCGCAGCCGGAGTGGCAGGTTGGATTACTGCTGGTCGTCTGAATGCTGCCAACTATCAGATGTCCGTCAATGTGACCTTCGAAGTCATTGCGGCATCCGTGCTTGGCGGTATCTCCATGGGCGGCGGCCGGGGCAATCTCCTGAAAGCCGTCAGCGGAGTGCTGGTCATGACCCTCATTGTCAACTTCTTGAACCTGCGGCACCTTGACCCTTGGTTCGTGGACCTGGCCCGCGGCATCTTGATCTTCACCGCCACCGTCCTCGACAGCCGGACGCGGCGCATCTAACACAGAAGGGGTTACGAAAGGAGAACCGATGAAGGCAGTTAGAGTGGTGGCCAAGGACACTCTGGAGATTCAGGACATACCCACACCGTCCATCGGCCCCGACGAAGTGCTCATGAAGGTCCGTGCGGCGGGTATCTGCGGGACGGACCTCAGAATCTACCATTCAGGAGGGCAAGGAGCTCTTCCCATCACCATGGGCCACGAGTTCGTTGGCGACGTTGCCCAAGTCGGATCCCAGGTCAAAGATCTGGAGATCGGCCAGAAGATCATCTCTGTTCCGATCTTTACCGATGGGACCTGTTTCGCCTGTATCCACGGCCACTTCCATGTATGCGATGTGCGGAAGGTGCACGGCGTAGACGTCGACGGTGGAATGGCCGAGTTCGTGCGAGTACAGAGGCGCCACGTGTTTGTCGTACCCGACCATCTTCCTTATCGGGAGGCTGTCGCAGTCGAGCCGGTGGCCAACTGCGTCCATGCCTTCGAGCGCAGCCACATGGTTGCCGGCGAGAGCGTTGCCATCTTTGGAGACGGATTCCACGGCCTCACCATGCTGCGCCTGGCCCGGCTCCACGGGGGACAACCGCTCGTCTTCTGTGGCCACCATGAGGATCGCTTCCACATCGCCAAGGATTTCGGAGCGGATGTCCTCATCAACACCAACTCCGAGGACCCGGTACCGCGGATCCAGACGATGTTTGCTGACAACGGCCACGGTGTGGACGTGGGCATGGACACCACCGACAGTCGCACAGCGCTCCGCGAAGTGGTTGGCTCCGTACGCAAGTGTGGCAAGCTTCTTCTCTTCGCCAGCCCTCGCGCCCTCGAGGCTGAGGATTGGCAGCCCATGCGCATGAAAGAACTGGACGTCTACCCCAGCCACTCCTGGCCTGAGGTCTTCCCCGAGGCTCTCGAGCTTGTGGCCAGCCGAAAGGTGGACGTGCGGCCCATGCTGACCCACTTTTTCCCCGCAGATCAGGCCCTTCGCGCCTTTGAAGTCGCCGACAAGCGGCTGGACAACTCGATCCGCGTCGTGGTCGAATTCTAGAATACACTCGCTCACAGCAAAGAGGCGGTCACCCTGGGTGCAGTCAGTTGCCAGGGTGACCGCCTGTCATAACGAGGAGGCGAAAATGATCGTTGATGCCCACGTACACCTGGGACATGATGTGGTCTATGATCACACCTTCACCGAGCAGGACCTCTTGCCTGCGCTGGACACCCACGGCGTCCACGCAGGCATCGTGCAGCCCTTTGTGGTGCCCCCACTGCACGAGCCGCAGCGGGCCATCCACGATGAGATCCATGCGCTGACACTCAAATACCCGGGCCGGTTCTACGGCATGGGCAGCCTGAACACCCACTGCGGCGAGGAATTCTACCGCGCGGAAATGAAGCGCTGTATGACAGACCTTCGCTTTCGCGGGCTCAAGGTACACCCGGTTGCCCACGCCACCAATCCCAACAGCTGCGATGGGCGCATGGCCTTTGAGGTTGCCCGAGAGCTCAAGGTGCCCATCATGATCCACACCGGCACGGACAACTTTGCAGCCCCTACCCGACTGTTCTACCTTGCGCGGGAGTTCAAGGACATCCCGGTGGTCATGGCCCACGCTGGCGGCGGGTGGTTCTTTGATGCCATACTGGTGGCCAAAGAGAACGACAACGTCTTCATGGACATGTCTTGGTGCCCTCCGCTGTGGTGTCAGCGCTTTATCAAGGAACTGGGCGCCTCGCGCCTAATGCTGGCCACCGATCATCCCGGCAACGTACCGGTGGAACTGCACAAATGGCGCACGTTAGGCCTTTCGCCCAACGATCTGGAATGGGTGCTGGGTCGAACGGCCGCCCAAGTGTACAGCATTCCCTGGGTGGCCTGAGTCAGCCGACGAACTGCCCACCCCTTCGTATCCTCGCTCCTTGCAGCGGGCCTGTGCCGGGTCTCAGCCAGACTCCCCAGGCACAGCCCGCTCTTGTCCGCCTCGGTCATCGGGGGTACAATTGTGCCGCGCCTTCCGGCGCGAGTCCTCCCACACGATTCCCGACCGTGCCAGGGCAGATAGGATGGGAAAATGCTCAAAGTCGCCACTTTTAACGTAAACTCTCTGCGTGCCCGCATGACTATCGTCCAGGAGTGGCTCCAGAAGGAAACCCCTGACGTCCTTTGCTTGCAGGAGACCAAGGTGCAGGACGCTGATTTCCCTGCCGAGCCCTTTGTCCAGATGGGCTACCACCTGACCTTTCGCGGCCAAAAGGCCCACGCTGGCGTGGCCATCCTCAGCCGCGAAGCTCCGGAACAGGTGCGCTTTGGCCTCGACGACGATGAGGACCCGGACGAGGCGCGGCTCGCTCACATTGTGCTGCGGGGTATCTCCATCGTCAACACCTACGTGCCGCAGGGCCGAGCCATTGACCACCCGCAGTTTCCCTACAAGATGCGCTGGCTGGCGCGACTGCGCGAGTACTTTGACCGACACAGCGCGCCGTCGAAGCCGTTGCTCTGGCTGGGCGACCTAAACGTGGCGCCAGAACCCATCGACGTTCACGACCCCAAGGGCAACGCCAAACACGTGGCCTTCCACCCGGACATCCGCGGCGCTCTGCAGCAGGTCAAAGACTGGGGATTCACCGACATACTGCGCCTGCACCACTCCGAACCGGGCCAGTACACCTACTGGGACTATCGTATCCCCAGCTCGCTGGATCGCAACCTGGGATGGCGAGTCGACCACATCTTTGCTACGCAGCCCCTGGTACCTCAATCGTCCAGTGCGTGGATAGACGTCGAACCCCGCCGGGCAGAGCGTCCCTCCGATCACACACCCGTAGTGGCCGAGTTCACGGTCTAGCCAGGGAAGGGAAAGCGACCGATGTCCAGACCAAAGGTAGCTGTACTGCGCACCACTCCGCATACCGTCCTGGAAGACTACCCACGCCTGTGCGAGCTAGCTGGAATGCGGCAGGCCCTTGACCCGCAGGTCACAACGATCCTCAAAGATAACATCAGTTGGCACCTGTTGTACCCCGGCGCCAACACCACGCCGTGGCAACTCGAGGGCACCATCCTCGCTCTGCGGAACGCCGGTTTCACTGACCTGGTCAACGTGCACAACAAGACCGTGGTCACCATCGCTGACCTGGGCGATCGCTACAACAAGTTCGGACCTGTGCTGGACAAGTACGGCATCCCCAAGAAGTATAACTTTGAGCCGGCCGACATGTCGTGGATCCCTTACCGGCCCAAGGCCAAGATGCTGGTTTTGGACAAGATCTTCCCAGAGGGCATCCTTCTCCCCGACTACTTTGTCGGCAAGAATATCGTCCACCTGCCCACCGTCAAGACCCACTCGTACACCGTCACCACTGGCGCCATGAAGAACGCGTTTGGTGGGCTGCTTAACGTCAACCGCCACTACACCCACACGTGGATCCACGACACCCTGGTGGACCTGTTGGCCATCCAGAGAGAGATCCATCCTGGTGTCTTTGCCACCATGGACGGAACGACCGCGGGCAGCGGCGCGGGTCCACGAACGCTTATCCCTCACCAGAAAGACGTCATCCTGGCCTCCGCTGACCAGGTAGCCATCGATGCGGTCGCGGCAGCCATGATGGGCTTTGATCCCCTGCGCATCCAGTACATCGCCCATGCCACCGAGCGCGGCCTCGGCCAGGGCGATCCGCGGCAGATTGAGGTGGTAGGGATGTCCGAGGTTGCGCAGGAGCGCTGGGGATTCCGAACCGGCGTCAACCTGGGCACCGGCACTGGCATGTTGCTGTGGCGGTCACCCCTCAAGGTCTTTCAAAACCTCTTGTTCCGCACGCCCCTGGTCAACCTATTTATCTTTGCCAGCGAATACTATCATGACCATCTCTGGTACCCCCTCAAGGGCCGCCATGTGGTCGACCAGTGGCGGCGTCTAAGCCCGTGGGGGCAGTTGTTCGAGGATTATCCGGGTTAGGCCAGCAGAACCCGACGGCGCGACCCGGGGGTCGGACCTGATCCCGCGCCCAATGTGGGCCGGACAGCCCAGCCGACGACAGGAGACCGCACCGCATGCGCGAACACAGCGTCCCTCTGCTCACGCAAGCCACGGGGTTTGCCCGCTTTGCCCTGGGCGTGCGTCCTTTCCTGCGCACCGTGGTCTCTGTTGACGAAGCCAGGTCCCGCATTCGAGTAGCCATGCAGGACCGGGAACTCCGGTTCTTGCAGATGGTACAGAGGGTGGTTTTTGCCAACCCCCGGAGCCCATACCTCGCTCTGCTCCGGCACGCAGGATGTGACCAGCAGGACCTCGAGCAGCTTGTGAAGCGCGAGGGCCTGGAGGGAGCCCTTCAGCAGCTTTTCAGCTCAGGGGTATACGTGGACTTTGAGGAATTCAAGGGTCGCATCCCCGCGGTCCGGGGCAGCGCGACCTTTCATTTCCAGCATACAGATTTCGACAATCCCCTCACCACAGGCCATTTCTCGGGATCCACTGGCGGCAGCAGCGGACGATCGGGGCGCGTCCGCTTCGATTTGCAGCACATCGAGGAATCCGCGCCCCACTGGGCGGCATGGCTGGGCGCTCACGGCATAGAGAACCAGCCGCTGATCTACTGGACCCCGATGTACGCCGCCCTGGCCAGCGGGCAGCTTCGTTATGCCAAGGTGGGCCTGCGCTTTGTCAAGTGGTTCTGCATGGGTGGCGGCGGCGATGCCCATGACCGTATGGTACAGGCCGGCGTGCATGGGCTGTTGCAGTGGGTCGCCGGGTTCCCGCGACCGGAGATCGTCCCCCTGAACCGACCGGACAAGGTGGCCGAGTACCTGGGCGGCATGGTGAAACAGGGCACGGCGCTGTGCGTGGCCGCTTCGCCCAGCGCATCGGCGCGCATCAGCCTGGCTGCTCAGGAGCGCGATGTCTCCCTGGCTGGCGTCTCGTTCCTGCTGCGCGCCGAGCCCCTCACCACAGCCCGTCGGGCCGTCATCGAAGCATCGGACGGCCGAGCCATCCAGACCTATGGCTTCTCCGAGGGCGGCACCGTGGGCAGCCAGTGTCCCCAGCCGACGGAGGCCGACGATATCCACGTCTACCGCGATGCCTATGCCATCATCGGCCGGGACTTTCACAGCGATGATGGCGCCCCTGCCAGCGCGCTCCTGTTCACCGCTCTGCGGCCCTCCTGCCCCAAGGTCCTGATCAACACCGATATCGGCGACTATGCCACCATGGAAACGCGGCGCTGCGGCTGCCTGCTGGACGAGTTGGGGTATGACCTCCACCTGCACACCGTTCGTAGTTACCAGAAACTCACCGGCGAGGGAGTGACCTTTTACGGCGCGGACGTATACCGCATCCTGGAGGAGACGCTGCCGCGGCGGTTTGGCGGCAACCTCACCCACTACCAGCTCATCGAAGACCAGGATAGCCGTGCGCTGCCTCACTACACGTTGCGGGTGCATCCGGAGGTAGGACCCGTAGACCAGGAAGCCCTCAAGACCGCCTTCCTTCGCGAGCTGGGCGGCATGCGGGGCGTGTATGAGACTATGGCGTCGGTGTGGGATCAAGGCGAATTGCTGCAGGTGAGCCGCGAACCACCCGCCGTCACCGCGCGGGGCAAAGCGCTTCCCTACATGACCCTACAGCGGAGATGATGAGATTGAGCACATCCAGGTCACCATTCGCGCACGGCCGATCCTTCGACATCCTGTACGCAGGCACCCTGCCGCCCCATCCCGGCGGTTCGGCCATTTCGGCGGCACAGATTCTCGTTGGCCTCGCCCAACGGGGACACCGGGTTCGCGCCATCGGTCCCATCACCGCGAGTGGCCTGCAGGCAGGCGACCAGTTCGCCCTCGACCACCCCGAGATTCGGGTGATCCGGTTTCAAATGCCCGACTTTCAGACACTCCCGTTTCTACCCGCGGCGGAGGACTATCGCCAGCAGGAGCACGCGCAGGTCGTGCGTTTCCTCCAGGACTCGATCGCAGAGCGCCGGCCAGACATCCTCTTTGCCGGTCGCGAGACCTTTGCTGGATATATCACCGAGGTTGCGGCTCGTTACTCGTTGCCCTCTATCCTTCGCGTCGCTGGCGGCACGACGCTAGGGCTGGCCAGGGGCAACTATCCAGAGACCCTTGCCGAGAAACTGCTGGCTGCCTTGCGGAGGATCGACCTTCTGGTCTCGCCAGGCGAGCATCCCCGCGACTTGCTGAACAGGCTGGGCGTGCACAACGTCGACATCATCTTTAACGCCGTCGATACGGAGCGCTTTGCGCCGCGTCCGAAGGACGGCGCCCTGCTGCATCAACTCAACATCGCCACCCACAGCCTGGTGATCGGCTACGTGGCGGGCATCCACCCACGAAAGCGGCCGCTGGACCTGGTGGCATCCGCCGCCCGCCTTTTGCCGCTGGCCCCGAACCTAACCTTCCTGATGGTGGGAGAGGGCATCTCCCGCGCGGAGGTGGAAAGGACCTGTGAGGAGCTGGGCATCCGGGACCGCTTCCGCTTCCCCGGCTGGGTGGAGTACGGCCGAGTGCCGGAGTACATGAACCTGATGGACATCATGGTGTTGCCGTCGGATGGGGAGGGTTTGGCCCGGGTCTACCTCGAGGCGCAGGCCCTGGGCAAGGTCCTCATCGCCAGTGACATACCGCCGGCCCGGGAAGTCGTCATTGCGGGGGAAACAGGGTTGCTCTTCGGCCTGGGCGACGTACAGCAGCTCACTGACAGGATTCTCGAAGCGGCCCACCACCCTAAGCTTCGGGAGGACATCGGCCGCAAGGCCCGCCAGGCGGCGGAACAGCACTCCATTGAGGCGGCCCTGTCATCCTATGAGCAAGTCTTGGAGCGCGTAATCGCTGAACACCACGCGAAACGCCCCTGGAGCGATTCGAACGCTCGGCCTACTACTTAGAAGGCAGTTGCTCTATCCGCTGAGCTACAGGGGCATCGCCTTAATTGTACACCGGTGACCCGCTGCGGCCAAAACCAGGAGCTACTTCCTACTACCGGCCTTTCCTTAGAAGAGCGTCCCCGCCTCGTCGAAGGACATGGGTCCCTTTTCCCCTACCACCCGGACGTTCTCGCGCTGCCGCAGCTCATCGAGTAGGCTGTGGGAAACGTCCATCTCGCCCAGTTGGAGGGTGTTCTTGATTCGGATGAGGCGCACGGTGTCGGCGTCATAGCCGTTTAGGGCAATGGCGATGGCCTCCCGGTCCGTGGGCATGGTCAAGGGGATCTTGCAGCCGTCAAAGCGGCCCAGGCCGGCCGCGGTGACCGAGTTCATGTACAGGGCCCCATAGTCCAGCTTGTCCACCAGGCGGCGGGTGGTGACGTCAGCGTACCCGATGGCGCCCGGATTGCCGTGGGACTCTTCGGTGATATCCAGCACCACCAGGCGGGTGACTTCCGGCGTGTGGCGGCCGCCAATCGCCCGGCCCATGCCAATCACATTGGGGTCCATGCCGGCGCCGCTGATGTCTTTGCCGGTTTCGTCGATGATGAGTACATCCAACTGGTCCACCGGCAACTGAGGCATCAGCCGCCGGGCCTCCATCAGCATCGCCTTGTCCACTGCTTCAAACTCCGCCGGCGTGGCCAGGGCGATCTTGGCCGTCTGGTGCAAGGCGTCCTCGATGACGGCCACGCCCAGCCCGATGGGCGCCTTCTCCAGAGAAATGCGCGCCATGGCAGGAATGCTGCCATAACGCTCTGGTGACTGGTGCATCGCCTCCGCGCCGTGGCGCTTGCCCAGGCCAATGACCAGCATCTTCACAATGCCGCTCTCAATGTCTCCCCGGAATCCGGTGTGGGGCTTGACCCGGTTGATGGCAACGATCATGTCTGACTGGAAAGCCAGCTTGTCGCAGAAGACTTTCACGCCCTGGTCCGTCTGGCCCAACTCCACGACTTCCATGGACGCCCGGATGGGGGCACCCACCGCCTCGTCCGTAACCCCCAGGCTGCGCAGGAGCTCGACCTGGCCCTCGGCCGTAGCGCCGCCGTGGGAGCCCATGGCGGGAACCACGAACGGCTCCGCGCCCCGCGCCCGCAGCTCATCCACGACCGCCGCAATCAGCAAGGGGATGTTGGAGACCCCGCGGCTGCCGGCGGTGATCGCTACCCGCGCTCCAGGCTGGATGGACAACAACACGGGATGCACTCGCAAGAGGCGTCGCAATTCGCCTGCGGGATCGGGCAAGGGGCAGTTCGGTAGATCCTGCTGAATCCGGTACATGTGAGGATAGCTAGTGGCCTTCATCGTCATCGCCTCCTACTGGACCTCAATGTTGCCAAGGGCGCAACCGCAGTGTCGTTGGATACTGCGGGCCATCAGCCGCCTGCAACAGCAGGGAGACACCGGTCAGGCGACTAGCGTCTACCCGATGGACCAAACCGAGGGTCTTGGGTCAAGGTGTGCTTGAGCCCGGTCTCCAGGTCTACCTGCGGCCGGAAGTTGAGCCTGTCTTGCGCCAGAGAGATATCCGCCACCAGGCGGCTTACTCCACCGCTCTCTTCCTGATTGATCAGCGAATGGGCCCTGCGGCCGGTTACCTTTTCCATCACCCGGATCAACTCGGCGATGGTCACCTCGCGGCCGCTGCCCACATTGATCACGGCGCGGTCCACGCCGTTCACCCGGCCGGCAGCAACCATCGCATCCACCACATCCCTCACGTAGGCGAAATCTCGGCTCTGCTGCCCACTGCCGTGGGTGACCAACGAGCCGCCAGCCAGGATCTGCTTGAGAAAATGAGGGATGACCGGGGCGTGGGTAGGGGGGATATTCTGTCCCGGCCCGTAGGTGTTAAAGATGCGCAACACCACCGTCTCAATGCCCCACAACTGACCCAGGGCCTGCACATAGCCCTCGGCTGCCATCTTGCTGACGGCGTAGGGGCTTTGAGGATTCAGGCGTGCCGTTTCACGAACTGGCTGGTCCTTCTGCTCACCGTACGCTGCACCCGAAGACGCCAGCACTACCCTTTTCACTCGAGCGTCACGCACAGCCGTCATCAGGCTGACGGTGCCGCCGACGTTCACCTCGTTGTACTCCACCGGATACAGGATGGACTCTTGCACCGAAACCCGCGCCGCCAAGTGGTAAACACAGTCCACGCCCTTGAGCAGGCTCCAAAGTTTCGGGATGTCCCGGGTATCTCCCCGGGTAAACACGGCTCGGGAATCGAGGCGGCTCTGGTCTCCAGCGCTCAAGTCATCGAGCACGCGTACGTGCTCGCCCATTTCTAACAAGCGGTTCACCAGTGCCGCGCCAAGAAAGCCGGCCCCGCCAGTGACAAGGAATTTCATAGTGCCCCTTCGTGCTAATGTTCAAACCCAGGCTTGTACCACCCGGCCGTGCCATTATAGCTGAGCCAAAGAGGCGGGTCAATTGGCAGTAGCCGCGAGCCGTTCTCTTGGCGGGCCCCTGGCCTTGTACGTCGCCTCTCCTGGCCCCAACGCACCCTCGGCTTTTGCAGAGGAAAGGATTCTGTGATATACTGGAGTATCGATGATCATCGGCATTGATCAGGACGAGTAGTCAGCAGAGCGCCACAGAGAGAGAAGGTCGTGGACTGAGAGCCTTCTCAGCGTGAACCTGGCGAAAACCCCCTGAGAGCCGGCTCCTGAAATGAAGCCCGCGAGTAAGGAGCCCCGGAGGCACCCGTTAACGGCCGTGATGAGCGCAGCCCGTCTGTGGCTGCCAAGTTGGGTGGAACCGCGTGAGTCAACCTCTCGCCCCATGGGGCAAGAGGTCTTTTTGTTATTGATCGGGTAGAAAGGAGGCAAGGGTATCATTGATGACATCTCGTGCGTCGTCATCCCACGTGCCTACCGATCCATCCCACATATTCCAACGGCAAGAAGGAGTCATGGTCCATGTCTGATAATCACAAAGATGAAGCTCTGCACCAGCTTCGACACTCGGCGGCCCACGTTATGGCAGCGGCGGTGTTGGAGCAATTCCCCGATGGCAAGACGGCGATCGGTCCAGCCATCGACGACGGTTTCTATTACGACTTTGACCTGCCAAGGCCACTGACCCCCGACGATCTCGAAAAGATCGAGAAACGGATGAAGGAGATCGTCAAGGAGAACCATCCCTTTGAGTACCAGGAGCTGTCGGAGCAGGAAGCCCGCACGCTCTTCGCCCAGCAACCTCACAAGCTGGAGCTGATTGATGGCATCCTCACTGGCAAGGCGGATCCCGACGGCGAAACGGCAGAAGGTCCGCCCAGGCTGAGTATCTACACCAGCGGGGGCTTTGTGGACCTCTGCCGCGGACCCCACGTCGCCAACTCCGGAGAGATCAATCCGTCTGGGCTAAAACTGATCACTACGGCTGGGGCCTACTGGCGTGGTGATGAGCGGCGCCCCATGCTGCAGCGCATCTATGGCACGGCCTGGCCCACGGAAGCCGAGCTGCAAGCGTATCTGTTCAAACTAGAGGAAATCAAGCGCCGCGACCATCGAAAGCTGGGCAAGGAGCTGGACCTCTACAGCACCCACGACATTGGAGGGCCAGGCCTGATCTACTGGCACCCCAAGGGCGCCCTCATCCGCGAGTTGATCGAGAACTTTTGGCGCGAAGAGCATCGCAGACGAGGATATGAGATTCTCTACACCCCGCACATCGGCCGGGTGGACATGTGGAAGATCAGCGGTCACTGGGACTTTTACCGGGAGAGCATGTACTCACCTATCGACATCGACGACGTGCAATACATGCTCAAGCCCATGAACTGCCCGTTTGCCGTGATGATCTACAAGACCCAGACGCGCTCCTACCGCGACCTGCCCATGCGGTGGGGAGAGCTGGGCACGGTCTACCGCTATGAAAGAAGCGGCGTCCTCCACGGTATGCTGCGGGTGCGCGGTTTCACCCAGGACGATGCCCACATCTTTTGCCAACCGGAGCAGCTCACCGATGAAATCGTGGGGGTGCTAGACCTGGCCTTTTTCATGTTGCGCACCTTCGGTTACGAGCAATTTGACGTCGAGTTGTCGGTGCGCGACCCAGCCAACACGGCCAAGTACATCGGCGATGACACGGTGTGGGAGATGGCCGAGTCAGCCCTCCAGGCAGCGTTGGAGCGGAGAGCGGTTCACTACAAAGTGATGCCCGGCGAAGCCAAGTTCTACGGTCCAGCCATTGACATCAAGATGCGCGATGCCCTGGGTCGCGGATGGCAGGGTCCCACGATTCAGGTGGACTTTAACTTCCCGGAGCGATTCGACCTTCACTTTGTCGGCCAGGACGGTAAGGAGCATCGCCCGGTGATGGTTCACCGCACCGTCTTGGGCAGCATGGAGCGTTTTGTAGGTGGGTTGATCGAGCACTATGCCGGCGCCTTTCCAGTCTGGCTGTCCCCCGTACAGGCCTTCCTCATCCCCATCGCCGACCGGCATAGGGACTATGCACGGCAGGTGTATCAACGCCTCATTGATGCCGGAATCCGTGCCAAGGTTGACGACAGCGACGAGCGCATGAACGCCAAGATCCGTAACGCCCAGAAGCTAAAAGTACCCTACATGCTCGTCATTGGCGATCGCGAGATGGAAGAAGGNNACGCCAAGATCCGTAACGCACAGATGCAAAAGGTGCCCTACATCTTGGTGATGGGTGACCGCGAGGTTGAGGCGGGCAGCGTCGCCGTGCGCCTGCGCACCGAGGAGAACCTGGGAGCCAAACCGGTGGATGAGTTCATTGCCATGGCACGCGAGGCCATCACCAGCAAGGGCAACGTCTAGCTGGAGTTGAGAGAGCTGGCTTCACCTCGCGGAACCAGGCACCGACATCGGCTGGGCCGGGCGGCACGATCCGGCCCAGCCGAGTCTTCATCGCGGCAGCTCAGACGAGCATTGGTTTGATCCATTTATTCGTCTGATTGCCCGCCTCTAATCAACCGTCACCTGGTCCCGAATGCGCGCCAGAGTGGCCTCGCCGATCCCGCGAACCTTCTCAAGCTCCTCGATGGACTTGAACGGCCCATGTTCAGTGCGATAGTCCAGCATTCGCTGTGCGATAGCGGGGCCGATTCCCGGAAGCGCCTCCAGGTCCTGCGCAGTAGCCTGATTGACATTGATCTTCTGGCCGGGCCCAGTCATGCCCTTGGCGATAGCCGGTGCGGCCGAAGTCGGAAGCACGGGGGTCTCGGCCTCGAGCCGAGTGGGAATATAGATTTGCTGTCCATCCACCACATGACCCGCCAGATTCACTCGTACCAGGTCCGCATCGGCCGTCGCCCCGCCAGCCGCATCCAGTGCTTGGACCACCCGGCTGTCCCATGGGATGGTATACACCCCTGGGCGAACCACCGCTCCCACTACATACACCGCGACCGGATCGGGCACGGTTGTGGGACGCGCGCTGGGTGTGGGCAGCGGAGTAATCGGGCGGATGACGATCGGCGCCGGCACCGGGCGCCGCGCCAGCACATAGGTAACCAGCACCGCAAGAACCGCCACGATGCCCATCCAGAGGGCCACCAACGCTGCCTGTCGGTTCTTCTGCAGCCACTGTACCATGTTCGCCCCGTTCAGCTTCCGAGTCAGCGCCTTTGTTAGCCGGCCGGCTCCATGTGAATGGTCACGCGCGCGATTTCCGGACGCTCGTTGCGCAAGCTTTCCTCAATGCGGGTAGCGATTTCGTGGGCTTCAGTGAGCGGAGCTCCCTCTGCACACGAGCAGGCCATGGTTATATGGACTCTGTCATCAAGGCGCCGGACTTTGATGTCGTGACACTCCACAACGCCCATGGTTGCCGCGAGCCGACGCGCGCTAACGCGGATCTCCTCGTCAGCCTGCTCATTACCAGGTTCTGAGCAGGCCATGGACATGGGCTCGATGTGCGTGATGATATCCGCCACAGCAGGAACTGCAGCCTTGATGCTTTCCTCGACCCAGGTAGCCTGGCGGTGGGCATCATTCAGGGTCAGATCACTGGGCACTTCCAGGTGAAGATCAACCGAATACTGGCCGCCAATTTCGTGAGCATGCAGGTGGTGTATGGTTACCCCTGCCCTCTCGACCACGTCCCGGACTTGGGCGAGCACGTTATCCCCCAGCAGCACCGCCCGGCCTGGCTCGGGTTCTACATGGACAACGACGTCGTGCAGGCCGGCAATGGATTCCTGCAGCGCCCGCTGCACTCCATGGGCTACCTGGTGAGCCTGAACCAGCGGCATGTTGGGCTGCACGCGTATGTGCAAGTCCAGATGCAGATCATCCTGTTGACCACGACTGCGAATACGATGATAACTCTCCACTTCAGGTATGCGCTTTAGAACAGCCTCAACCCGATCCTCCTCGATCGCAACCCCGTCAACCAGGATCCGCGAAGTGCTGCGGATAATGTCCACGCCGATCTTGGCGATGATTCCAGCAATCACTACCGCCATCACCGTGTCAACGATCGGGTATCCCATCCTCACCACGACGAGACCGGCTATGACCCCCAATGTGACCAGGATATCGGCACTGGTGTGGGCTGCATCGGCCAGCAGGAACTCGCTCTTGAGCTCATGGCCGCGCCGCTTCTCATAGGCCGCCACATACATATGTACCGCAATGCTCAGGCCGAGGACGCCAAAACTCCAGACGCCTACCTCGGGCACAATGGGATTGAGCCATCGCTCGTAGGCGCTGCGCAGGAGCTGGGCACACGTGACAAAGAGGAGCACCGCCACGGAGAGGGTCATGAGAATCTCATAGCGCCGGTGGCCATAGGGATGATCCTGATCAGGCGGCCGACGCGACAGGTAGATGGCCACCAGCCCAAGCACGTTGGTCACAGAGTCAAACAGAGAGTCCACACCATCGGCGATGATGCTCAAGGATCCCGTAAGATAGCCAACTCCCAATTTGGCCACCGTGACCAAGACATTGAGCCCCATGGTGTAAAGCAGCACGAAACGGACTGCCGAAAAGCTCTTCAACTTGCGATGCTCCTGCACCCTGACCTCAGGTACTTGAAGGATACAGCAAACAGGTGCCACGTCAAGTCGCAACAAGGCATAGCCGAAGCTGCTGTCCACCACCAGTGCCCCTGCTAGCCTGCACATAACCCAAGCACCGTACACTGCTGTTTTGACTAACCTGCCCCTTGGCAGTAAGATACAGTCTGGGTCACCGTTGCCCCCCCGTTCGCGCTGCGAAACCGGGGGGCAAGTTGTCAGTGGGCCACTACCACCAAGGAGACTGCCATCTCAATGCGAGTGGGCATAGACGCTCGTTTGGTCTATTATCGTAAAGCCGGCATCAGCCAATACACCCTTCGATTGCTGGCGGAGTATGCCAAACTGGGCTTACACGATGAGTTTGTGATCCTCCAGAGTCGTAAGGACAGGACAATCCTCGTCGATCAACCCAACTTTCGCCGCCGGTCCATTTGGACACCACCCCATCACCGTTTGGAACAGATCCTGCTGCCACTAGAGCTTGCGTCTCTGGACATCCAGGTGCTGCACAGCCCCGACTTTATCCCTCCTTTCCGCCGCCGGCGCACCTGCCGATCCGTGATCACCATCCACGATTTGAATTTCTTGCTCTATCCCGAGTTCTTGACGCCAGAGAGCGCCAGCTACTATGGACAGATCGATCAAGCAGTGCGTAACTGCGATCACATCATCGCCGTATCGGAAAGCACCAAGCGTGACATCATTCGCCTCACGGGTGCTCCAGAGAACAAGATCACGGTGGTGTACGAGGCGGCTCATCCCCTATACCGACCCGTTCACGATGAGGCCTTCCTGCAGGGTATCAGGAGCAAGTTCAGTCTGTCCGACCCGTTCATCCTTTTCGTCAGCACCATCGAGCCAAGGAAGAACGTTACCCGTTTGCTGGAAGCCTACCGCCATCTGTTGGATAGCTACCACTCTCCAGCCAACCTCATCCTGGCCGGCGAAAAGGGATGGTTGTTCGACGAGGTCTTTGCGCTGGTGCACAAACTTGGGCTTCAGGAGCGTGCCCGCTTCATCGGCCGTGTGTCTCCAGAAGACCTCCTGGGCCTATACAATGCAGCCGCCGTGCTGGTCCACCCAGCCTTCTACGAGGGTTTTGGCCTCCCGCCGCTGGAAGCGATGGCCTGCGGCACGCCGGTGGTGATCTCGAATCGTTCGGCCCTGCCCGAGATTGCTGGCGACGCTGCCCTCATGGTTGATCCTACCGATGTCGAAGGCATGGCGGTTGCCATCTGGCGCCTGCTGACAGACCAGGCCCTGCATCAGCAAATGTCTGAGAAAGGACTTACCCGGGCTCGCCTCTTCTCATGGGAGAGAGCAGCCCAAGAAACCCTCGAAATCTACCGCCGCCTGGCCCAATGACGGTCAATGGGCAAGCGCATTCTCTTTCTAACGCCACAGCTACCCTATCCTCCTCAGCAAGGTACAGCCATTCGGAACTATAACCTCATCGTGCAGGTAGCGCAGCGCCACGAGGTGCACTTGCTCTCCTTTCTCGATGCAGGTCAAGCTGCTGACCCAGGTCCGCTCCGAGAGATCTGCGCCCGCATCGACACCGTTCCAGTGCCCGTTCGATCTTTCCAGCGGCGCTTGCTCACTGTGGCTGCTTCGCCTCTGCCAGACCTGGCACATCGCCTGGCTTCTCGAGCCTTTGAGCAGCGCTTGCAGGGCTGGCTCAGTCAGAATCCCTTTGACGTCCTACAGGCTGAGGGACTCGAGATGGGTCAGTATGCGATCGGAACGGCGAAGCTGGCTAAGAAGCGCCCACGTCTGGTCTTTGACGCCCACAACGCCGAGTTCTTGCTGCAGCAGCGCATCTTTGAGTCCGATACGAGAAATCCAAGGCGATGGGTGGGAGCGCTGTACTCGCTGCTGCAGTGGGCCAAGCTGCGCCGTTATGAACGCGCTCTCTGCAGCCAGGTGGATCAGGTGTTGGCCTGCTCGCCCGCCGACGGCCAGGCCCTTACCAGTCTTTGTCCAGGACTGAAACCGGTGATCGTACCCAATGGCGTGGATACTCATCACTATCGGCCCGATGCCGTCGCTGCCGCCTCGCTGAAGACGCCAGCCCTTGTTTTTACGGGCAAGATGGATTTCCGCCCCAACGTGGATGCGATCTTGTGGTTTGCCTCCGAGGTATTTCCGCGCATCCGCCATATACAACCGAACGCGCACCTTTACGTTGTGGGCAAAGACCCCCACTCCCGGCTCTCACTCCTGACCCAGACGCCAGGCATCACGGTCACGGGTTTTGTAGACGACGTGCGGCCGTACATTGCGGCGGCGGCCATCTACGTGGTGCCTTTGCTCACCGGCGGCGGTACCCGTCTCAAAGTTCTGGAAGCAATGGCCATGGGCAAGGCCATCGTCTCCTCCCGGCTGGGCGCGGAGGGCATTCCCGTACAGGATGGACGTGACCTGCTGATGGCCGACACCGCCGCCGCTTTCGCGCATTCCGTTTTGACTCTACTGAAAAGCGAGGCGCAGGTTCGACAGCTGGGCCAGTCTGCACGAAGATTCGTGGAGCGCCACTTTGACTGGCGGCAGGTCACGGCGCCGCTAGAACAGGTCTATGCCCAGTAGCCGCCGACGATTGCGCCTGGCCCTCCTGCGCGCATTTGCCTTCATTGGCAGTCCGTGGCGCCGTAGCTTCGGGCTGCCAGTGAGCAGTTCTCCCCGTGTCCTGCTCATGCGGCCGGACCACATCGGCGATCTGCTGTTCACCACTCCCACAATACGCACCCTTCGCCAGGCTTTGCCCGCTGCGCACCTAGCCGTTCTGGTCGGTTCCTGGGGCATGCCCGTCATAGAAAACAACCCTCGGGTCGACGAACGTCTGGCATGCGAATTTCCCGGCTTTAGCCGCCAGCGAAAGGACTCTTGGTGGGCACCGTATCGCCGTCTTTTGGCCTGTGCCCGCCGTCTGCGCAGCGAGCGCTACGACGTCGCCCTCATCCTGCGATTTGACCATTGGTGGGGCGCTCTACTGGCCTACCTCGCCGATATTCCTTGCCGCATTGGTTATGCCATCCCCGAGTGTTCGCCGTTTCTGACCCATGCCGTACCCTACGAAAGCCAACGTCACGAGGTACTGCAGAATCAGACCCTGGCCGAGCAGGTCCTGTTGGTCGCCGACCACGTTTCTCGACCACCTGGCATTTCGTCAAGCACAGTGAGTGCCATGCCCCTCGAGTTCTTTTCCCAAGATGACGACACCCATCAAGTCGAGGGGTATCTGCAAGCTAGGGGATGGTTCCGGAAACAGCCGCTGGTCGTTATCCATCCGGGAGCAGGCGCGCCCGTCAAACAGTGGCGGCCGGACGGTTTTGCCGAGGTTGCCAACGAGCTGCAGCGCCAGTACAAGGCCACCATCGTTCTGACCGGCAGCAGCAGTGAACTGGATCTCGCCTGGACCATCGCCGCCCAGATGGATACTGATCCCATCGTCGCGTGCGGTGACACGACCCTGGGGCAGCTAGCGACGCTCTTCCAACTCAGTCAACTGGTCATTGGACCTGACAGTGGACCGTTGCACCTGGCGGTTGCGGTTGGAACGCCCACCGTGCACCTGTATGGGCCCGTCGACCCGGCCAAATTCGGCCCGTGGGGCCCTGCCACCACGCACAGAGTCCTCGTTGGCTCACACGACTGCATTCCCTGCAACCGACTGGACTATACTACAGCAGAGCTACCGGAGCATCCGTGTGTGCGCGAGATCGAGGTGAGCGCGGTCCTCGGGGCAGCACGGCAGCTGCTAGATCAGGTGGATACATCTCCTGATATCGTCTAGTCCCTAGTCGGACGCGTCCCCACCGGCCTCGCTCGCAGCCACTTTGTCCCCCGGGATAGCTGGACAGTGAAGGACAAAATGGAAGTAGTCAGCGCTGCTGGCGGCGAACGTGTGAACCTCGCCAGGTTCAACCACGATCACGTCTCCAGGCTCCAGCTCAACGACCTCTCCGTTGACGAATAGTGTGCTGTTGCCTCGAGCAACCAGGTAGACCTCGCGCAGGCATCGGTGGTAGTGAGGCTCGTTGATTCCCTTGCAGGCGAAACCGATGGCGGGCAATGCCGGGTCGGTCAGCTGCAGGTACCAACCCTTGGCAGGTGAGGTCTCATCATTCCGTGCAAGGAGCATTCGGGCCCTCCTCTCAGTAGTAGACCCGCATCATCCTGACGCGACCTGACACGTCGAATTCGACTCCTTCCATTTCCAATAGCATCCGCTTCATCGGCAGGCCGCCCTGGAATCCACCCAGTTCGCCGCCAGCTCGTACGGCCCGGTGGCATGGGATAACCAGCGGGAAAGGATTCGTCGCCAAGGCCGAGCCCACTGCCCTGGCGGCTTTGGGGACGCCGAGGTATCCGGCCAGCCTTCCATAAGTACTCACCCATCCGCGAGGGATCCCGTGCTCAGCGAATAACACTTTGCGCTGAAACATTGTGCAGGTATCCAGAGCGAGCAGATCGACTCCGATGGCAACCGCCTCGCCAGCAAGAAAGGCAGCCATGTCGTTCACCAGATCAGTGATGATCGCACTGGAGCCTTTGGTAGCCCGGGGATAGTCCACTGCGATTCGTCCCCTGATAGACTCCTCTGGTCCCGGCAAATAGATCCGTTGCACCGCGACGGAAAGAGGAGTCTCTTCCCAGACGATGCCTACGCTCCCCAGATGGGACGGCACCATGACATACGCCCACGATTCCCTCAATTCAACCCCCCTCGACGTACCCACCAGACGGCTGCCCCCAGCACAGCCGGCGACGATCTGGCCGCCGCGCCTGCGCGATTGTCTCCAATACGACAAGATGGTGTAGCGACGCCGCGGCCGAAGAACCGATTGTCGGCTATCCAGTGATTATACCTGATCGTGCGGAGCCACCGAACGCAGGTTGGCGTGATTGGGCTGCTTCATGCAAGAGATTGGTCCACGCTCATGCCCATGATATAATCGGCGAGATGATGTACACGTCAGGCCATGCAGACCAATGGACGAGAGCAGAACTGGCTTGTTTCCATGAGCTTGCCGACCGCCTTGATAGCAGCGCGGCAGTGGATCGCTGCGCTGCCTTCACCCTGGAGGCCCTGCGGACTCTGGCTGGCGCGTGCGCTGGCGCCGTGTATCTGCGGGATGGAACAGCGTGGCGCTTGGTCGCCAGCGAAGGCGAATGGGCAGCGATTCTACCTCAGTCGCACATCCCTGGACAGGCCTGGCCCACCTGGTGGGGCCAGCTCGTGGAGCAACAACGGACGGTGCGATCGCAACAACCTCTCGACCCACAGAACCCCTTCATCCCGGTGCCCCATGGGCAATGCGCGCTGAGCAGCTGGATTGCTGTCCCTTGTGTCGCCGGAGGGCAAGCCCGGGCTCTGCTCTTTATTGCCAGCCGCCGTCGCAAGGGATTCCAGGAACATACCATCCTCTTCGTTGAGCAAGCTGCTTCCTACCTGGCCAGGTCCATGGAGCGCAATGACTATGTGGCAGCACTGGAGAGCGCCAAGGCACATTCCCAGCAACTGGGCAGAGAGCTGTCAGCTCTGAACGCCATTTCTGCTACGGTCAGCGAAGCGCAGGACATCACGTCTCTTCTCCAAACGTGTCTGGCTCAGGTCCTCCAAGTGATGCGCTTGCGGGCAGGATGGGTCTTCCTGAGCCTCGATAGCGGAAGACGACTTGGGCTGGTGGCCGAGCAAGGTCTCTCGCGGCAGTTTGCTGATGAGGAAGCGAGGCTTCCCCTTGGCGACTGTGCCTGCAGCCTGGTCGTGCGCACCGGAGAACCAGTGATTGTGGAGGATCTCCTCGCCTGTCCGCGGCTTCGACCCGCCACGTTGCAGGACGAAGGTTTACAAGCCCACGCTAGTGTGCCCCTCAAGTCTAAGAACATGGTTCTGGGCGTGATGAACGTGGCGGCCGACGACCCACAGGAGCTACGCGGCGCTAACCTCGAGCTGCTGACCGCTATTGGTCGCTACCTTGGGGTCGCGATTGATGGTGCCTTGTCGTTCGCCACGACGCTCAAGGAGCGCGCAACGCTCCGCAGCGTCATGGAGAGCATGGTGGATGGCCTGATCTTGGTGGATACCGAGGGCAAGATCACGTACTGGAACCCCCGCGCCAGCGAATTCCTGGGAATCGCCGGCAGTTCGGCAACCGGCAAGCCGGCCATGGGCATCGCCCGACGCATCGCCATGGGAAGTACGCAGCCAGAACGCGTCAGTGAGCAGCTGGCAGAAGCGTTCCTCCATTTCGAGGAGTTCCCGGTCATCGAGTACGAATTGCTTCGTCCAACCAATCGTACCGTACAGTCCCTCCTGTTTCCCATCGTGGGTGATCGTTCGGAAGCCCTCGGTTTCGGCATCACGCTCCGCGATGTCACCCGAGAAAAAGAATCCGACCGGATGAAGCTGCAGCTTTTGTCCACCGTGTCCCATGAGCTGCGCACCCCGTTGGCCTCTATCAAAGGTTTTGCCAGCACTTTGCTTCGCCAGGATGTTCGATGGGACGAAAAGACCCAGCAGGACTTTGTGCAGATCATTGACGAAGAGAGTGACCGGCTGTCGGAATTGGTTGATAATCTGCTGGATATGTCGCGCATCGAGGCCGGCACACTGCGAATAGAGAAGGAGCAAGTCCAGCTGTGCACCTTGCTCACCGACGTTATCGAAACGACCAGACTCCACAGCGACCGGCACACTTTTGTCCTGGAGGCACCCCCTATCCCTCCCGTGATCGCCGACCCGCGGAGAGTGCGTCAAGTGGTCCACAACCTCCTCCAGAACGCCATCAAGTACTCCCCCAAGGGGGGGAAAATCACCGTGCTGGTTGAGATGGAGACCAATCGCGTTATCGTGCATGTCACCGATCAGGGTATCGGGATTCCCAAGGCGCAACAGAGGCGCATCTTTGACCGTTTTTTCCAAGTTGACAGCGCATCCACCCGCGTTAGTGGCGGGAGCGGGCTCGGTCTTGCAATCAGCAAGAGCATCATCGAAGCTCATGGTGGTCAGATGTGGTTTGGCAGCGAGCCCGGACAGGGTAGCACATTTAGTTTTGCACTGCCCATTAGCTCTTAGGGGCATAAGCCGGAAGGAGACCATGTCCGTCAACAGAATCCTGGTTGTGGACGATGAACCCAACGTCATCAAGCTGCTGGAAGCGAACCTGCGCGTTGCCGGGTACCAGGTCCTGGCTGCGACCGAGGGCCGCAGTGCATTATCCTTAATGAACCAGGAATCCCCGGACCTCGTTGTATTGGACATTATGCTGCCGGGCATGGATGGCTTTGAGATTTGCAGGCGCGTCCGAGAGTTCTCAGCTGTTCCCATCCTCATGCTCACGGCTCGCGGCAGTGAGATGGATGTGGTCCACGGCTTTGACGTGGGAGCCGATGACTACCTCGTCAAGCCTTTTGCTGTGAATGAGTTGCTCGTAAGGGTGCGGGCCTTGCTCAAGCGCAGCAAGTTTCCCCAGGATGTAGTTCAACGGCCAGTCCTGACCAGCGGTGACGTGACCATTGACTTTGGCAAGCGTTCCGTGATGCTCCGCAAACGCGAACTCAAGCTTAGTCCCATCGAATACACCTTGCTGACCAAGCTGGTCCTCAATGCTGACCGCGTGGTCCTGCACCAAGACCTCTTGCGCGATGTGTGGGGCACAGAGTTCCGGTCAGAGACAGAGTACCTGCGTACTTATATTTACTACCTGCGCCAGAAGATCGAGACCGATCCATCTCGCCCGACTCGCATTATCACCTACCCAGGAGCTGGGTACATGTTTCGCAAGGACGGCCCCTAACCCCGCCAGCTCCCCATGTTCTTGACATCTTTTTGATACTCTCCCACTCCCTTTCCATGGCTTTCCCACGCGAAACCTGCTACGATTGAAGAGCACCTTGCGAATTACCCAGTGCTTTTGTGGCTGCTTGTGGCGAATGCTGTCCCAAGATGCTTCCGTCAGCTAAAGTGATTGCTGCTCTAAAGGAGGATTCACGTGAGTCTCATGGGGAAGCGAGTTGCGGTTCTAGCCGAACAAGATTACGAAGACCTGGAGTTGTGGTACCCATTGCTCAGATTGCGTGGGGAAGGCGCCAGTGTAATCGTCGTTGGCACGGGCAGTGCGGCGACCTACACGAGCAAGTACGGCTATCCCGTCAATGCGGATGTCGCCGCCGAGCAGGTGGATGCCAAAGACGTTGATGCGGTGGTCGTCCCTGGAGGCTATGCCCCGGACAAACTCCGTCGCTACCCTGCAGTCCTCAACCTAGTCCGCCAAGTCTTTGAACAGGGCAAGTTGGTAGCCTTCATCTGCCATGGCGGCTGGGTCCCCATCTCGGCCGGTATCGTAAAGGGGCGACGGCTGACATCGGTCTCGGCCATCAAAGATGACCTGGTCAACGCGGGGGCAACCTGGGTAGACGAAGAGGTGGTACAAGATGGCAACATGATTACCTCCAGACGCCCACCTGACCTGCCGGCCTTCTCTGACGCTATCGTTGCGTATCTGCAAGGGTCCGAAGCGAGTATCCTGGACCGGGTCACCTCCAAAACCGGCGCCCTGGAAGCACTGCGCATGGCTATCCACGCTGAGGAAGCAGCCAGTCGATTCTATTCCATGGCTATGGAGAAGACCAGGGATCCCGAGGCGAAGCATGTCTTTAACGATCTCGCCAAGGAGGAGGAGCGTCATCGCTCCATCGTTCAGGATGAGTACAATCGCCTTACAATGAACCCGGAATGGGATCGCTACAGTATCTGGCGAGAAGTGATGTAGAGGCGAGTAGCCCACAGGCGCTGTACGATACAGGAGCATCGTGATGAGGATCCTTGCTGTTGCCGGAAGTCCACGGCGTGGAGGCAATACCGACACTCTGCTGAAGCACGCCATTGCTGGCGCTTCCAGCCGGGGGGCCCAGGTTGACCACGTTGTCCTCAGCGAACTCCAGATAGCACCATGCATCGAATGCAACCGATGCTACGCCACTGGCCGTTGTGCCGTAATCGATGATTACCAAGCCGTCTTTGAAAAGACCTTGGCTGCCGACGGTATCCTGTTGGCCGCGCCCGTGTTCTTTATGAACGTTAGCGGGTTTGCCAAGGCATTCATCGACCGGTTCCAGTGCCTGTGGGCTCTAAAGTACGTACTGAAGCTGCAGGTGCCGCCGCCTCCCATGGGAGGCCAGCGGCGGGCCGTTTTCCTGTCCGCCGCCGGAGCGCCTCAGACCAAGTTCGATGGGACACTGTCCACCGTGCGCGCTTTTTTCAGCACCATTGATGCCAAAATGATAGGCCGGCTTTGTGTCAATGGTATCGACGACAAGGGAGACGTTGAGCAGCATCCGGAGCTCTTGGAACAAAGCCGTGCTCTCGGCGTCCTTCTGGCCTCGGTAGAGGCACAGACAGAAGTAGGAGCGCGAGTTGTCTGATATCATGATGGATGTTCCCCTCTTCCCCCTATCCGTAGTGTTGTTTCCGGGCATGGTCCTCCCGCTCCACATCTTTGAGGAGCGCTACAAGACCATGATCAGTCACTGCCTGGAAGGCAAACACCAGTTCGGGGTAGTATTGGCCACTCCCACTTCAAACGGTGAGACCGTCACAGAGGCTCACTGGGTAGGCACCCTGGCGCATATCACGAGCGTCGAGAGACTGGAAGACGGCCGCATGAATATAGAGACGGTAGGTCTCGAGCGTTTTCGCGTAATCAAGCTCCTGCACAAGGAGCAATACCCCTCGGGAGATATCAAGATCCACCCCCTGGCAGAGGATGCCTCGCAAGAGATTGCCGAGGCGCTGAAAGACATCGGGGATCTCTTTGTCCACTACCTCCGGCAGATGGGCGAGGTGATCGGTACCAACATACAAATCGATAGCGTGCCGCGGGATGCCCAAAGCTTGGCCTACCTCGTAGCCATGGCGCTGCAGGTGCCCCTCGAAGAGAAGCAAGATCTGCTTGCGGCGAGAGGCCTATCCAGCATGGTGAGTAGGGAGCGGTCATTGCTGCAGAGGGAAGCTAAATTGCTGGAACGGATGCGAGAGATGCAAGACACAAACACCGGCTATTTCCGGGGATCGACGGACTTTGTCTCGTTGAACTAGTCTGTTCGGGCGGGTGTGTTGGGGAGAAGGCTCTCGGTTCGACCGCACTCCGCCAGCCAGCACGATTGGGGCAAGTGTTTCTGGGAGGATTACCTAACTATGGACAAGCACATTTCTGAATTGCCCGAGGCTTGGCAGCTGGCCATACGTCGCGAAGAAGAGTCGTACAACTACTATCGGCGTATGGAACAGAGTACACCTGACGCCAGCCTGAAGACTCTGTTCCAGACCCTGGCCGAACAAGAGGCGAAACACCGGCAGCTCCTGGAAGCCGAGTATCGGCGCCTGTTCGAGACAGACATTGAGGAAAGCCGCGGACGGTCAGGCACTTTCGAGCACGTCGCCAAGGCCAAGGTACCCCCTCTGGTCTCATGGCATGAATGGGACGATGAGGCCTTTCGTCTGGCCAAGGAACTCGACGTGCCTGTCCTGTTGAGCATCAGCGCGGTGTGGTGCCACTGGTGTCATGTCATGGACCGTACAACGTTCTCGGACCCCGAAGTGGCAGCATTGCTGGATGCCCACTTTGTCGCCATACGCGTGGATAACGACAAACGCCCAGACGTTAACGCACGGTACAACATGGGCGGCTGGCCGACGGTAGCCTTCCTGACGCCTGAAGGCGAGATCCTCACCGGCGGCACCTACATGACGCCTTCTGCCTTTAAAGATGTCTTGCGACGGGTGAGTGAGTACTATCGGGACAACCGGACGACCATCCAGCAGCGTCTGACTGACACTCGTGAGCAGCGCAAAGCGATGCTTGCTTGGCAGCCACCGAGCTCCAGAGAGGTGAGCCCAAACACTTCTGAACAGATCTACCAATCGGTCAGCCAAGAGTACGATAGTCAGTACGGGGGGTTTGGGCAGGACCAAAAGTTCCCACAGGTGGACGCCATCGAGCTCGCCATGGCCCGATACCACCGCACAGGCGATCTCGCGGCACTGGAGATTGCAGTAAGCACCCTCAAGGCCATGTGTACAGGCGGCCTCTATGATTCCGAGATGGGCGGCTTCTTCCGCTACTCCACCACCCGCGATTGGACAGTACCACACTTTGAGAAGATGCTGGAGGACAATGCACGCTTGCTCTCGGCGTGCATGCACGCTTACCAGCTCACGCGGCTCACGACCTTTCGTGATGCCGCCAGCGGCGTCGTAGACTATGTCAGTCTTACTCTCTACGATCGCCCCCGTGGATACTTCTACGGAAGTCAGGACGCCGATGAACGGTACTATAGCCTACCCAAGGCCGAACGTCTCACCATGACCGCCCCATTCGTCGACAAGGTAGCTTACACCTCTTGGAACGCCATGATGGCCTCGGCCCACCTGGATGCATGGCTGCTGTTGGAGAGACCCGATCTTGCCCAGACCGCCTTAGGTGCGTTGGAGTTTCTGTGGCAGCACTGTTGGACCCCCGATCAAGGTATGTGTCACTATTGGGACGGCGAAGCGCATGTGCCAGGATTGCTGACTGACCAGGTTTGGATGGTCAATGCCCTTTTGGACGCGTATGAGTACAGCGGCGCCTGGGAGCACGTTGAGCGGGCAGAGAAGGTAATGCGCTGGGCGCACGCCGCGCTTTCGACGCCCTTGGGACACTTTCGCGATAGACCGTCAACTCCGGATCTCGGATTGCTGAACCAGGCCGATACTCCCATCGCCGAGAACGCCGTAGCGGCAACCGCCCTGATCCGTTTGTCACGGCTGACCGGACATGAGGAGTATCTCCAGTGGGCGCGCAGTGTTTTGGCAGCTTTTGCCGAGAGCTACAGCCGTTATGGTCTCTTTGCCTCGGCATACGCATTGGCTGTGGATAGACTACTGCACGACCCATTGCGGGTGGTCGTCGTTGGCAGCGCGGACGACCCAGTGACCCTGCAGTTGCTCAGGGCTGCCCGTGAGCCCTACTCGCCGGACCGAATGCTGGTGACCGTTGATCCCACCTGGGAACCGGATAGGCTGCAGGCCCTCGGCTATCCTGCCGAACCTGCGCCACGAGCCTACGCGTGCTGGGCACAAACCTGTGCCGAGCCCGTGTCCGAGTCTTCGGAGTTGGTTGATGTGCTCCAGAGTCTGCGCCAACAGGAACGCCAGCCATGACGTCCAGCCGAGAGGCAACCGACATCCTGTACGAGGCCATGCAAATCGAACAAGCGTGCTATTCCTTGTACTGCACAGCGGCAACCCAAACCAGGGACCCGACAGCGGTGCGGTTGTTCCTGACCCTCGCCCGTGACGAAATGGGACATCTCGCCAAGTTGGAGACCGTGTCGTCTGCTGTGAGCCAGGGCCGGGAGTGTCTGGTAGCCCCGTTTCCCTCATCGCCGTTTACCCGGTGCATTCTGCCGAGTGCGGCCCAGACCGATGCTACTCCCACGGCAGAAGCAACCGAGATGGCCGCCTTGGACCGAGTTATTCAGGCTGAGCGCGACTCTGTTGACTTTTATCGTTGCGCGAAAGGCAAGGCCAGTCATTCCGCCTCACGGCACCTGTACGAGTACCTGTTGGAACAGGAAGAGGCCCATTTGAACATCTTGATAGCCGAGCGAGAGCATCTCTGCCGCACGGGTTTGTGGTTCAACTACTTGGAGCTCACCCTGGAAGCACAAGGCTGAAGCAGAATGTGACCCAACATAGGAGGATAGATGGCTGACTACACGTGGGCCGCCGAGGCCAAAGACCTGATCCCTGGGACGATGCTGGCAGCAAGGGTAGACGGCAAAGCCTTGCTGCTGGTCAACCTGGAGGGCGAACTGTACGCCATGAGTGACTTTTGCACACATCAGAAATGCTACCTGCACAACGGCAAGTTGGAAGGCAAGGTCCTGACGTGTCCGTGTCATTCCGCCGATTTTGATGTTACCACGGGCGCAGCCCTATCCGCGCCCGCCAAGGACCCATTACCTATGTATTCGGTAAAGGTCGAGGGAAACGACATCCTTGTAGAAATCTAAGAGCTCTATTGACGGACGAGCTACCTTATGGAATTCAAAGGAGGATTCCTCATGACTACTAACGACATGCTTGACCTCATACGGAAGCGACGCAGCATCCGCAAATTCACCGACAAGTCCGTTAGCGATGAACAGTTGGAGATGCTTCTTGATGCCGGTTCCGTGGCGCCCAGCCGCCTGGACCGTCGTCCTGTTCACTATCTTGTCATCCGTTCTCCAGAGACCAAGGCCAAGCTCGCGGAGGCCCTGCGGGTCCGCCCCTACATCGAGCAAGCTTCGGTCATTATCGCCGTCTGCGCCAGCCCTGAAATCTCGAGCGTGTGGGAGCTCGACGGGAGCGCCGCGATTGAGAACATCCTCCTGGCTGCAACGGCCCTCGGCCTGGGCGCAACCTGGGTAGGCTCTAGAGGCAGCGAGTTCTGGGGGCGAACCATAGAGGTTTTGCGCGAATCCCTGCATCTGCCCTCTGGTATTGATGTGGTATCACTGGTATGTGTCGGCCATCCTGCGGAAGAAAAGCGTGCCTACGAACCGCGAGAGAAGCTTGATTCAGCCCGGATCCACTATGATCACTGGGACAACCTCAAGCTCTAGGCTTCCTGAGGAGGGCAGATGGCAACCAACAAGAAACGGCTCGTTGTCATAGGAGCTGTGGCTGCTGGGACAAGCGCAGCAGCCAAGGCCAAGCGAACGGACCCGGACATAGATGTGGTGCTGTTGGAGCGAGACCAGGACATCTCCTATGGCGCCTGCGGGCTTCCTTACCTCATCTCCGGTGTCATACCCGAGGCTGAGGCACTCATCGCCCGCACGCCAGAGCAGTTTCGCAAGGCAGGCATCGACGTGCGGACCTCTCACGAGGTGCTTTCCATCGATACGGAGAATAGAAAGGTACTGGTGGCTGACCTGCCAGCCGCTCGAGACTATACGCTCCCCTTCGACCAGTTGGTCATCGCCACTGGGGCGACGTCATTCCGCCCTCCGGTTCCAGGCCTGGACCTCCCGGGCGTCTTTGCTCTTCGTACTTTGTCCGAGGGACTGGCGCTGCGCCAGGCCATTGCCGCCAACCGGCCCCACAACACTGTGATCGTGGGCGGTGGCTACATCGGCCTGGAGATGGCGGAGGCGTTTCGCGCCCTTGATTTGCCCGTGACCATCGTCGAGATGGCTCCGCAACTCATGGTCAATCTCGACGAGGATATGAGCGCCCTGCTCCTACCCGAGGTGCAGCGCCAAGGGGTGCGCGTGTTGCTGAACGATGGGCTCGTCCGCCTCGAGGGCAATGGGCGAGTCGAGAAGGTCATCACCCAACACGGCGAGGTGCCAGCCGACCTGGTGTTGGTAGCCATCGGCGTGCGGCCCAATACCAAGCTCGCTGAGCAGGCTGGCCTTGAGCTGGGCGCGGGAAGAGCCATCGCCGTGGACGAGTTTCAGCGCACCAGCATGGAAGGGATCTATGCCGTCGGCGATTGCGCCGAGGCCCTTCATCAAGTGACCAGGGAAAAAGTGTACATCCCGCTGGGCACGACCGCCAACAAGCAGGGCCGAGTGGCAGGTGCACACATCGCCGGCATGACGTGTGCATTCCCGGGAGTGGCGGGCACTGCAATCGTCAAGGTGTTTGACCTGCAGGTAGCGCGCACCGGACTAACGCATAAGGAAGCTGTCGCCAAGGGCTTCCCAACAGAGGCCGTGACCATCCAAACCACCGACCACGCTGGCTACTACCCAGGCGCCAAGCCGCTCCATGTCAAACTGGTCATGGACCGCAGCACCAGGCGGCTGCTGGGGGCCCAGATGGTTGGAGGAGGCGGCGCGGAGAAACGGATTGATGTGGTCGCCGCGGCTCTCTATGCGAGAATGACCGTGGATGACCTGGCGAGCGTCGACTACGGATACGCTCCTCCTTATGCTTCCGTCTGGGATGCCACTCTGGTGGCCGCTAACGTCGCCGGTCGTTGCAAGTAGGACGCGCACCTATGTATCGTGGAATCAATAGAATCGTGCACATTGGGTTCGATATGCTGGGCCTGGACCTATCCCGTCACCGGGATAGCCCAGCCAGGCCACATGAGCCGTTGCCAAATCGGCAAGGAGTAAGCTATGAGCACAAACGAGCTGACAGTGATGATTGCGGGGGAAGCTGGGCAGGGTGTCGAGTCCACCGGCCGCGGCTTTGTAAGAGCCATTGTCCGCGGCGGGTTGCACGTCTTTGGAGTGCAGGACTACTACTCGCGGATTCGAGGCGGACATAACTTTTACCAAGTCCGCATTTCTGAGAACGCGCTGCATTCCCACGACGAGCGGGTACACCTGTTGTTAGCCATGAACGCAGCTGTTATCGATCGCCATCTCGATGAAATCGTCCCCGATGGCGGCGTGATCTATGACTCCGCCCTGGATGTGGATGAAGAGTCTTTGACCGCTCGCTCTCTGCATGCCTTTCCGATGCCTCTAGAGCAGATCGCTCTGGCCGAGGGTGGTAGCAAGATCATGAGCAACACAGCGGCCATAGCGGCAGCCGCTGGCGTCATGGGCTTTGGCCAGGAATCCATTGACAGCGTTATCGGCGACAATTTCAAGAAAAAGGGCGCACAGGTCGTGGATGCCAACCTCAAGGTAGCACGGACGGCTTACCAGTATGCTGTGGACAAATACGCGGCGCTGTTTCCCTTCAAGGCCCAGGTCCGCACGGCACCTACGAGAATGGTCATCCCCAGTAACGACGCGCTTGCCCTTGGAGCAGCTTTGGCGGGGTGCAAGTTTGTCGCCGGGTACCCCATGACGCCCACGACCTCCATTCTGGAATGGATGGCCGCCCGCAGCCAGGACTATGGCATCGTCCTCAAGCATGCCGAGGATGAGATCGCGGCGATGAACATGGTGATTGGCGCTGGGCACATGGGGGTGCGCGCAATGACGGCGACATCCGGCGGCGGTTTTTCCTTGATGGTCGAGGCCCTGGGACTGGCTGGAATGACCGAGACCCCCGTAGTGATCGTCCTGGGCCAGCGCCCTGGACCCTCCACAGGCCTGGCGACGCGTCACGAGCAAGGGGACCTGCTGTTCGCCCTCTACGCTTCGCAGGGAGAGTTTCCCCGGATTGTCTTGGCGCCTGGCACCGTCGAACAATGCTTTGAAGCCGGGTGGCGCTCTTTCAACTTGGCGGAAAAGTACCAGTGTCCGGTCATCATCATCACCGACACCTTTCTGGTGCATTCTCTCCGAGACCTGGAAATGGACGCCCTGGACCTGAATGTGCCCATCGAGCGAGGAGACCTTCTCACCGATGCTCAACTGGACAAACTGAACGAGCGTTACAAGAGACATGCTTTCACCGACTCTGGAGTGTCTCCGCGTGCCATTCCCGGACATCCTCGGGCTGTGTACGCCGTCACCAGCGACGAGCATGACGAGTACGGCCAGATCAGTGAAGAGGCGTCCAACCGTACGCAGATGATGGACAAGCGCATGCGCAAGTTGGAAGCGGCTGGTGCGGAAATGCGGGGCCCGATACACTACGGTGTCCCAGATGCCGATCTGACCTTTGTCGTGTGGGGCTCCGCCGTTGCCCCCCTCCGAAGTGCGGTGGATATCCTCAACGCCAATGGGCAATCCGCCGAGTTGTACCAGATCGTCGATATCTGGCCTTTCCCCTCGGAGTTGATCGCCGCAGCCCTCAAGGATGCCAAGAAACTCGTCTGTGTAGAACAGAACTACACCGGACAGATGGCAACCCTTTTGCGTGCCTACGCCAACGTCCATGTGGATGGCCTCATCACCAAGTACGATGGCCGACCCATGTCCCCAGAGTATATCCTGAGACGTTTGAAGGAGGTAGCGTAGCCATGGTAGACATCAAGGACTATGCCAGTCCAGTGCGCCCGACCTGGTGCACCGGATGCGGTAACTTTGGCATCTGGAACGCCCTGAAGAAAGCGCTGGCAGACGCCAGCGTGGCGCCCCATCAGGTCATGCTCGTCAGCGGCGTCGGATGTGGATCCAAACTGCCCGACTATACCACTGCCAACGGCTACATGAGCTTGCACGGTCGCACCCTTGCTGTCGCCAATGGCGTGCGCCTGGCGAACCATGAGCTCAAGGTCATTTGTACCCACGGGGATGGCGATGGCTACGGCGAGGGCGGCAACCACTTTGTCCACACCGTCCGGCGCAACATCGGCCTTGTCGACATTGTGCAAAACAACCGCGTCTATGGCCTGACCAAAGGCCAGTACTCGCCAACGAGCCCCGCCGGGTTTGTCAGCAAGACCTCACCGCGGGGAGCACCCGAGCTAACCTTTAATCCCCTGGCGGTCGCCTTGGCGGCAGGAGGCACCTTCATCTCCCGTGGTTGGTCTGGCGATATCGAACATCTCTCATGGCTCATTCAGGAGGCCTTACAGCACCGCGGATACGCCCTTATTGACGTCCTGCAGCCCTGCGTGACCTTCAACCGCATGTACTCCTATGATTGGCTGCGTCCCAAGGTGTACAAGGTGCAGGATGAACCCGGCTATGACCCCAACAATATAGAGAAGGCATTTGTCAAAACCCTGGAATACGGCGAGCGCATTCCCATCGGCATCCTCTACCGTACCGAGGACAAACCAGCCTATGAGGAACAGGAACCCGCCCTTCAGGTCGGCGCTCTGGTCAACCAGCCCTTGCGGATCAAACCGCTGGAGCAGTATGAAGCTCTGAAACAAGATTACGTGTAATCCGGGAGGAACCCATGGACGTAGCTGTCTATTCCACCAAAACCTGACCCTGGTGCCATCACGCGAAAGAGTTCCTTTCGCAGCGCGGCATACCCTATCAGGAATTTGACGTTAGCCGAGATCAGGAAGCCGCCACGCGGATGATCCGCCTGTCTGGTCAGTCTGGCGTGCCAGTGATCACCATTGACGACCAGGTCGTGGTAGGTTTCGACCGCAAGCGTATCGAAGCTCTTCTGGTCAAGCCAGCCGATGCCCCTCGCTTGGGGGCTGTGGTCGCTGATGCGGCTGGCCGTACCCAGCGGCCTGGCGCCTTCGTCGGGCGTGTCCTCGCAGGATCGCCGGCAGAGCGAGCCGGTCTTCAAGCAAAAGATGTCATCATCGAGCTGAACGGTAAGGCTATCGAAGACGCCACCGATTTGGAGAACGTTCTGACTAGCCTCCGGCCAGGTGACCGCCCGATGCTCACCTTGATGCGTGGTGGTCAGCGCAGGCAGTTTGAGCTGCCGCTCTAGTACGTGTATCGCAGCAGGAAATCGAAGGGAGAATGAAAAGAATGTCCACTCAAGACGCCCTCAAGGCATTGGAAGAGGCCAAGTGCCTCGAGCAGGAAGGACAGGCCTTCTACCGCAAGGCAGCAGAGCAGGCGAAAGATGAAAAGGGTCGGCAGGTCTTTCTCTCGCTGATCGGCGATGAGGTGAACCACGAGCGACTGATTCAGAGGGAGATTGACAATCTCACCCGCGAGGGAAAATGGGCGCGCCTGACGGAAGTCAGCCCGGTCAAGTGCGATCTGACCGAGCCCATATTCCCCCAGGGACGCGCGGGACTTCAGAAGGCGGTCAAAGCCGACACTGGCGAAACCGAAGCATTGTTGGTCGCGCTGGAGATGGAGAATAACAGCTATGACCTATACCGACGCCGCGCCGAGGCCAGCACCAACCCGCCGGAACGTGCCATGTACGAGTTCCTGGCATCCCAGGAACGCACCCATTTTGACCTGTTGATGGCAAACTACGAGGCTATGGTGAGCCTGGGCGGTTGGGCAGACTAGTTCAGCACCCCATCCTCACACAGACAGCATGGAAGGAGAACAACATGAACAAAGAGACCTGCCAAGTAGCCCTGACAGCACTGGAGCTGGCCATGGAGGAGGAACGACAAGGCAACGCGTTCTATTCTCAGGCTGCCGAGCGCGTGCAGGATCCCATGGGTAAGGCGGTATTTCAGGCCCTGGCAAAGGACGAGATCAAGCATCTTCACCTTCTGCAAGCCCAGCACGAAAAGCTCAGCGCAGACCAGGAGTGGATGGAACTGGATGAGGCCTTGGTATGCGAACCGAGGACGCCAATCGATATCTATCCTGATAAGCGGGATGCGGCGCTCATGATCCCAGGCGAAGCCTCTGATCTGGATGCCCTAGCGCTAGCTATGGATCTGGAGCAAAAGGGCTACGATCTCTACGCCAAGGCGGGGGCCGAGACCGACGACCCGGCAGGGAAAAAGGTTTTTGCCTTTCTGGCCAAGCAGGAGAATGAACACTATGTCTTCCTGCAAAAGACAAAGGAGTACTTGAGCACCGAAGGTGCCTGGTACTTTGAGGAGCAAGAGTTCCCCATGTTCGATGGGGCCCGATAGTAGGAGCGCCTATGAAAAAGTGGGAGTACGATATCACAGCATACTCTGCCGCGCAGGTGCTTGCCGAAAGGGACAAGCTGGGGGTTCAGGGCGAGGCGCCAGAATCGACGCTCTTTTGCACTGAGAAGGGCGTGTGCTTTTTTGACGAGCTACCGAACCCCAATACCCAGGCCATCCTGAGCCTCATCAATGCCCGGGGCCAGGAAGGCTGGCAGATGGTCTCGGTAAGCTTTCGCGCCGAAGAGATGATCTGTTTCTGGATGCGCGAGGTCCAGCAGGATTGATCCCGCGCCTGCGGTAGCCACCACCTTGCGAAAAAGGAGAAGACGGACGTGATCGGCACTATCCTAAACGTCGCTGCCGTTCTTGCGGGTGGCACCGCGGGCGCGATCCTTGGGCAACGCTTCCCAGACAGGATCCGCCAAACGGTCATGCAGGGCCTAGGGCTGGTGACCATGGTCGTGGGCCTGCGCATGACCGCCGATTCGGCCAATATCCTGATCGTCATGGGCAGCATCCTCGCGGGTGGCATCCTCGGCGAATGGTGGCAGATCGAGGACCGGATGCAGTCGCTGGGAACCTGGATTCAGGAGCATCTTCACCTCAGCAGCAGCACAACCCTCGCTCAGGGTTTTGTTACGGCCAGTCTGATTTTCTGCGTCGGTCCTATGACCGTCTTGGGATCCATCAGGGATGGCTTGGTGGGCGATTACAGCCTCCTTGCCATCAAGTCCTTACTGGATGGCTTTGCTGCCCTCGCGCTGGCTTCGTCCCTCGGCATCGGCGTGATACTCTCCGCCGTGACCGTGCTGGTCTACCAGGGTCTGCTGACCCTGCTGGCGGGCATGGCCCAGGTAGCCATGAGCGAGGCGATGATCGCTGAGATGACAGCCTCGGGAGGCGTGATCATTGTGGGCATCGGCCTAGTCCTCCTCGACCTCAAGCGCATCCGCATCGGGAGCTTCCTGCCCGCCATCTTCATCGCGCCGCTGATCGTCGCCTTGCTGACGAGGCTCGGCGTACCCATTGCACCTTGAGCCAAGGACATTAGATAGTGGCCAGACCGGTTTGGTTCGTCAGGCTCATCCAAGCCACGTTTCCGCAGCGACACATTGTCGCTCGACTGACGCGAGTGCCCGTCGTAGGAAGACTGCTCGATCGCTGGCTGTTCGAAGATGATGATCTCTTCTACCTGCCCAAGTCCCAGGTGCTGGCCATTCACCAACCCGTTGAGCAAGCCGGCGAGATGGCACTCCCCTATGCGGCGGTCGAGCACTTTATTCAGCAAGCCTCCCACCATTGGATCATGAACGAGTGTATCTGCCGCGAAGCGGAGCAGTGCACGGACTATCCGCGCGACCTGGGATGTCTCTTTCTGGGGGAACCCGTGCTGGGCATCAATCCCAAGCTCGGTAGGGTGGTGAGCAAAGAGGAAGCGCTGGAGCATGCTCGCCGCTGCCGGGAGGCTGGACTCGTGCACCTCATTGGCCGCAACAAGCTGGACACGGCCTGGCTGGGAGTAGGACCCGGACGCAAGCTGCTGACCATCTGCAACTGCTGTCCCTGCTGCTGCCTGTGGAAGATGCTNNTCTGCAACTGCTGTCCCTGCTGCTGTCTCTGGCGCATATTGCCCCAGGTAGCGCCGTCTATTGGATCTAAGGTAGCTGCCATGCCCGGCGTCCGCGTCACCGTAACCGACCGCTGTGTGGGTTGTGGTACGTGCAGCCAAGGCGTCTGCTTTGTCAACGCTATCCAACTCAGCCATGGCCGAGCGGTCATCAGCTCCGCCTGCCGTGCGTGTGGGCGCTGCGCCGACGTGTGCCCGGAAAAGGCCATCAAAGTCACCATGGACGAAGGCGCTACGGCCAGCCTTATCGAGCGCCTTTCATCTTCGGTTGACGTGACCTAACATCTCACACCAAGGGAGACATCACATGACACTTCTCTTCACCCCTGTTCAGGCGGGCACCCTGCAATTGCCGAACCGGCTGGTGCGCTCGGCAACCGCCGAGCGAATGGCCGATGATCTGGGACGGCCAACCCCCAAGCTGCTCGATCTCTATCGTGAGCTCGCCCGCGGTGGCGTGGGCTTGATCATTACCGGCCACATGTACATTCATCCCACCGGTAAGGCGCACCCGGAGATGACCGGAGTCTACGACGATGACCTCATTCCTGGGCTTGCCGACCTGGCTCGGGCGGTTCACGATGAGGGCGGGAAGATAGTAGCGCAGATCAACCACGGCGGAATGCAGTGCTCACTGGATGCTGTGACGGGAACGATCGCCCCGTCTGCCCTGCAAGAGTCGTTTCTCCGTCAGCCTTCAAGGGAGATGACCGAAGACGAGATTGCGTCCACCATCGACTCCTATGGCCAAGCTGCTCGTCGCGTTCGAGAGGCTGGTATCGATGGTGTGCAGATCCACGCCGCCCACGGTT
>DDYO01000043.1 GCA_002348045.1 Anaerolineales bacterium UBA2232
TGATGACCAAGAGCAACGTGGTGGGCATCGTCGCAGGGATGGAGATTCCTCCGGTGGTCAAGTTCCGCAAGGGTTACGAGAACGGCGTCAAGTTCGTGAACGCCGATGCCAAAGTCCTGGGTGTGTACATTGACAGTTTCGTCGCACCCGACCGTGGTAAGGAAGCAGCCCTTTCTCAAATCGCCGAAAGGGCTGACGTGATCTTTGGCGCTGGCGGTCCCACGGGCTCTGGCGGAATCGCAGCTGCGGCGGAACAGGGTGTTTGGGTGATCGGCGTTGACCAGGATGAGTACCTGACCACGTTCAGCGGTGGAACGCGTACCGGCGCAAACAAGCTTCTGTCCAGTGCCGTGAAGCGGGTCGATGTGGCGGTCTACCTGGCAATCAAGGCGGCCGTGGGCGGTACTTGGAAGGGCGGCAATTTGGTTTACGATGCCGCGGTCGATGGGGTAGGACTGGCGCCGTTCCATGACACGGAAAGCGCAATTCCCCAGGCTGTCAAGGATCGCCTGACCCAGATTGGCAAGGACTTGAAGGAAGGCAAGGTTCAGACAGGCGTAACCCTCTAGAGCACGAGGAGAATCCTGTCAAGGATGAAATGGGTGCTGAACCGCAATGCGGCTCAGCACCCATTCCGTCTGCAGGATATGGAATCAGGATCCCGATGCTGGCCGGGGTTTCCGGAATGGAGAGTGTTGGCGCGGTCGCCGCAAGCTCGAGTGGTCCGATGCTCAATGGGTGTGCCATGGCAGCAAGGAGAGGTTGATGACACTGGCCCTGGAATGTCGTGACGTCTGTAAGGCTTTCCCTGGCGTGGTGGCCAATGACGGCATCGATTTTCAGCTAGAGGTAGGGGAAGTACACGCGCTCCTTGGCGAGAACGGGGCGGGCAAAACCACCCTGATGAACATCGTCTATGGGCTCTACCGCCCAGACCGCGGTCAGATCCTACTGGATGGTCAAGAGGTGGTGATTGGTCAGGCTCGTGAGGCCATCGGGCACGGCATCGGCATGGTGCACCAGCACTTTATGCTCATACCGGTGTTCACGGTGGCTGAGAACATTATGCTGGGCATGGAACAGACTCGACGCGGAAGCCTGGATCGAGCCGGTGCAGAGGAACGCATCCGAGCGTTCTCCCATGAGTATGGTTTGGATATCGACCCGGGCGCCTTGGTAGGGGACCTGTCGGTCGGCGTCCAGCAACGGGTCGAGATCATCAAGGCTTTGTACCGTAACGCCAGGATCCTCATCCTGGATGAGCCAACGGCTGTTCTCACGCCACAGGAATCCGACGATCTCTTCCGCATCATGCGGTCCCTGGCTCAGCAAGGCAAGTCAATCATCTTTATCACTCACAAGCTCAGGGAGGTCTTTGCGGTTGCCGATCGGATTACCGTGTTGCGCAACGGCCAGGTGGTGGGAACCACCCGTTCAGCTGACGCCACCGAGGCGGCCTTGGCCAGGATGATGGTGGGCCGTGACGTCGTCCTCAGGGTAGAGAGGCAGCCCCCTTCCATTGGTGATGAGGTCCTGCGGGTGCAGAACCTGCAGGTTAGCGATGACCGACAGCACTTGGCCGTGGATGACCTGAGCCTGGCCGTTCGCGCCGGCGAGATCGTGGGAGTGGCTGGGGTCCAGGGCAATGGTCAGACCGAGCTCATTGAGGCTATCGCTGGCCTCCGGCCCGCGCTCGGCGGCAGGATTGAGTTTCTGGGAAAGGACATGACAGCGGCGTCTCCGCGGCAGGTCATCGAAGCTGGCGTTGCTCACATTCCAGAGAATCGGCAGCGGGATGGCCTGGTATTGAGCTTCCCAGTGGTGGAGAACCTCGTGCTCTCCACGTACTACCGTCCACCGTTCACCAGGGGCATGGAGCTCGATCGGGGGGAGATGGAGCGACACGCTGATAGCCTGATTCGCGAATTCGACGTGCGTACACCTGACGCTTATGCCCTGGCAGGCAACCTGTCAGGGGGCAATCAGCAGAAAGTGATCGTGGCCCGCGAATTCTCGCGAGCCAGCAAACTGATCTTGGCGGCTCAGCCTACCCGCGGCCTGGATGTCGGCTCCACCGAGTTCATCCACCGTCGGCTGATTCAAGCCAGGGACGCGGGGAGCGCCGTGCTACTGGTGTCCGTGGAGCTAGACGAGATCCTTTCCCTTGCCGATCGGGTGGCAGTCATCTACAAGGGCCAGATCATTGATACGCTTTCTGCAGAGGAAGCCACACCCGAACGCGTCGGGTTGCTGATGGCGGGGGTCAAGGAGGAGGAGCAACCGTGAAGGAACGGTCACGCGGGTTGAGACTGAGCCGATCGTCGGCAAGTCAAGCCTTGGGTGAGCTGGCCGTGCCCATTCTTTCGGTTTTGACGGCACTGGCCCTGGGCGCTGTGGTAGTCTGGGCGTCGAGAGCCAGTCCACTTCGCGCCTATCAGGGCCTGCTCGAGGGAGCCCTAGGCAGTCCCCGAGGCATCTCCGAGACCCTGGTCATTGCGACTCCTTACACCTTGGCTGGATTGGCGGTTGCCCTTGGCTTTCGCTGTGGGCTCTTTAACATCGGTGCGGAGGGCCAATTCTACATGGGAGCTCTCTTCTCGGTGTTGGTTGGGTTTGGCGTCAAAGGGTTGCCTGCGGTCATTCACCTTCCCCTTGCGGTGCTGGCCGGGGCCTTCGGCGGCGGCCTCTGGGGCGCTATCCCCGGCATACTCAAAGCCAAACTGGGTGCCCACGAGGTGACCAACACGATTATGATGAACTATATCGCGGTCAAGACGATTGACTACCTGGTAAAGAACCCCTTCCGCGATACCGCCTCGACGATCCCACGCACCCCGTACATCCTGGCGTCGTCTGCGCTGCCGAGGCTTGTCCAGGGCTATCGGGTCCATGCCGGGCTGGTGATGGCCTTGGTTGCCGTGTTTCTGGTCTACTGGTTTCTTTGGAGGACGCCGCTGGGCTTTGAGATACGAACCGTGGGCGCGAACCCGAGCGCGGCGCGCTACGCTGGCATCAATGTGACGCAAAAGTTCGTGCTGGCTATGGTACTGAGCGGTGCTCTGGCCGGACTGGCTGGCTGCAGTGAGGTCCTGGGAACGAATCTCAACCTGCCGGCGGCCTTTATCTCGGGCTATGGTTTCGACAGCATTGCCATTGCGCTGTTGGCCAAGAGCCATCCCCTGGCGGTCTTTCCAGCTGCGCTGCTTTGGGCGGCCCTGCGCAATGGGGCAGGGCTGATGCAGGTTCGCGCGGGCATCTCCATCGACCTGATCAACATCGTGCAGGCGCTGGTCATTGTGTTCATCGCCGCGGATCAGATCATTCGCTGGCTGTATCGTATCAAGAGACCGTCTGAGCAAGTTCGGGATCTTGTCTTCACCCGCGGCTGGGGTCGCTAAGGAGGCTGTTGCACGTGACAAGACGGCTGGAATCGACAAGTCCTCGCTGGCGCATCTTTGCCTTCCTGCTCCTGGCGCTGGCCATCGTGCTCATGGGGACAGCTTGGACTGCCATTGACCCGAGAAGCCAGTCGACGCTGGGCTTTGAGCGGCTGGGCCAGCGAACCGTCGCAACCGCATCCACGGTGGCTTGGCTTGCTGGCGCGGCTGGCATGGCGGCCATGCTCGCCTTGGTGCTGGGGAGAGGCAAGACCGCCTTACTCACGCTGGGCATGATCCTTACCCTCACGGGCATTCTCACCGGTCTCGCACAGGGGGCAAGCATCGACCTGATAGGCATGTTGGCGGCCAGCCTGCGCATGTCCACTCCCATTGCGCTCGGCGCGCTAGCCGGCATCCTCTGCGAGCGATCTGGAATCGTCAATATCGGGATCGAAGGAATGATGCTGGCTTCCGCGGCCTTTGGCTTTGCCGCGAGTCTCTATCTGGACAACATCTGGCTGGGCGTCATGGCGGCGGTCCTCATGGGGGGACTGATGGCTGCTCTGCACGCCGTCATGTCCATTCGTTTCAAGACGGACCAGATCATCAGTGGCACGGCCATAAACATTTTGGCCGTGGGTGCGTCTGGCTATCTGCGGAGGGCGTACCTGGTCAAGGCGTATTTTGTAGGCACTACGTTGCCTCTCATTCGCCTGCCCGTCCTGTCACAACTGCCGATTGTCGGGAGCGTGTTGTTCAGCAGCCAGCCCATAGTCTATCTCATGCTAATCCTGCTCGTGGTGACAGATTATGTGCTTTTCCATACGCCTTGGGGCCTTCGCAGCAGGGCAGTAGGTGAGCATCCACGCGCGGCCGATACCCTGGGCGTGGATGTCTACTTGATCCAGTATGTCAACGTCATCGTTGCGGGCTGCATCGCCGGATTGGCCGGGGCGTGGTTCTCGCTGGAAACCGTTGGCAGTTTTGAGGACATGATGACGGGGGGCAAAGGCTTTATCGCTTTGGCTGCGGTGATCTTCGGCAACTGGACCCCGCGTGGCGCCTTCCTGGGTGCCCTTTTGTTCGGGTTTGCCGATGCACTACAAATCAAGCTGCAGATTCTCAACGTGCCCCTGCCGTATCAGTTTCTGGGGATGGCGCCGTACCTGATTACGATGGTCGTCCTGGCGGGACTCATCGGGCGGACCACGCCACCAGCGGCAACCGGACAGGCATACGAACGCTAGGGACAGAGAGAGCCCGTGCAATCGGCTGACTGGTCGGGCTCTCCGGGGTACCCCTGACCGTGGTCCTGCGACATCGAGGTTTTGGACGTTGCGGGCGTTGGTCTGGATAAAACGCTTGCGGGGCGGAACGCTGGAGCCCATGAGCATGTCAAAAGTCCGGTCAGCCGTCACGACATCTTCCATGGTTACCTGAAGCAGGGTCCGGTTCGAGGGGTTCATTGTCGTTTGCCACAATTGCTCCGGATTCATCTCTCCCAGGCCTTTGTACCTCTGAATGGCGACTTTCTTGCCCTTGAGCTTTTTGAGCAGCTCGTCCTTCTGGGCCTCTGAGTAGGCATAGGTTAGCTGTTTGTCGCCCTCCAGCCTGTAGAGGGGAGGCTGGGCTATGAACAGGTGGCCGTTCTCAATGAGTGGCTCCATGTGGCGAAAGAAGAATGTGAGCAAGAGGGTGCGGATGTGTGATCCGTCCACATCGGCGTCTGTCATGA
>DDYO01000292.1 GCA_002348045.1 Anaerolineales bacterium UBA2232
ACGACGACCGTCGTACCGCTTGGCAGCCGCACGAGGAGCCCGCCTCGATCGTCTACCGCTTCGGCAATGCCTTCGATGAGACCTTCGTCAGTGCTCAGGGTAATGTGCCTTCCGAGAGTGTCCAGGGCTTCAGACCATTCTTGCACTGGCCAGTACCCGGCGCAAAGGACAGCGTGCCGAACCTCAACCGCCTCCAGGATCCGCTGCAGGAGCGCAGCCCGTGGCACAGAATGTCCCAGTTCGATGCTGAGGCTGGTGCTCGACACCTTCGGAGGCAGTCCGGCCGGGCCCATGTTTACATTGAGACCAATGCCGACAACGACATAGTCAACCTGGGAGCCAATGGAGGCGAACTCGGTGAGTATTCCACCCAGCTTCCTGTCGTGCAGCACGATGTCATTGGGCCATTTGAGTTGCACCGGCAGGTTGGTGAGATCGCGTATTGCAGCTCGTACGGCAAGCCCACATACTATGGTGAGGCCTTGGACCCTGGCTGGCTCCAGATTTGGTCTGAAGATGAGGGAGAAGAGCAGCGACACACCTGGCGGCGAGAGCCAGCGCCGTCCCAGCCTTCCGCGTCCGGCGGTCTGCTCTTCAGTGATGACGAGGGTACCCTCCGGAGCTCCCTTCTCGGCCAGGAGGCGGGCCTGGTGATTTGTGGAATCGGTGCACGGGAAATACGCAATCTGCCTGCCGAAGGCCACCGTCGTGAGGCCTGATCCGATAACACCGGGCAGTATTTTGTCCTCATGGGTGAACATCATCGCCCTCTTGCTTGATACTGGCTGCCTCCATTGTAGTAGCGGGACATCCAGGACACAAGGGACAGGCATTGGCCGCCGCCCTGGTTGACGTGCGATAAGGTTGGACCTAGACTGGGCTCAACACTTGTGCGGGAGGAAGCACTATGGTGCAAACGGTGGACCTGATTGTGCACGGCGCCGGTCAGCTCTTGACAGTGCCCAACAGTGGGCCACTTTCAGGTTCTTTGGCGGGCGAATTGGGCCTGGTCACCGACGGTGGTGTGGCAGTCAGCGGACAACGGATCGTGGCCGTGGGCAAAGGGGACGACATCCGCGCAAACTACCAGGCGCCCAATGAACTCGACGCCAATGGTGGTGTTGTGCTTCCCGGATTGGTGGACGCCCATACGCATCTCGTTTTTGCGGGCTCTCGCGCCGAGGAGTTCGTGCAGCGGATCAGGGGCGCCAGCTATCAGGCGATCATGGCGGAGGGCGGTGGTATCATGATTACGGTGCGGGCAACGCGCTTGGCGCCAATGGACCGCCTGATCGACGCCGCTCATGAGCGATTGACGAACATGCTGCGTCATGGGACTACGACCGCGGAGGTAAAGACGGGATATGGGCTGACGGTGGAGGCCGAGCTCAAGAGTATGGCCGTGATTGGGGAGCTGCAAGGTCGCCAGCCGATCAGCCTGGTGCCTACCTTCCTGGGCGCCCATGCTATCCCGTCGGAGTACGCTCAGCGACCAGAGGCATATGTGGACCTGATCGTTTACGAGATGCTGGATGCTGTCAATGAGCAGTACCGGGCTCGGTGGGAGGATCGGTTTAACGACAAGCCCTTGTCGTGCGACGTCTTCTGCGACCAGGGGGCATTTGACCTGGCGCAATCACGCCGCATCCTGATGGCAGCCCAGTCCAAAGGGATGCCGGTCAAGATCCATGCTGACGAGTTCGCGCATCTGGGCGCAGCCGCGCTCGCGGCCGAACTGGGAGCGGTCTCCGCGGAACACCTGGTTCGTACCAGCTCTCAGGAGATGAGGGCTTTGGCCGCGAGTGGGACCGTGGCCGTACTCCTCCCCGGAACTCCCTTTGGGCTGGGCACGAACGACTATGCCAATGCCCGGGAGATGATATCGTGTGGTCTTGCCGTGGCGCTTGGAACTGACCTCAACCCGGGCACCTGTTACTGTGAGTCGTTGCCTTTCATCATGGCCGTGGCTTGTCGCACCATGCGCATGACTCCCGAGGAGGTCATCGTGGCAGCGACCGCCAACGCGGCCTGGGCGGTGGGCAGAGGCGCAGTGGTGGGCAGCCTTGCGCCGGGCTACATGGCTGACCTGGTGATCCTGAATAGCGATGACTACCGGGATTTGGCCTATCGCTTCGGAGGCAACCTGGTGCGCACGGTAGTCAAGGCGGGCCAGACCGTGGTATCCCAGTAGACTGAGCAACCTGCGGGCCTCCCAGCTGCCGGATCCGCGGGCCCTCTCAATACCTCAGACCTTGCATGTCCCGGCGGACCGGCCTCAACCGTGGACAGCTCTTGGCGGTTTGTGCAGAGCTTGATCAGCCGCTGTTGCAGCGACGCGGCTCCTGCACCAGCCAGGTGAGGGCGGCCCAGGCGAAAACGCTGAACGCGGCGGCGGTGGCGAACAGGAGAGTGTACCCGCCGGTGGCGGCAATCCAACCTCCCAGGAGAGGGGCCATCGCTGCAAACAGCCCAGGTACCGTGTTGGCCAGACCGAAGTAAGCCGCTCGGTTGTCGGGCTCGGCCAACTCCATCACGATGGCAATCCCGCTGAGAAGATCTGCGGTGCCCACCACGCCCAGCGCGCCAAAGACGACGAACATCCAGATGGGAGAAGGCACCAGGAGCACGGCGACCATGGATAGGAGCCCCAGCCCCTGCGCGATTTGAAGGACGACTTTGTGACCTCGGCGGTCGGCCAGCATTCCCAGCAGCAGGTTCGACAGCGCCTGACCCGCCAGCATCGTTGTGGAGTACAGGCCGGCCTGGCTGTCGGTAAGGTGCCAGCGCTCGACGGCGTACACTACGACAAACCCCAGGCCGATCTTGCTCAGGGCAGCCAGCAGTCGGCTCAGCAGGTAGGCCGTAAAGTTGCGGTCGCGCCGGAGCAGCTTTGGCAGCGAACGCCAATAGGTGATCAGGGGCACGACGGGCTTGGTCCCGGCCATGGGCGGCTCGCGAGTCTGGGCGATGAGCAACCACGAGCCCATGATCAGAGCAAAGGCCATACCAAAACACAGGGCAAAGTTGTAAGGGAATGGGTAGGCGGCCAGTATCCTGGCAGCCAAAGTTGCGCCAATGACACCAAGTACAGTGCCGCCGAAGACAGAGATGCCCAGCATCCGTCCACGGTAGTTGACCGGGATGATGCGGGCGATCATTTCCTGCCAAGCGATGGCGATGACACCCGTGCCCAGGGTGTGCCAGAGTAAGGTCGTGAAAAAGAGCAATAGGGCAAGCCTCGGTTGCCGAGCGCCAAAGACCAAGGCCGACAGGCTCATTAACAGGATGGGCAAACGCTCGGTGAACAGCCCAACGTTCACCACCAGGGTCTTCTTCTTGGGCAGACGCTCAGTGTAGCTGGCGGTAAAGAGCTGGGGGATGTACCAGCCCGCGCCGGCGATGGCGGCGACCAGGCCAATCAGCATCTGATTGCTGGTAAGATGTTTGACATAAAGCGGCATAATGACGCTGGGAGCAAAGAAACTGCTGCCGAACCACCACAGCATTCCCTCGGTGGCATTGATGCCAAAGTTCCAGCGAAAGTTGCGGTCTATCTCCGACTGGAACTCGTCTGGAACAACGTTGGGGGTTGAGCCGTGCGCCAAAGCGGCCTCCGTATGAGCATGGTTGTAGCCAAGATTGGATAGCTGGGACATTTTAGGCCACGATGGAGCTCAAGCCAAACGGCTGTGGAGGGAGCTGTTTGCCCGGCCACCGAAATGATGGCATGATGATGGCGCGTTTTGAAGTAAAGGTCGCACGGGAAGGATGTATTGACCACAATGCATCGGCAAGCCGACAGCCAGCGCGAGGCGATAGAGGACCGTCGAGACAGGGAACGCAGCCTTACGGTACCCCGCGGCCTGCTCACTCTACCCGTCTTCCTGCCTGACGGAACTCTGGGAGTGGTACGCTCCCTTGACTCTGGAGACCTCGAGTCGGTTGGCATCGAAGCCGTACAGACCAACGTCTTTCACCTCATGCAGCGTCCTGGAACATCGGTGATCAAAGCCATCGGCGGGCTTCATGCTTTCATGGGCTGGCGCGGTCCGATCGTCACCGACTCGGGTGGTTTTCAGGTGTATTCACTGATCCGACAGAATCCACGCTATGGGCAACTGACGCCTCGCGGGCTGGTGTTTCGACCCGAGGATGGCTCGCGGCGGGTGGTGTTGACCCCGGAACGAAGCGTGCAGTTGCAGCTTGGGTTCGGTGCGGATATCGTCATCTGCCTGGATGATTGCACCTCGGCGGATGAAAGCAGAGCAGCCCAGGCAGAGGCGGTTCGGCGCACCGTGGCCTGGGCGAAAAAGTCGAAGGAGGCATTCGAGCGCACGCTGGCAGCTCGTTCAAGACCGACGGGTCAGCGTCCCCTGTTGTTTGCGGTGGTGCAGGGCGGCAACGAGAGAGACCTCCGCCGCGAGTGCGCCGAAGAGTTGCTGGCCATCGGTTTTGACGGCTACGGACTGGGGGGCTGGCCGCTGGACAAGGATGGCAGGTTGCTGGAGGACATCATCGGGTATACCCGCTCCCTTATCCCCGAAGATTTCCCCATGCACGCCTTGGGCATCGGACATCCTGATAGCCTGGTCGCATGCGCAAGTCTGGGCTACGATCTGTTTGACAGCACGATGCCCACCCGTGATGCCAGGCATGGTCGGCTGTACGTGTTCTGTGAGGATCCTTCTCGAACGATGCTGCGTGGCAGGTGGTTCTCCTACCTCTACATCCAGGACGAGCAGCATATCCGGGAGAAGCGCCCCGTCTCTGAGCATTGTGACTGCTTGTGTTGCCGGCGCTACTCCCTTGCCTACGTCCATCACCTGTTCAAGGTCAGGGATGGCCTCTATCATCGTCTCGCCACGCTGCACAACCTTCGGTTCATGGTGCGTTTGGTTGACCGCCTGCGCACGCTTGCCTCAACTCATGGGACTGGCTGAAGACTCCGACCTCGATCGGCTGGTGGCGAGGGTGATCGCCTCCCCGCGCTATCGGACGGTGATCCCCGAGCTGGTCCGCAGCGTGGGGGCGCGGGAGCTCGCACACCGGCCAGACTGGAAGGCGGCGGTCAAGGCGACCAAGGGCAAACTGCACCAAGTTGCTGGCGCCTTCTGCGACCATGGCCTCGACTATGCCCGCGGGCTGACCCGACTCGCGGACTCTGTTACTGAGCCAACGGCGCTCAAGCAAGCGTGTATCGAGCTGATGGCTCAGCACGCCTCGACTCGGGAGCGGCTGGCCGTGCTGGACGAGTTCTACGGCGTCATCCTGGGCGATCTGCCCCCACCTTCTTCGGTTCTGGATGTTGCCTGCGGCCTGCACCCCTTGTCAATTCCATGGATGAGTCTGGCGCCCAACGTCCAGTATTGCGCGTGCGACGTCTTGACCGACTTGACCGATTTCCTGACGGCTTACCTGCGCCTTCTCGGCATTCGTGGTCAGGCGCATGCCCTTGATGTTACCCGATCGCTCCCCAGGGGACGGTTTGACGTTGCCTTGGTGTTAAAGAGCATCCCTTGCCTGGAACAACTGGACCAGACCGCTGGACAGAGGTTACTGGACTCGATTCGGGCCGACTGCATCATAGTTTCGTTTCCCGTGCGCAGCTTGGGCGGTCGCTCCAAGGGCATGGCGACTTATTACGAGCGCCATTTGCGGAGCCTGATCGAGAGGAGGCCCTGGCGTGTGGCCAAGTACGAGTTTGTTTCAGAGTTGGTCTTTCGCCTGGAGACTCCAACGAAACGTGAGCAGCGGCATGACGTGGACGGCAACGTTGGCGCCGAGGATGGTGTGATTGGGGACGGCTGATCGCACAACCGTTCAGCAACGCCTGGATGACCTACCCCGTCCGTGGTTTCACGCACTGGCGGATTCACCAGGAGCGCAGCGGCAGGCGTTCACTAGGTTACTTGAGAGATATGGATGCGCCCAGTGTGGGCGTGACACCCAGTATGCGCCAGCGCAGAGGGCGCTCGATGGATCAGTGGATCTTGCCGACACTTATGGCGCCACGGAGCATATGTTTGGGCAGCAGAAGGATGAGCATCGGGCCTGGTCGCCGCACTGTGACCTGTTCCTGTTCGAGGTGCAGACGGCACAGGGCTAGCATATTCTCCACGAGGCACTGCTGAGACGATCCGGAGGACTCTTTTCTCGGCCCTACTCGTCTTTCACATCCTTTTCACCGGAGTGCTCTTGTTGTGCGTTGTCCAGTGCCATTGAAGGCCTCTCTCACCAGTGCATCGGCCCACTGAAACGACCGTGGGCACTGCGTGCGGGAGCCAGGAGAACAGCAAAGTGCGCCTGATTTTGACAACGGCGCTCCGGTATGGTATAGGTAACTCTACCCTGCAGCGGCCACAAGGAGGACCCGATGGGCGAGTACTTGCTGATTGAGAACGGCACCGTTGTGACGATGAATGAGCAGCGAGAAATCATGGCCAATGCCACCGTGGCCGTGGCTGGCTCCCGGGTCGAAGCCGTGGGACCCTTGGAGGAATTGCGTGCCCGTTATCCCACGGCCGAGCGGTTTGATGCCAAAGGCATGGCCGTGCTTCCTGGCCTGATCAACTGTCACACTCATGTCAGCATGAGCCTCCAGAAGGGCGTGACCCTGGCGGTGGAAGAAGGATTGTACCGCGTCATGTGGCCGGTAGAAAAGGCACTGACAGCCGAAGACTGCTATGTTGGAGCACTCGCTGGCGCGGCCGAAGCCGTGCTGGGCGGGTCAACCTGCGTGGTCGACCACTACTTTCACATGGAGCATGTCGCCCGGGCGACAGTAGAGGTTGGTGTCCGTGGCGTATTGGGCCACACCATCATGAGTCGCTTGGGTCCCTTTGTCGGTGAACGTGAGCTTGAGGAGGGCATCGCCTTCGTTGACCGCTGGCAAGGCAAGCATCCACTGGTGACGCCCTGGCTGGCTCCGCACGCCAGCGATACGGTCTCCAGGGACTGGTTGCTCAAGTTAAGGGAGGTAGCTAGCGACCGGGGAGTTGGCCTGCACCTGCACCTGGCACAGAGCCAGCGGGAGCGGGATTACGTTCGGGAGCAGTTCGGTGTGGGCTGCGTGCAGTACTTGAACGACCTGGGTTTCCTGGGTCCAGATGTCCTGGCGGCTCACTGCATCCACATAGACGATGCTGAGATCGACCTGCTGGCGGCGTCGGGCACTCACCCGATCTACTGCCCGATGGGGCATGCCCTGGGCGGCCGACCCATGAGGACGTGGGAGATGCTGGAGCGCGGCGTAAAGGCGCTGATTGGCACCGACTGCGTTTGCTCTAACAACGTCATGGACCTGACCGGAGAGTTGCGCATCGCTGGCGCATCGCAACGTCAGTTGACGGGCGGAAAGGGGGCGATGCCAGCGTCCAAGATCTTGGAACTGGTGACGCGGGATGCTGCCGAGGCAATTGGTTTGGGCGGAGAGCTAGGCCGGGTAACCCCTGGATACCTGGCGGACCTGACCATTTTGGATATCGGCGGCATGGCGTGTGCTCCCAACTACTCTCTGCTGAACAACATCGTCTACTGCTGCAACGGGCGAGACGTGAATACCGTGCTGGTGAACGGGCGATTCGTGGTCAGGGACCATCGCCTGGTCACCGTGGATGAACGGGACTTGGTCGAGCGCATCGATACCGCCGGCCGTGGCCTTATGAAGAGAGCGTTGGAGAGCGATGCCGAGCTGAGCTGGCTGTGGCGCTCAAGCTATGGCGAGGCACCCTAGGAACGGGCGCGTTCCTAAACCAGCCTTCATTGTACGCTGCAGCTCAACGAGAGGAGATGGCTGATGTCCAACCCTTACGTGACCGAACCGCCGGAGGCCTGGCCAACCCTGGGTCCCGGATCGCTGACACCGAGGGAGCGGGTGTACATGTCTTTGGCGCACCGGCAGCCGGATCGCGTGCCCATCGACTTTTGGGCTGTACCGGAGCTGTGGGAGCGGTTACTGTCGGCCATGGGCGGCATCACCCGTGAGGAGCTCCTGCAAACGCTCGAGGTGGACATTCGCTGGGTGGCCCCCGACTATGTGGGCCCCGAGGCTGGCCTGCCAGGCGGGGGGTACGTGGACCACTACGGCGCGTGGCGAAAAGCGGTGCGCAATGAGTTCAGCATCTATCACGAGTATGCTGGCTATCCCTTGGCCGACGCAAAGACCGCAGCGGACGTCCACGATTGGGAGTGGCCGCAGACCGAGTCATGGGACATGGACAGCGTGCCGCCCAAGCTCAAGGAATTGGATGCCCAGGGCGACTACTTTGTCTGCTATGACCTGGGTGGTATCTTTGAGCGTTCCTGGGGCCTGGTGGGACTGGAGCGCTTCCTGATGGACCTGGCGACCAACCCCGAGGTTCCATGCGCGATCATGGACTGCATGACGGACCTGTACATTGCGAACGTGACCCGTCTTCTGCGAGCCACCGGCGAACGCATCGACATGGTTTACACTTGGGATGATGTGGCCCATCAGCACGGCCTCATGGTATCACCAGCCATGTGGCGCCGCCATATCTTGCCCAGGCATTTGCGCTTGAACGCCGCCATACGGGAGTTCAATGTCAAGCTCATGTACCATTCCTGTGGCGCGATCTACCCTCTGATTCCCGCTCTGATCGAAGAGGCTGGGATTGATGTCCTCAACCCTCTGCAGCCTCGCGCCGCCGGCATGGACATGTCGCGCATCAAAGAAGAGTTCGGCCGCCGCATCTCGTTTCATGGCGGGGTGGACATTCAGCACACACTGCCACATGGTACAGCTGAAGAGGTTCGCCAAGAGGTGCAAGACCGGTGCAGAGTTCTTGGACCGGGAGGAGGCTATATCCTGGCGCCCTCCCACTACATGCAAAACGACACGCCTCTGGAAAACACCCTGGCATTCTACCGAACGCCAAGAGATGTGGGCTAGCTCCGGCGACCGCATCACTCGGCGACAGAGGCTGTGCGGCTTGACAGGTCAGGCGGGCAACCTACAGGGGATCGCCGATGTAGCGTCCACCGAGATGGTCGCTGTAGCCAGAAACCCCACTGCTCACAAAGCTTCTCATGCTGGGCAACGCGGCGAAAATCACCATGAGTTCGACCAGGATGTCGATGAACGGTCGAGGGACAGGGGAGTAGAACGCCACGCTGAGGGCGCCTGACTCCAATCCGCCGTAGGCCAGGGCAGCGAACAGCGAACCGATAAAGGATTGCCCTCCGATGAGGGCGATGATCAGGTCCTTTTCGCCCACGTTCAACATTCCTGAGCGGGTAGATCCCCACACCCCCATCACCTCGATCGCTCCAGCCATGGCGGCAATCGCGCCACTGAGCATCATTCCCAGGAAGAAGACGCGGCCTGCCTGGATGCCGCCCATTTGGGCGAACCGGGGATTGTGGCGCGTCATGCGGATCTCATAGCCCGTCTTGGACCTGCGCATCCAGTAGGCCAGCATGAGCACGATGGCGATGGACACGAATATTCCGGTGTTGGCCTCGGACCGTGGACCCAGAGAGTAGGGAAGAATATCGCTGAACTTGGCGAGGCGCGCGTTGGGCTGAATGCCGGCTCGTGAGGCGCCGCGCGAGGCACTCGAAAGCCAGGGTATCAGCCCGATGACCAGGGACAGCCCGTTGGTCACCACCGGATTGGTGATCATTCCAGTGACAATTTCGCTGATCCCGGAGATGCGTTTGACGAGGGCAGGCACAAAACCCGCTGCCGCCCCAGCGCACCCGCTGATGAGAAGGATGAGGGGAACAAGGATCACAGTGGGAAGTGCCGGCAGGGCATAGCCGGCCATGGCTGCCGCGCTGGCGCCGACGGAGAACTGGGCTACCAGCCCCATGTTGATGGCCCCGGCCTGAAACGCCATGGTGGCTGCCGCCGATGTCAGGATCAAGGGCGTTGCCCTCTGAATGCTGATCATCAAGCTACGTGGGCTAAAGAATGACTCCCGGAACAGCAGGGAATACACCTGAAGCGGATTCGCACCCGTCCACAACAGCAGTAGTGAGCCGACGACCGCGCTCAACCCGATGGCCGCGACCAGTTGCACCAGGTAGGTGACAAGGGCCTCCCCTGTGGTGGGCACGTGGACGGCTGCTGGAGCGATGACACTGCCGCGATCGGGCCTACGGAGTGGGGCGACCAGATGGGTCAGCCGATCAAGGCATTGGCGAGGTAATCCTCTCATTGGTGGCTCGCCAATGCCTCCTCCACCTCCCATCGACGAGCCATGGCCGGTGCGGTTCCGAGTCGAGTTACCTGGATGGAGGCAGCCACGGTGGCGAACTCTACGGCGTCCACCAAGCTCTGTCCCTCAGCCAGCGCCACGGCCAAGGCGCCACTAAACGCGTCGCCAGCGCCGGTGGTATCGACCACTTGAACCGTACGCCCAGCAACGTGTCTTACCACCTCGGCGGTCACGATCAGCGCCCCTTGCCCCCCCAGAGTGATGACAGCCGCGTTCACGCCAAGGGATACGAGTCGATGTCCCGCCGCTTCGGCCTCAGTCAGGCTCCGCACCGGCAATCCAGTAATGATCTCCGCTTCGGTCTCGTTCGGCGTGAGCACGCTGACCTGTCGCAGGAGTTCTGGTACCAGTGCTAGGCCAGGAGCAGGGTTCAGCAGGACGGGCACCCCTGCCTCGTGGGCCAGGGATATTGCGTGCCGAACAGTCCCCATGGGAATCTCCAGCTGCACCAGCAGCACGTCCGCGTTCCCAATAGACTGTCGCGCAGCCTCAAGGTCCGCTGGGCTCAGGAGGGTGTTGGCGCCGGCGGCTACCACGATCATGTTCTCACCAGCAGAGTCCAGGAGTATGGTAGCGGTGCCGGTGTGCGTTTCTTCGGTTCGGATGATGTGATCCGGTTTGACACCCTCTTCCACCAAGTTCTTGTGAGCAATATCGCCAAAGAGATCTTTGCCCAGCTTGACGACCATGGTCACGTCTGCGCCCAGGCGCGCTGCAGCCACGGCCTGGTTGGCCCCCTTGCCCCCAGGGCCCATGTGAAAGGGCCCGCCCAGTATGGTCTCGCCCTTGACCGGCATGCGTGGAGTACGCATCGCCAGGTCAAAGTTAAAGCTGCCGACTACGGTCACCTTGGGTTGTTTCATCGGTCCCTCCTACGTCTGGGTGTTACCCTTCCACTGGTTCGAAAGCCGGGATGATGACCTGGCGCTCGACGTCGGCCAAGCCCATGTCTGTCAATCGGTATCGTGGAACTACCGGCAGCGCTAGGGAGGTCAGGAGGCCGATAGGGTTCTCATCAACCCCCATCGCCTTCGCGGCTGACACAAAGGCCTCAAAGTCCCTTGCCAGCTCAGGAACTGACTTCTGGGCAAGAATTCCCGCTACGGGCAAAGGGGCGAGGGCCCGAACCTGGCCATCGGCCACGGCCACGTAGCCGCCTCCTGCCTCGACAAGGGCGCCGATGGCCACAGCCATGTCTTGCGGATCACGGCCGATTGCGACGAGGTTGTGACAGTCGTGGGTATAGGTCGTGGCCAGGGCGCCCGTCTCCAGGCCGGACCCTCCCAATAGGGCGGCACCGCGATTCGCGTTCTGCCCGTGGCGGTGCCAGACCACAGCCAGGGCGAGGTCGCCTTGTTCCCGCCAGGCTACGGCTCCGTTGACAATATGGATGACGCGCTCTTCGAGGTCCTTCCCGCGGTCAAGGAGGATGCGGGCGCGCACGGCCGCGCCGGGATAGCGCAGGGCTAGGTCGTCGGCAGCGGGGGGCGTCAGACGCACTGATTCCAGCGCTGCTTTCGGCGGGCTCTGCTGTGCAAGGGCAGGCTCCAGCATCTTGCCGTCTCGGGCTACAACGCGACCGGAGCAGAGGGTGGAGTGTACCTCGAAAGACAACAGGTCCCGCAGAACCAGCACGTCCGCCTTGAATCCCGGTGCAATGGCCCCCAGGTCGTACTGCCGCAGGCGACGAGCCGGAGTGAGAGTGGCAGCGCGCACGGCGTCCACAGGAGACATTCCCAGGGCGATTGCCCGGCGCACTCCGCGGTCCAGGTGGCCGTGGGCGACAAGTTCCTGGGGCGGGATGTCGTCGGTAACGAACACCACCTCATCCAGGCGACCACGCTGGCGCCAGCACTCCACCGCCTCCTTGATGTTGTCCCCATGGGCGAGGCAGCGAATCTCCACGGTCATTCCAAGCCTGGTCCGTTCCAGAATGCCTTGGGGAGAGAGGAACTCATGGTCAGAGTTGATGCCTGCTGCCAGGTAAGTGTTCAGCTCCCTGCCGCCCAATCCGCGGATGTGGCCGGTGAGGATGACGCCCCGCTGCCGTCCAGCCTCGACGATTTCGCTGATGCGAGGCGACTGGCGAATCACCCCCCAGTAGTCCATCACCTCAGCCAGACCGATGGTGTCGGGATCGTCCAGGAGAGCATTGACATCTTCGGCGAGGAAAACCGCACCCGCAGTCTCCAGCGCTGGAACCGACGGTACGCAGGTGGGTACGAAGAACAACACACGGAGGGGCAAACCCCTGCACGCATGTCGCATATAGTCCACGCCCGCGACACCCATGACATTGGCGATCTCGTGGGGATCAGCCGCCACGGTGGTGATCCCGAGGGGCAGCACGGCATTGGCAAAGTGCTCGGGGGTGACGTGGGTACTCTCAATGTGCATGTGGCTGTCGATGAGTCCCGGGGACAGCCACATGCCCTTGGCATCTATAGTGTCGCGCCCCAGGCATTTAGGGTCATCGGGAGCCGTAACATACGCGATGGTGTCCTCGCAGATGCCCACCGTTGCTGGATAGACTTCGCGGGTGATAACGTTCAGCAGATGTCCATTGCGGATGACCAGATCCGCTGGTTCATCGCCCAGGGCGACCTGGAGCAGGCGAGCATAGTTTGCCATCAGCGCTACTCCTCATCGGCCCATATGGAAATCACCGTTTGGCGCTCCACGTCAACCAGGCCCTGGTCGGTCATGCTGTAGAAAGGAATCACCGGTAAGGCCAATCCGATGATAGCCGCGAGGGGGTTGCTGCGGTTGATGCCCAGGTTGCGCAACGCGTTATTGAAGGCTTCGAGTTGGGGTGCGAGGTCCTCCAGCGGCAATGGACTCATGAGTCCGCCGATGGGAAGTGGAACCAGCGAAACAACCCTGCCCGACTCGGCGCAGCAGACTCCCCCGCCGCACTTGGCAAGCTCTTGAGCGGCGAGAACCATGTCGTCGACGCTTCGCCCCACGACAGTGAGGTTGTGAGAATCGTGGGAAACCGTGCTGGCAACCGCACCTCGCTGCAGGCCCAGGCCCTGGAGCAGCGCGGTGGCTCGTTGCCCGCCCCGACCATGGCGCTCCAGAATGGTCAAGAGGACAATCCCGGGAGCTCCTGTCACGTCCACCAGGCCATTCACCACCGGAAGTTCCACGGTCTCCAGGGCGTTACGTGATGCTGGCACCAGGGTAAGCACGCGCACTCGCTCGTGGGAACGGGCCGGTCGCGCTCGGAGGCCAAAGTCCTCGCGGGTCGGGGGATGTGGCAGCCGCACCGTGTTTTCAGCGTCGAGTTGGAAACGCTGCGACGGCAGGGCCATGACCATCTGGCCCTGCCGGGCCACCAGAATTCCGTCTACGATGACCTCGTCCGCCGCGAACTCCTCAAGGCTGGACGTGAGCACCAGGTCGGCACGCTTACCGGGCGCAATGGCACCCAGGTCGTACAAGCGATGGCGTTGCGCGCCATGAAGCGTGGCCGCCCGGATGGCGTCAACAGGGTGGAACCCGGAGTCCACCGCAATTCGAACCACACGGTCCATGTGGCCGCGGTGCAAGAGATCATCTGGCAAGATGTCATCGGTGCACATGACCAGATTGGGAGGAACGTGTTCGAACTCTCTGACCAACTGGGCAAGCGTGGACATACTCTCTGAGAAGGTGGAAGCGCGGCCCTCGACGGTCATGCCCATGCGCAGCTTCTCCCGCAACTCGTCCACATTCTTGCCTTCGTGATCGGAGGCTGGTCCCCCCACCATATAGGCGGCGAGCTGGTCACCGCGTAACCCAGGGCAGTGACCGCTGATAACGGTGTTATGGGCCAACGCCACGGCCAGAATGTCGCTCATACGTTGGCCTTGATGTATCACACCCAAGTAGTCCATGACCTCGGCCACACCGATTACCTCGGGCCAGCTGAGCATTTCGGCGATCTCCGAGGGGCCAAAGTCGGCGCCCGCGGTCTCGAGGCCGGGCACCGCGGGAACACACGACGGCGCTTGCACGAACACGCGCAAGGGCAAGGCCCGAGTCGCGTCGATCATGTACTTGACCCCACGCAGGCCCACCACATTGGCAATCTCGTGAGGATCGATGACTACGGTCGTGGTTCCGCGGGGCAGGACAGCGGCCGCAAAGCCAGCGGGGCTCATCATACTGCTTTCAATGTGAACGTGAGTGTCGATGAACCCGGGCACGGCAAAGCGGCCATCGCCAGCGAGCCGCTGCTTCGGCTCCACTCCGTCCCACGTGTCGGGACCTACATGCGCGATAAAGCCACCAGCTATGCCGATGGACGCCGGATACACCTCCCGGGTGTAGACATTGACCAGGCGCACGTTCTCGATCAGCAGGTCAAACGGCTGGACGCCCAGAGCGGCTGCAATAGCGTCGGATCTAGTCTGCATGATATGGGTTCTCCTTGTTGCCTGAGGTGAGCGATGGCGAGCCTGAACGATTTGTCAGCCAGGCCGCGAACAGGATCGCGGTGGCGGATAGGTAGAAAGGGATGGTGTAACGGGATCGGGAAAACAACCAGCCGGTCACCGGTGCAGCGATCGCGTTTCCCAGCCAATACGTGAGATTGATCCAGGCCGCCACGGCGGCTTTTGCCCTCAAGGAGGCCGTGGCCATGGCATACGCGAACCAGATGGGCTGCGAGAGCATAAAGAGCCCCTGGTATGTCCACAAGCCCAACGCTCCTATCAGGGGCGTGAACGCCAGACCCATCAGAACCATGCAGAGCGCCAAGAGCAAACGGGTAACCGTGATGGAACGGAGGGTACCCACCCGGATGGCCAATGCAGGTCCCAGGGCGGTGCCGATCAGGGAAGGGATCAGGTTGAGGGCCGAAATGGTGCCGTAAAACTGACGACTAGCCTGGAGGCGGTAGACAAAGTACACGTTGAGAAAGGGGATGGTCAAGCCCATCCACAGTCCCAGGAAGAGCTCCACCACGGCAACCCGTTGGGTGAAGCGGTCCATCCCCCACAGATACGGCAGCAGGCTGATCTTCTGGCGCGTCGTGCGAGGCTGCGCCGTGATCCTGGAGACTGGCACGAGGGCGAGGAGGATGAGCATGGATGCAAGGGCCAGGGTGTACCGATACCCTGCGGTCAGGCTCGGCGCCAGATGGCGCATGAAAGTGGGACCAAAGCCCCCGATTAGAGCGCCGAACGACATGGACAGGCTGAACAGCAGGGTGCTGATGCTGAAAGCGTAGGTTCGTTCTTTCTCAGACGTGTTGCCGAGGATGTACGGGAGGCCTACCACAAAGTCGCCAGCCAGCGCCAGTCCTCCCAGGAACGAGGCCATCAAGATCAGAGGGACGCTATCGTTCCAAACGCGCAGCAGATAGCTCATGCCGGCCAGGCTGTATACGATCAAGAATGTGGCCCTGTGGCCGATGAGCTCTGCAACGAACCCGATCGGGATTGAACCCAACGCTTGGGCCAGAGGAGCCGCGCCGAGGATGGTGCCCAACACGTTGGCCGGGATGCCCATGGACAAGATGTAAAGGTTGAAGGACACTGCGAAGACACCCTGCGCCGTTCCGTTGAGGACGACGGCGAGGAGCCTTAGGCGCACATTGGGGCTGAACATGCGGATGCAGGCAGCATAGTCCGACAGTCCGCGGGACAATCGTGGGCGCAATCCCTGCACGGGCATTTGCACTGGACCATTCACTGGGGGCGTTCCGTGGCCTTGGTCAACTCGCCTCGCCACTCCTTGAGCAGCGCAAGGGCATCCTGGAAATCGGCAACCACTTTGCCGCACTCCTCGATGGTGCCCAGGACAAAGTAATTGAGGCCCCAGTTGGTCGCCGCCTTGCGGGCGCCACGGGCATCGTTCATCAGCCCGACAATGCCTTTCTTGCTGGGATCGGACCTCATCAAACCGTAAAAGATGCCCAACTCGCAAGCGGTACCATCGTCTACCTGGGTGCCATCGAGCACTGCAAGCACAGCATTGGCCGCTCTCAAGCCGCCCAGGTCAACCCTGAAGATGTGCTCTGGCGTCATCGGAGGCAAGCCGATGTCTTCACGCCTCACTAGTCCCCTTCGCAGTAATTCGTTCACTACATCAGGCACGGTAGGCGACGATAGCTGCTCCACGGTGAGAAGCCCCTTCTCAGCCAGAAAACGCATTCCTTCTGGCGTTACGTGCGGTCGGAAGGACTCGTGGGGTACAAAGGGATCCATGCCTTGATCGCGAAGAATCTGGGCATGATGGGAGATCCACTCTCTCACATAAGGCGTGAACAGGGGGCCGGCAAAGTAAATCTTCATTGGCTGGTTTCCCAGGGTAGTAACAGGCCGGCGGTGGACAACTCGGTCTTCCATTCCAGCAATCTGTCGATGGCATCTTGGAGGGTAAGGCACACGGCCCCGCCGTCAAGAATGCAGCCCACCAGGAAGGCATTCAGGTCTTTGCCCTCTCCCGGTTGGGCCTGGGTACGCCAGTCTTCATGGAGGGCCACGATCCCCTTCTTGCTGGGATCGTTCTGCATCAAAGCGTAGAAGATGCCGACCTCGCAAGCCGTGCCGTCGTCAGCCTCAGTACCGTTGACGATGGCGAGGACTGCATTGGCCTCACGGAGGGCACCAAAGTCGTTGTCGAAGACGCGCTTCTGAACCGATCGCTGATCGTTGGGCTCTGTGATCTTGGGACTCTCATGAGGCACAAAGGGATGCAACCCGTTGTCCCGAAGGACCTGAGCACAGCGGGAGATATAGTCCCGCTCATAAGGTGTGAACAGCGGTCCCGCAAAGTATATCCTCATGCTGCTCCTTGTCACAGTCGCGCATAGACCGTCGTGCGTAGGGTACACAAAGGCGTGTCGGGCGGAGTGATACCCCCGCCTAGGGCTCGATCATGCGCAGAATGGCCTGCATGAGCGAGATGAACTTGGTCCTGCTCTTGGCGGCAACGGCCAACACCTCTTCGTGGGTGAGCATCCCTCCTGTACCCGGCGCCTTCGGGTCTCGAGCAACATCAGTAATGCATGAAATGGCGAGGGTCTTCATGCCGGCATGGGTGGCGGCGATGATCTCCGGCACTGTGGACATCCCGACGGCATCGCCCCGATATAGCCGGTAGAGCAAGCTTTCGGAGGGCGTGGTGTAGCAGGGTCCGGTGGTCCCGATGTAGACGCCTTTCTGAACATGGATGCCCACCGAGTCGGCCGCCCGCTGCGCCAATTCAACGAGCTCCCATGGATACGCGGCAGCCATGCTGGGGAAACGCACGCCCAGGTCATCGTCGTTCGGGCCGATGAGAGGGTTGTTGTACATCAGGTTGATATGGTCAACGACGATCATCAGATCGCCGGGCACGAACGAGCGGTTGGTGCCGCCTGCTGCATTCGTCGCAATGAGAACGGTTGCGCCCAGGGTCCTCATCACCCAAACCGGGAAGACGACCTGCTGCATGGAGTAACCTTCGTAGTAATGGAAACGCCCGTTCATCGCGATCACCCGCTTACCCTGCAGCTCCCCCAAAACTAATTCACCCGCATGACCTGCCACGGTGGACACGGGGAAATGCGGGATGTCGCCGTAGGGGATGACCGTGGGATTCACGATCTCCCGGGCAAGGGAGCCCAGTCCCGAACCCAGGATCAAGCCAATCTGGGGCTGAACGCCAGACTTGGATTGGATGTAAGCGGCCGCCTCCAGGCGACGCGTCTTCCAGACCAGAGCTGGGGCTTTGCTGTCTTGCATCTACTACCTTCCTTTCCGTTGACTGGCTGCCTCATGCAGCCAGCAGGGTATCCAGATACAGCCGGCGGTAGCGCTCATTGTCCACTTTGAAAACCACGTTCACGTTGGTGGGCGCTGCATCCGGCTCAAACCGTCGGAACCACCGCCGGTCGACTACGGTCATGCCCCGCGTGTGGGTTCCGTGCAGCTCCACCACGACGTGGTGGTCAAGCGCCTCAGCCAAGGTGGCATCGATGGCCACGGCGACCGCCACGGGGTCCGGGGGAGTGACCTGGTTGGCTCCAAAGCGCTGGAAGAGCTCCATCTGCCAGGCCATCAGCTGACCCGCCATCGCGGCCCACGGGTTTGTCGCCCCCATGAGTTGCTCAATGTCCTCAGTCGCAAAGTGGCCGTCCTGCATGCATGGCTCCAAAGGAACCATCGTCGTCGGAATCCCGCTGCGAAGCACAACGTCGGCGGCTTCAGGGTCCACGGCGATGTTGAACTCGGCCATAGCAGTCGTGTTGCCGCCGGTGATGCCGCCGCCCATCAGCGTCAGCTGCTTGATCCGCCTGTTCAGAGCGGGTTCGCGCATCAGGGCCAAGGCCAGGTTCGTCAGTGGGCCCTGGGCAATCCATTCGACGGGTTCCTTGGTCTCTGTCGCGGTGCGAATAAGGAAAGCCACCGCATGCTCAATGCTGGGCTGCAGCTTGGGCGGATCGAAGCCCAGATCACCGAGCCCATCGCTGCCGTGGACCACTTCCGCTGTCTGCAGAGGGCAGAGCAGAGGTTGGGACGCGCCGGCCATTACGGGAACCTGCTTGCCGCTGTTCTCGACCACACGCAGCGTGTTTGGAACCACCTTGTCCAGAGGGACGTTGCCAGCCACGCAGGTGATTCCCAGCACGTTCAGTTGCGGAGAGCGCAGAGCCAACAAGAGGGCAAGGGCATCATCTGCCCCAGTGTCGCAGTCTATGATGACGTTTCGTACGGCCATGGCTGTGCCTTTCTGAGCAGCAATCGAGTGGAAAGCGCTGCACGGTTCCTCAGACATGAGGTGCACGCTATCCAGTCAAGAGGGTCTTTATGAACAGCTCGCGGTAACCAGCCGTGTCAATCTCGAGAACGACATCAACATTGGCTGGTGCGCGGATCTGCCCGCCTAACAGGCGGGGCCGGCGGTCGACCAGGGTCATTCCGCGAGTGTGCTTTCCTTCTGTCTCGATGACGACATGGCAGGGCTCTGACACGGCGATGGAGGGATCCAAGGCCACAGCCATAGCGGCTGGATCGCACGGGCTGACCGGGCTCGGTCGCTTGGACAAATACCAGCGGAGCAGTCTGCTGGCCATCTGGCACCAAGGAGATGGGGATGTCTCAAGTTGCTCGACCTCTGTCTCAGCGAGGGTGGCCCCGTTCGCAATGGGCTCCAGGGCGATCATCACCTTGGGTATGGCACTCCGAAAGACCACGTCAGCCGCCTCTGGGTCGACATAAACATTGAACTCAGCGGCAGCCGTGGCGTTGCCGTGGGTGATTCCCCCAGCCATCATGGTCAGGCGAGGAATCCTTTGTCCCAGGCGCGGCTCGCGCATAAGGGCCAGTCCGATGTTGGTCAGTGGGCCCGTGGTGACCAACTCGACATCGCCAGAAGAAGACATGAAGGTCTCAATGAGGTAGTCGACGGCATGTCCCGCAGCAAGAGAGGTGGTAGGCTCGGCAAAGGGCTGATCGGCGAGGCCGTTGTGCCCGTGGGCATACTCAGCTGTCTCCAGCGGCGCAAACAGGGGCTGGGCCTGACCGCGATACACCGGCACGCGTTTGCCCGAATGTTCCACCACGATGAGGGTGTTGCGCAAGACCCTCTCCAGGCGCACGTTGCCCGCCAACGTTGTGATGCCGATGACGTTGAGGCTCGACGCCCGCAGCGCCAACAGCAGTGCCAGGGCATCGTCCACTCCCGTGTCGCAATCTACGATGACGCTTCGCTCGTTCATGATCAGTCGCACCCCTTCTCAAAATCGCGACAAGTGGTAGCTCCAGAGTCCAGTTCCCATATCGCCTCGAGAGCGATGCGAACTGCGTTGTTCTCAGCCATCTGAAAAGGCTCCAGACAGCGCTCAGGCCTTCTCTGGGTGGCCGGACTTGCCACCGCGAACAAGGCACCCGCACGCCACCCCCACAGGGAGGCGAGGACAAAGACGATGTCGCCTTCCATTTCCTGCGCAAGCAATCCGGCTTGTTTCAGCAGCGCTTTCTCGTTTGGATCACGGTCAACATAAAAAGCGTCCCGGGTTGCGCAAGGACCCACGTGGACGCGAGCATGCAGCCGGAGAGCGGCATAGGCTAGAGCTGCCGTAGTCTC